>JAHHTU010000004.1 GCA_020024455.1 Anaerotignum sp. | reverse complement strand
GGCGGTAGCGATACCGTGTGGGTTCGAGTCCCACCATCCGCACGCAAAGAACCTTACAATCTGTAAGGTTCTTTTTTTATTGTATCAACCACAAAAAGCACCTTCTTGCCAGAATGTGCTTTTTTCTATACTTGCTATTTTTCAAAAAAACAAAATGGTACTTCTTGCGGTTCATAGGAAAATATCAGTTCTTTTTTTGTCAAGGGGTGTATTCCCTTCAAACAGTTTGACCACAATGCAATATTTGCCCCTTTTGGCGTATTTTGATTGCTTGCATATTTTCTGTCGCCCCAAATCGGCAGACCTCTTGCAGAGGTTTGCACACGAATTTGATGGTGTCGTCCGGTTTCCAATTTGATTTTTACCAGTGACAACATTTGTCCCTCATGTGCTATTTCCTGTAACACTTCATATTGTAAAACAGCTTTTTTCGCACCTTTTTTATCCTGAGAAACACATTCGGACAGATTGGTTCTTGCATTTTTATAAAGATAATCTGTCCAAGTACCGCTCTTTTTGGGGACACTGCCATACAACACCGCAATATAATATTTCTGCCACATTCCCGCCTGCATGGCTTTTGCAATGGTGGTTTCAGCTTGTTTTGTTTTGGCAAATATCATCACACCACCCACAGGTCTATCCAAGCGGTGCAACAAGCCCAATGGTTGGCCTGTTTTTTGCTGTAATTGTGTCAGCAAATCCAAATCCCCTGTTTTATCGGGTTGTACGGGTATCCCTTGCGGTTTTACCACAACCAACATTTGTTCATCTTCAAATAGGATATGCAAATCCTGCATATATCACACCTCTTTCCATATCATCGCACTTTTTGCAGGCATTGTTACTGTGGCAATCCCATCTATCACATCAAGCATTTGATTTTGTGTGGAAAACCCTTTTTGTGTTGTTTGTATTTGCATTTGCAAATGCCCTTGCATGGCAACTCCAATCGTCCACACAGGCAGATTGCATTTTATTTTTTCATTTGTATTGTTACACAACACAATCATTTTTTCAGTTCTGTCAAATCTGCCATATGCCAACACACCATTTGCCGTATCAAATATTTTTGTTGCACCCATACGCAGTGCAGACGATTTTTTTCGTATGGCAATCAATGCTTTATGATAGGCAATCAAATCCAAGTCCTCTGTTCCCCATGGATATGTCCGTCGATTGTCGGGGTCTGTCCAGCCGACCAAACCTGCCTCATCTCCATAGTATATGGTCGCCGCACCCAGCCAAGTCATCTGAAACAATACCGCCTCTCGCAACACCGCTTTTTGTACGCCATCTCCTGCCAACTCTGCTCCATCTGTATGCAAACGACCTGTTTTTTGATTGGTGCGTGTCAAAAATCTGGAATGGTCATGATTGGAAAGCTGATTCATGGCAACCATACCGGATTGTATGGGTAATCTTTGCATGGTTTGTTGCATAATTTTCCAAAATGTATGGGTATCATTGCACAACTCCGGCTTATATTCTGTGCTGTGTTTGGAAACGCCTGTAAAAAACCAGCTTACAGGCTCCATAAAGGCATCATAATTCATGATACTGTCCCATTGGTCACCTTGCAACCAAGCATCTGGATTGCCATAATGCTCCGCCAATATCAATGTTTCCGCATTTGCCCCTTTGACTGCTTTTCTGAAATCTCTCCAAAATTGATGATTTTTGGTTTCAGACTTTGCCAAATCCGCCGCAACATCTAACCGCCAACCATCTGCACCAAATGGCGGAGATACCCATTTCTTCCCGATATTTAATAATGTTTGATATAATGTTTCACTCTCGTCCACATTGAGTTTCGGGTGATTTTCATACCCCCACCAACCCTCATAAGAGCCATCTTGCTGCCAATAAAAATAATCATGATATGGACTTTGCGGATTTTGCAATGCACCATTTCCATACAAATTTTCTCTGTCCAGCCATTTATGAAATGCCCCACAATGGTTAAATACGCCATCTATCAAGATACGAATGCCCTTTTGATGTGCTTGTTTGACCAGATTTGCAAACACAGCATCACTTGCCTCCAAATTTTCTTTTGATGTACTTCTGATTTGATAGATATTTTCCGATGGCATAGTGCTGTCTTTGATGATTTTTCCAAAATGGGGGTCAATGTGTTCATAATCTTGTATATCATATTTGTGGCTGCTTGGCGACACAAATATCGGATTGAGATATAGCACTTCGACACCCAAATCTGCCAAATACTCCAATTTTTGTAACACGCCCTCTAAATCCCCACCATAAAAACAACAAAAATCATGTGCGGCAATGGGGGCATTCCAATCTTTTTGCCCAACCACATCATGTTTCAGATAACAATATTCTCCTGTGCGGACATCATTTTGCAAATCCCCATTATAAAAACGGTCTACATAAATTTGATACATCACACTGCCTTTTGCCCAGTCGGGTGTCTGAAAATCACGCACAATACAAAATTGTTGTTCCATATGCGGCATATCATTTGTCAAACCATTTTTCCCATAATAATACTTTCTATCTTCATGCACCAATACAAAAAAATATCGTATGGTTTTTGCGGTTGGCGGCAACAACACCGCATATCTGTCCAATGCTTCCAACTGTTCTTTTTTATACATCAAAAATTGTTTTTCCTCTGTACATACATACACATCTTTGGCTGTATTTTTTGCCACCTGTAAACATATTTCCACAAAATCCGTGCATTTTGGTTCTACGGGATTGCGAAAATATACTGTTTCATCACTAAATACACTTTCCGGCACAAATGGCTGCATTTGCCATAATTGCTCTCGTATTTTTGTGACATCATCTATATAAATATCCATACCTTCTCCATTCTCTTTTTATTTACTATATTGTATCAAAAGTAATTCCACTGCCAAATCTTCTGCCATATTCCCGCTTTTGATTTGGATATCCGTTTGCAAACAATCTTGTATTGCCTTTTCCAATTTTTCTTTTGTAAAATTTCTGCTTTGTTTGATGTATTCCCGCACAGCAAAATCACGCACACCTATTTTTTCGGCAATTTCGGGTTGTGTATCTCCTTCTTGTGATAATAATGCACTGGTCAATATCATGCGGAACTGTCTTGCAATCAAAGACAACACCATATAGGGTGACTCTTTCAGTGTCAACAAATCACGATACACAGACACTGCTTTTTCCGCATTTTTTTCCCCCATTGCACGCACCAAGTCAAACACTTTTGCCTCCAAAGAAACAGAACAGACCGTATCAATATCTTGTTTTTCGATTTCTCCTGTACCACCTTTGTAAGCAATCAATTTTTGCAACTCTTGTTCCAAATTCTCCATATGATTGTCTGTGACTTGTAACAAATGATATGCCATGGTATTTGATAATATCACACCACCCGCTTTGCAGACTTTCTGCAACCAAGCAACCATTTCTTTTTCTTTTAAGGGTGCAAATTCCACAACCTGCCCCATTTTTGCAATGGCTTTATATAATTTCCCTGTTTTTTCCACTTTTTCTTCTATAAATACCATGCAAGTGGTTTCGGGAATATCCTGTATAAAATCAAGCAGTTTTTCGCCTTCTTCTTTTCTGCCGTTTTTTTGAAAAAAACTGCTATTGCGTATCATCAGCAACCGTTTGTCATGAAAAAACGGCAATGTTTCTCCTGCATCTATGATTGCCTGTGCTGTTGCTTTTTTTTCTTCAAACATATCCAAGTTCATGGTTTCTGTGCCTGATGGCAATATTGCCTTTTGCAACTGTTCTGTATAATGTTTGATTAAATATGTTTCTGTACCATAAAATAAATAGCAATTTTGAAATTCATTGTTTTTCCATTGCTGTTTTAATTCTTTCATAATATGGTTTCCTTTCTGCCGCAGTGTGTATGGTATAGCCACCGTTTGGTTTGATGGTCACAATGATACTGCCGGATACATCTGTTCTGTAAATATCCATGTGTGCTTCCTCCAAACGTGCGACCACTTCTTCATGTGGGTGATGATACCGATTGTTTTTGCCACAAGAAATGATACCACATTCTGCGGATACTGCTTTCAAAAATGTTGATGTAGAGGACGTATGCGAGCCATGATGTGCCACTTTCAAAATATTGCTTTGTATGTTTTTGTTTGCCAGCTGTAATTCCTGCATTGCCTCAATATCCCCTGTCAACAACACAGACGTATCCCCATACACATATTGCAACACCAAAGAACGGGCATTTTCAGAATGTTCTGCAAAAACACCATTGGCAATCGGATACATACCATGCAACACACCCAAACTCTCCATAAAACAATCTATGGTATCATTCATAGTATATACCGAAACACCATTTTTTTCTACGATTTCTTTGAATTGTTGCTCTGCCTCTGTATCCACCGCAGGATATGCAGATACATATAGCGTTTTTCCTTTACCGTCTGCCAACAATTCCAAAATGCCTGTACTATGGTCTGCATCGAAATGTGTCAAAAAGAATGCCTCCACATCTGTGATGCCTTGCGATGCCAAATAGGGTGCTACCACTGTCATACCCACATTTTCTCCCAAAGGCTTGCCATATTTGCCACCACCGTCAATAACAATCGCCCGCTTGTCATATGTGGTAATCACTGTACAATCCCCTTGTCCAACATCTAAAAACGCAACAATATTTTCTTTCCAAAGCAAACGATTGCCCAACATGGCATACAGCAATATTGCCGTACTGCCAAATGTCAGCAAACGATATTTCCAAGTCGGACGATATGCACAAAGCCCATACCATAAAACATAATACGCCATCATACTCCATAGAGGCATACGTCCAACGGCCAACATCGCATATGGTAATTGTACCACCAAATGACAAACCAGTGCAAAGACTTGTAATATCGCATATACCATACCTGCCAAAAACACACCAAACGGTAAATACAGCAAACCCGCAATCACAGACAGCAATATCATGCCCAACAATGCCCCGCTCAAAGGCAAAATGACCAAATTGGCTAAAATGCCCACCCATGACACCGCATAAAAATGGTATGCCACAATCGGCAAGCCAAAACCGACGGCAAAGCAAGAAATTCCCATGATATATGCGATGTTTCCATACCATGTTTTTGGTTTTTTCATACAATTTGTGCCCACATAAATGCCCAGTACAGAAACAAACGATAACTGAAAGCCTGCCTGAAACAAATACAACGGTTCAAACCCCAACACCACAATGCCAGCCAAAGCCAAAGAATTGAGCCAATCATGTTTCCGATACACCATATATCCCAAAGATGTCACACAAATCATCACAACTGCACGCATGGCAGACGGACGCAATCCACTAAACACCAAAAATCCCACACAAACGAGCATCGTCACGCCTGCGGTTGTTCTCTTGCTGCATTTGCAGACATCACGCAATACATATGTGAAATACAGTGCAAACAAAGACATATGTAAACCGGAAATACATAAAATATGTGTCACACCGGCTTTTGTATATAAATCATCTGTTTCTTTGTCAATGTCTGCCCTCTCTCCTGTGAGCATGGCTTTTGCAATACCGCTTTCTTGTTCCGGCAATATTTTGTCTAATACAGACTGTACTGTTTCATTTGCTTTTTTGATTTGCATACCCAAAAACTTTGTTTCTCCTGTTTTTTCCAACGTTTCGGGAAATACTTTTGCTGTATATCCATCTGCTGTCAAATACAGCCATTCATCGTATCCGCCGTAAATATCCGCTCTGTCAAACGCCAATGCATCTGCTTGAAGTGATACACAATCTCCCATTTTGACCATTTCCTCAGATGGATAAATGGCAAGCAGTTTCTGATTTTGATGTATGTTTTGCTTTTCTGTTTCTGTGACATCTGCCAAAATATCACATTTTAGGTATCCATTTTTGGTTTTTTCCACATTTGTCACCACACCATTTGCCGTAATGGCAACACGACCGCCTGCCTGTTCCACAAATGTATGTTTTGCACTGTTTCCAGCCAAGCAAAAGCCCATCAAGAATGCACCGAATAACAACAAAAACCGATAATTTTTATTTTTTGTCACAAAATATGATGTTTTTAGCACACAAAAGAAAAAGCAGACCAAACATACCCACATAGATATGCCTAGTCTGCTATATATGCCACAAATCATGAATATTAAAATCCAAACTGCTGTCCGTTTCATTTCTTATCTTCCAACATAGAACGAATATCCTCTTTCTCTGTAAATGGTTTGCTAAAATCTAAATTCCCTTTGACATCTTCAATTTTTTCGCCCTCTACAAAAAACTGTACTTTATTCACTGTATCCAATGCACATAATGAATTGACAACCGAATATACCATCAACACTTCTTTGTTATGGTCACCCGATGATTTTGATAAAAAATCTTGGCTTAAATTCACATAACAAATGCCGTCTTTTGTCGTTGTGACATCTCGTACCTTTGTATCAAGGGGAAGTGTCGCATAATGCCCTTTTTCCAAAGGCCCTGTAATCAACTGCTCCACAATGGTCTTTTCTTTTGCTTGGTTTGTGTTCGCTTCCACCACTCTGTCCTCTGCAATCAAATTCATATACTGTGCATCTGCAAAATACAACTGTAATATGGCATATTCTGTGGTTTCTGCGGAAATATCCCCATCAATATTGACATTTGCACGGTTCATTTGTCCAATCATATCGCCTGTGCTGGATTGCAAGGGGTGTCCTTCTATCTGCATTTCTACATTATCAATACTTTCCAATGATGTCAATGTCCAAACAACCGCACAACGCACCAGCACTTTTTGTACATTGCTCAATGATAAATAAGACGGTGACAACTCTACCATCGCTGTTCTATCCTGCACTCTCACAGACAAAAAAGAAACATCTTGCGGAATTGCACTGAGCAGACCTTCTTTTTGTGGTTGGGTTTTCATTTCCTGCAACAACTGCATGATACTTTTTTCAATACTTTTGTCTTCCTCAATGGTCTTTGTGATTTCTTTCAAAGAATAACCGGGAGCAGTGAGATAATAAATTTCCGCTTGGTTTTCCGTATTATATTTCCATTTACTTCCTACCAAAACCAATAACGGAATCACCACAATACAAATAATCACTGCAAATATGATATTCAAAAGCAGTTTATTCTTTTTCATTTATACAACAATCCTTTCTTTTGCAACAAATTGATATGATATGACACATATCAAGTGTTGTGGTGTAAAGGAATTCTGACTTGTATGCTAGTACCCTCTTCCTCTTTGCTATTGACTTTAATACTGCCATTATGCATCATAATGGTTGCATACGTAATGGATAACCCAAGACCTGTACCACCGGTTTCTCTGTCTCTTGTTTTATCCACACGATAAAAACGCTCAAAAATACGCCCCACTTCTTCTTCCGGTATTCCAATACCGGTATCTGTCACTGTAATAAATGCATTTTGATGGTCAGCGTCCAATGTCACAGCCACAGAACCCTCTTCGGGTGTATACTTAATGGCGTTATCCACCAAATTGGAAATTGCCAATACCATTTTCATTTCATCTATTTCTGCCAAAACGTCTTTTTCCTTTGTATATTGCACTGCAATTTGTTTGACATCTGCCAAAGGAGATAATCGTTTGATGATACCCTCCATCATTTCATGCAAATCTGTTTCTACAAAATTGAGTGGTATTTCTTTTTGGTCTAATTTTACCAATGTCAATAAATCGTTGATGATTGCAGACATACGGTCTACTTCCGAATTGATGTCATGCAAAAATTCAATATACATCTCTTTCGGCACATCTTCCTGTAACAAAATGGACTCACTCAACACTTTGATAGAACTCAAAGGCGTTTTCAATTCATGTGATACATTGGAAACAAACTGCTGTCTGCTGGACTCAACTTTTTCCAACTGGTCTGCCATATGGTTACAAGACAATGCCAAATCCACAATTTCATTATGGGTTGGATTTGTGATTTCCAATCGTTGTTCCAAATGGCCTTCTGCCATTTTTTGAATAACCTTTATCATACGTTTCAATGGTTCTGTAAATAATTTTGACATCACCACCATAATCACAATCACAAATACCAGAACAACAGCCAACAAAATATATGCCTCACTTGCAATATCTGCCACTGTGTTGGAAACATCTTGCAAGGAATCGGCAATCAACACCACTCCATCGTATAAATTGCCGGAGCCTACCACAGATACCGCCGCATACACATCACCATTTGTTTGTTCTCTTGCGACATCTTTATTTTCCAGTGCTTCCAACACTTCCGGTATCAAATATGTTTTCCCGATTTCTTCATATCCTGTGTCATATACCACGATTGCCGAATTATCCAAGACCAATATCCGAAAATCTTCTTCCTGCCCCATATGCAACATCATTTCCTGCAAATCCTCTTGGTGGATTGGATTTTCAAAAAAATCATACGATGCCAACTGCCCTGCAACCACATTTGCCTCACTGAGCAATTCTTTTTTTCTTTCTTCCACAAAATAAGATTGTATGGAGTGTAACAACGTATTGGAAATCAACAGCAACGGCAATATGCCAATAATCACATACGTGATGAGTAACACCCATCGCAAGCTGATAAACGGTGCATTTTCCTTATCAATTAAAATAGTAACCAACTCCCCATTTTGTAAAGATATATTTTGGTTCACTTGGATTTTCTTCTATTTTTTCACGCAAACGTCTCACGTGTACATCTACGGTACGCACATCACCGGGGTAATCATAGCCCCAAACGGTATCCAGCAATTTTTCTCTGCTGTATACTTTTCCGGGGTTTTCCATCAACAATTCCAGCAAGTCAAATTCTTTTGCTGTCAAATTCACCTCTTTTTTGTTGATGAACACCCTTCTGCTGTCAAATGCCAATTCCAATTCTCTTGCTTTCAATATATTTTTTTGTTCCGGCTGTTCTGTGGTTCTTCTGACACTGCGACGCAATATCGCCTTAATACGTGCTTTCAATTCCAAAATATTGAATGGTTTTGTGATATAATCATCTGCACCATATTCCAAGCCCATAATTTTGTCCATATCTTCGCCCTTTGCCGTCACCATAATGATGGGGATTTGCGAAAATTCCCGCACCTGTTGACAAACCTGTAATCCGTCCATTTTGGGCAGCATGACATCTAATACCACCAAATCAAATTTATTTTCTTGGATATTTTGTAACGCTTCTTCCCCATCATACGCCGCCGTTACTTCCATACCATCTTGTTCCAATGAAAATTTAATCCCTTTTACAATCAACTTTTCATCGTCTACTACCAAAATACGATATGACATCTTACTTTCCTCCTAATTTACCGTAATATATGGAGCAATTTCCGCATAGGTCTTTTCTCCAATACCCTTTACATTCTGAATTTCCAAAATATTTTGAAACATACCTTTTTCCTGCCGATATGCAATAATACGTTCTGCGATTGCTTCCCCGACACCGTCTAACAACATCAATTCCTCTTTTGGTGCTTCATTGATATTGATGACATTTGTGGTCTGTTCTATCGCCTGTTCGTTTTGTGGTATGGTGTGCAACGTTTCTTTCATTTGTAACCCACCATCATAATACACTTTACTGTACGCTGTACCACAAACCAGCATCAACACTGCCATGACTGTCACTTTTGTGCGTTCTTTTTTCATATTTCCGATACCTCTGTGTGTTCCAAATTTTGTCATAAAAAATATTTTTCATTTTTTATATTTTCTGGTATACTGATACAGGCAATATCAAATTGCTTTTGTGTTATGCCATTCTATTGTAACACAAAACAAATCATTATCATAGTAGGTGTCCATCATGAAATATAAATTTTTTAGCATTGTTTTGATTGTTTTTCTTTTGTTTTCTCAAACTGCATTTGCCACACAAACAAACGAAACAGGCAAAACAAACGAAACAGAAAATCAAGAAACCTCCGAAAAAACTGACGAAACAGAAAATCTTGTATTGTCCGCAGAATCTGTCATACTCATGGACGCAGCTTCCGGACAAATATTATATGAAAAAAACAGTGATACCAAACAATATCCTGCCAGTATCACCAAACTGATGACCATATTGCTTGCATTGGAGAAAATGGAAGCAGAAGATTTGGACTTGAAAGATACCATCACATTTTCACACGATGCCATATACAGCATTGAACCGGGCAGCTCTCATATTGCGATACAGGAAGGGGAAACCCTCACACTCGAACAGGCATTTTACGGCATTTTGTTGCAATCTGCAAATGAATGTTCCAACGGCATTGCAGAATTTGTAGATGGAAATATGGAAGATTTCGCAAAACATATGACAAAACGTGCCAAAGAACTTGGTTGTCAAAACACAAATTTTGTCAATGCAAACGGACTGTTTGATAAAAACCATTATACCACCGCACATGATATGGCTTTGATTACAAAAGCGTTATTGACACACGACACATACCGCAAATTGATTGAAAAAACATATTATGAAATCCCTGCCACAAACAAACAATCCGAAACACGGTATTTGCATGGGCAACATCAAATGTTAAACAAACATTCTTTATATTATTATCCCGAAGCAAAAGGGGGTAAAACAGGCTTTACCAATGAAGCACAAAACACATTGGTCACATTTGCAAAAAAAGATAATACAGAATTGATTGCTGTGGTACTCAAATGTGCAGGTGCACAACATTATGTGGACACCAAAACATTATTTGATTATGGTTTTTCAAATTATCAGACACTAAAAGCCGTTTCTGCCAAAGACATCAAACAAGAAGTGGCTGTCACGGAAGTATTGGGCAAAAAAACAAATACAAAACAAACCATCTCTGCCATATTGGAAAAAGATGTATTTGTGACACTCCCAAAACAAGCCAATGTCACTGATGTTCAGCAAAATATCACTTGCAACGATACGGTATCCGTGCCCATTACAAAAGGCAATCCACTTGGTACATTGACGCTGACCTATCAAGGAAAAACGCTCACCACTGCCAATTTGGTTGCCTCCGATACAGTCGCTGCAACCACACCGGAAGAACTGGCACAAATGTCTGCTGCAAAACGCAATCACATCATCAAAATAGTACTGATGGTGATTGTTGGCATTTTGGCTGTGCTTGCCATTTTGTTCGGCATCTATCGTTATCTGTTATATAAAAAAGAAGAACGTATGCGTGCCAAAAGAAAAGCTGCAAGAAAACGCCGTTTACAACAAAGCTCTCATCAAACACGAAGATAAAAATTAAAAACCTCCTAATATTAGGAGGTTTTTTGATTATCATGATTTTGTATATATTTGTTGTTTTGCAGAAATCAACCAATATAATGTTTGATTGACTGGTGTTGCCACGTTATATTTTTTGCCCAGTGCAATCACTTTGCCCGCAAACACTTCCACTTCTGTGATACGTTTTGCTTCCACATCTTGCAACATAGAACATTTCCCGTTTCCGCTCCAACATTGAAACACTGCAATGGCTTGTCGGATATCTTCCTCTTGCAAATCCACGCCCATTGTCATGGCAACTGCAAGCACTTCTTGCATAGCTGCTTTGACAGTTTCTAAAATTTCCGGTATGCGTGTCATATCTGCATAGGTTGCCCCTGTCAATGCAGAAACTTGGTTTGCTCCCACATTTGTCATAAATTTTTTCCATTGACAACGTTGAATATCCTCTCTGATTTCACATTCTGCACCGCAATCCAGAATCACTTTTTGCACTGCCTGCAAAACCTCTGTATCCACACCGCCAATTTGCACCAAATACTTTTCTCCGACACGAATTTGATTACCTGTTTTTTGTGCATCTACATATACCACTGCTGGCACAACCACTTGATTGGGGAATGCCTCTTGCAACACTTCCACCGCAGAAATCCCATTCATCAATGGCACAAGTATTGTGTTTTGTCCTACATATGGTGTCATTTCTGACAATATCCCTTTGAGTTGTGTATTTTTGACTGCAATCAATAAAATATCCTGTGGTGCGTGTTCTGCAACCTGTGGAAAATAAGATACCCCATTGACCACAATGCCGTCTTTTTGCATACGCACTTTGCGTTCTGCGTCTACTGCCACATTTATTTTTGCAAGCATATTCGGATTTCTGCAAAGCAAAGCACCACCAACAGCTCCTACACCCAATAATGTTATTTTTTCCATTTCTTTTTTTCCCTTTCTATTGTCTCTAAATTTTTCCGATAGTATGTCGCTGCCTGTTCCGGCAACACAATATTCATAAAACAATCTGTTGCATTTTCAAAACCTGCAGCACCACCCAAACGTGGCAATATCTGTAAATGCCAATGAAAATCCGTATCTTTTGGGCCGTCCATCACACAAATGTTATAACCAACATCTTGACGCAACAATGCCACTTTCGGCAACAATTCGTGCAGTATTTCTGCCAGTTGTTTCATTTGTGTTTCTGTCAATGTAGCGAAATTTTGTTTATGTACTTTTGGCAAAATCCATATTTCATACGGATATCTGGACGCATACGGATTGATTGCAAGAAAACTTTCATTTTCTGCCGCAATTCTTGTTTGCACTTCTTTTTCATGTGCAATCATATCACAAAAATGACACCCTTTTTTCATGCCCAATAATATCATTTTTCGGATACGCTCCGGCACAATCGGCATACCCACCAGTTGCCAATGTGAGTGTTGTATGCTCATACCTGCCTCTGCACCGCAATTTTTGAACACTTGGACATATGCCGTCTTTTCTTCTTTTCGGATATCCAAATATCGCATCTGCAACACTTGCAATACATTTTGCAAATGTGTAAACGAAAACATATCAATCGTTTGGTCATGTTTTGGTGTATCCACAAGCACTTCATGCCGTCCGGTTCCCATTTCCTGCTCATAAAAAGCATCAGCCAAACGATGTTGGTCTTGCATATTCACAGCAGGGTACATATTGGGAAAAACACGAATGTTCCATGCTCCATCTGCTCCGTCTTGATAAACTGCCGGCGTTGTCCAATCCTCATGTTGCGGACAAAACGGACAATTCACACCATCTTTTTTCGTTGGGTGTGACCATTGAAAATCGTATGGTTTGTTTTTTCTGTTTTCTGCATATAATGTCCATTCTCCCGTAAAAGGATTTCTTCTGAATTCTGACATGATGAACAATCCTCCTTTTATGGTGTTGTATCTTTGCCTGTGGTCCAACGTACAATCCCCTCAAAAGGATTGATACGATTTGGTGTCACTTCCCCTCCAATCTGTTCCGAAGTCAACAAGATATCCTGTCGATATGCAATGCTGATATAAGGCAATTCTTCTGCAAATTTTTTCTGTAAATTGCTGTATGCCAATAATGTCTGGCCTTCTGTTACCGCATGATTTGCCGCATATAATAAAGCGTCCATATTTTCGTCATGATAGCCAATATAATTGTACATACCTTGTGAACCAAAAAATGTGGCTAAATCAGGCACTTCTGACATTCTCCAACCACCCACAACCATATCATATTTCCCTTGTGCAAACTTTTCTGCATACACATCATACGGCTGTGCATCTATGGTAACAGAAAATCCCAATCCTTTCAATTCTTCTGCCAATTTTGCCGCAATCTGCATTCTGGCAGTGTTTTCCTGATTGACCAGTATGGTTGCCCGCAACTGTAAAACATTTCCTTTTTCCGTTGTTTTTTCCAGAATGTTATCGTTGTTGGTATCCTGCCACCCCGCATTTTTCAAAATGGTTGTTGCCATAGACGGGTCATAGTGATATGGGGCAACATTTTCCTCATACAGCCAAGAATTGGGGCTGACAGGGCTATTGGTCATATTGGCATATTGCAGATACACACTTTCATAAATATAGTCTTTTGGCACAACATATGCCACCGCTTGTCTGACTGTTTTTTCCTGAAACAATGGATTGGCAAACTGAAATCCAATAAAATCATATGCACCGCCATCAAAAGGATAACTTTTCAGATGTTCATTTTCTGCCATATATTTTCCTGCTTCTGTGGCATCGCTCACCATGACATCTAAAATGCCTTGACTGAACGAATAACCGTCTGTTTCTGCATTACCTGTAATTTTGACCATAATTTTGGGGATTTTTGCAACACCCTCCCAATAACTTGGGTTTGGTACCAATGTCATGGAAGATGCCATAGTATATTGTTGCATTTGATAAGGGCCGTTTCCCATTGGTTTCATATGATTGCCTTTGTTTATCTCTTTTTCTCCCCGATAATATCCTGCGGAAATAACCGGAAAATATAATGCAGACAAATTGCCACTGAACGGCTCTTTGAATCGTACATTCACACGATATGTCCCCGCTTGTGTACACCCCGCCACATAATCCGTCACATGACGATATACGGCATCTTCCGCAGAATTTTGTATGGTCTGAAAGGAAAATGCCACATCATTTGCCGTCACAGGACTGCCGTCTTGCCACATCAAACCTTCTTGCAACTCCAATGTTGCCATCATGCCGTCTTCCGAAACCAGCCAGCTTTTTGCGACACCCTCTTTGGGCTTTCCGTCTGCACCTTGTCCAATCAATGGCATATACATCAATTTCAAGATACGGTCTACGGAAGCATCTCGATTATACAATGGATTTAATGTTTCGGGGATACGCATAGAAAGTGTGATTTCCTCTTTTTGTTGTTGGCTCTGCATATTGCCCCCTGTGGTAACAGAAAATTGTGCGTTTTGTTCTTCTGCCCCACAACCTGACAAAAGTGCCGCCACAAGCACAACTGCAAGCAAACAACTTTGTTTCTTTTTCATATGACACCCCCCTACATACGATAGAGCCATTGATACGCCTTTTGTACCAATGCTACTTTTTTGACATAATATTTTGTTTCTGCATACGGAATTTCATCTAATGTCAGACCATCTTTGCTTTTTTCCTCATCTGCCAACCACTGGGCAACTTTGTTGTGACCGGCATTATAACCTGCCAAAGAGGTCTGTTTGTTTCCATCAAATTTTTCCAATAACCAACCCAAATACCAACAACCGATTTGTATATTGGTTTCGGGGTCTGTGATTTGCATGGTATCTGCATCTATCTCATCAATTTGTTGTGCCACCCATATTGCTGTATCATCTGTAATCTGCATCAAACCTTTTGCACTTGCCGAGGAAACTGCATTCGGGTCAAAACCACTTTCACAAAATATGACAGCATATACCAAAGACGGTTCCACATGGTATTGTGCGGCATATTTTTCGACATAATTTTTACAATGCAACGGCAATATTTTTGGCAATATCAAAAAATACCCGATTGCACCGGCTATGCCCAATACAAATATCCATGTTATGCATCGTTTCAAAAACCGTTGTATCATATCCCATTCACCTTGACATCTAATATTGTTTGTAATGCTTGTTCCACCTGTTTTTGCAAGTGTGCGGTATCTTGGCTGTTATCTATAACCAAATCGGATAAGGCTTGATATTCTTCCCAAGATTTTTGGTTTGCCATTCTTGCCACTGCCATTTCCTTGGAAATGCCATCTCGTTGCATAATGCGTAAAATGCGTACTTCTTTTGCCGCATACACCACCCAAATATTATCGCAAATGGATTCCAACCCTGCCTCAAACAACAATGGAGCATCTAAGACAATGCAAGTGGCTTGTTTTTTCTGTTTTGCCTCGACAATTTGTTTTTCCATCTCTTGTCGGATATATGTATGGGTGCATTGGTTCAAAAACGCCAGTTTTTCACTGTCTTGGAACACAATTTCACCCAACTTCTTGCGGAATATCGCACCATCTTCCTGTAAAACATCTGAACCAAAATATGCCACAATCTCTTGATATGCAGGTTTTCCGATTTCCACAATTTCTCTGCTGATTTTGTCCGCATCAACAATGACAGCACCCGCCTGTTCCAACAAACGGCTCACAACACTTTTCCCGCTGCCCGTACCACCTGTCAATCCAATGACTTTCATATATAACCCCTCTTTTTTATTTTGCATCTAACCAATTTTCCCCTTGGTTCACATCTACATCTAATGGCACAGACAAAGCAATGGCTTGCTCCATATTTTCTTTCAAAATCTGTTTGACTGCGTCCAATTCCCCTTTATGTGCCTCAATCAACAATTCGTCATGCACCTGCAACACCAAACGAGAACGGTATCCGCCATCTTGTAAGGCTTTGTGTACTTGAATCATGGCAATTTTGATGATATCTGCCGCACTGCCCTGTATGGGCATATTCATTGCCACACGTTCTCCAAAAGCACGTTTTTGGAAATGACTGCTTTTTAATTCGGGCATGGCACGTCGTCTGTGACAAATGGTTTGTGCATATCCTTTTTCTTTGGCAACGTTGACCATATGTTGCAAATAATTTTTGATTTTCGGATATTGTGCAAAATATGCCTGCATATATGCATCTGCTTCTTGTATGCTGATTTCCAAATCTTGGCTCAAACTAAATGCACCAATCCCGTATATTATCCCAAAATTCACCGCTTTTGCATTTCTTCTTTGCAAATCCGTTACATCATCAAATGGCACATGGAACACTTGTGATGCTGTCAAACGGTGAATATCCTGTTTTTGTTTGAATGCATTGATGAGTGTTTCATCTTCTGCCATATGTGCCAATATACGCAATTCAATCTGGGAATAATCGGCATCTAAAAAGCAATATTCTTCTGATGTTGGAATAAAGACTTTCCGCAATTCTCTACCCAGTGCCAAACGAACCGGAATATTCTGCAAATTCGGTTCTGAGGAGCTGATACGACCGGTAGCTGTAATGGTTTGATGGAATGTAGAATAAATTTTATTTGTTTTTTCGTCCATCACGGCAAGCAAACCATCGGCATATGTGCTTTTGAGTTTTGCCAACTGTCTGTAATACAATATTTTCTCCACAATCGGATATTCTTTTTGCAATCGTTCCAGTACATCTGCGGCTGTGGAATAGCCTGTTTTTGTTTTTTTCTCGCTGGGTATACCCATTTTTTCAAACAAAACCACACCCAACTGTTTGGGAGAATTTAAGTTGAATACTTCTCCAGACAATTCGTATATTTCTTTTGTAATGCTGTCAATACTTTTTTCCAGCTGTTTCTGATAGGAAAGCAAAGCAGTTTTATCAATTTTCATGCCGCACGCTTCCATATCTGCCAATACATACAACAATGGCATTTCCATATCAAAAAACAATGCAGTTTGCTCATTTTCTTCCAATTTCTGCAACAATACTTGTTTTGCACGATACATAATTTCAGCTTGTTTTGCCACAAACGGAATTCTTTCCTCCAAAGGCAAACCTTCCACAGGTTGTTTCTTTTTGCCTTTGCCCAATACCTGCTCCACTGATGGGTGCAGTTCTGCCAAAAAATCTCTTGCCAAATCGTCATATGCATATGTTTCTTTTGTGGCATCAATCAGATATGCTGCCAATACGGTATCAAATTTTGCATGGATTTTTTCTATGCCAAAGGGACGCAACACACGGATATCCTGTTTCACACCATGTCCAATGATATCATATGCATCTGACTGCAAAAACGGTTTTGCCTGTTCTGCCAATGTTTCGGGCAACAAATCATCTGTGATTTCCAAAAATGTGCTTTCGCCCTCTTTTTGGCAGATTGCCATACCTTTCCAAACATCATCGTCCACCAACAAAATATACGCCGTTTCCACTTCTTCTAAATGTGCAAAAAACGCCTTTGCATCGCTTGCTGTGTGGATATGATGATATATTGCATTTGGTTTTTTGGTTTCCGGCAATGTGGTTTGTTCAAATCGGTTATACAAACTTTTGAATTCCAACCGTTTGATGATGGCATACGCCTCGGGTGTAAACAAATCTTTCGCACCCATTTTTGCAGGTTCCATTTGTAAATCCATATCCCGCACAATGGTAGCCAAATATTTGCTCATTCTTGCCTGTTCTTGATATGTTTGCAAATTTTCAGATGCCTTTTTTGGTTTCACTTCTGGCGCATATTCGATTGCCGTTTCCAAATCATGATATTGTTGTATGATTTTGACCGCTGTTTTTTCGCCAATGCCAGGCACACCCGGAATATTGTCCGAACTGTCCCCCATCAATGCTTTGACGTCAATAAATTCTGTCGGCGTCACGCCATACGCTTCTTGTACATCTTTTGCATAATAATCTTCTGTTTCGGTACGTCCGCCTTTTGTCTTTGGGATACGCACTTTCAAGGTATCGCTTGCCAACTGCAACAAATCTCTGTCACCGGAAACCACAACAGGCACCATTCCTTTTTCTTCTGCCTGTTTTGACAAACTGCCCAGTATATCATCTGCCTCAAAGCCCTCTTGTTCGTATAATACAATCCCCATACTACGCAATACTTCTTTTAACAAAGGCATTTGCTCCCGCAATTCTTCGGGCATGGATTTTCTGTTGCCCTTGTATTCCGTAAAGGCTTTGTGGCGAAAGGTCGGGGCGTGCAAATCGAATGCCACTGCCAAATAATCGGGTTTTTCTTCCTCTATCAATTTCAATAATATATTCAAAAAGCCATAAACCGCATTGGTGTATCTGCCCTCGGCATTTGTCAGCAACGGCACACCATAAAACGCACGGTTTACAATGCTGTTTCCGTCAATCAACATGATTTTTTCTGTCATAATATCCCCCATTATATATATTTTTTCATAAATTTTATTATACACCATATTCCGAAAAAAAGTATGACAATCCACAAAAAAATTTTTTACAAAAAATTTTCCGCTTTGCGTTTTTCTTCTGAAACATTCATGCACATATGCTGTTTTTATGCATAGTATACTATCAACTTGATATTCGACACATAAGGAGGATACGTATGAAAAAACAAATTGCTTTGGGATTGGCAACTGTATTGGGGATATCTGTTTTTGCCGCCTGCTCCCCCAAAAATGACACCGCAGACTTGACACCTGTTCGCTTAAATGAGGTGGTACATTCTGTATTTTACGCTCCACAATATGTTGCACAGGAACTACATTTTTTTGCAGATGAAGGATTGGATGTGACAGTGACAACCGGAAACGGTGCTGACAAATCCATGACCGCATTGCTTTCCGACTCTGCCGATATTGCATTATTGGGCACAGAGGCGGGCATTTATGTCTACAATGAAGGCAAAGAAAACTATCCAAAAGCATTCCTGCAACTGACACAACGTGCAGGGAATTTTTTGGTATCCCGCACAGAACAACCTGCATTTGCATGGACAGATTTACAAGGAAAATCTGTCATCGGCGGACGTTTGGGTGGTATGCCGGAATTGGTGTTGGAATATGTATTACGCAAAAACGGTATGACACCTTTTACCGATGTAGATATCATCAACAACATTGATTTCACCTCCACAGCAGGTGCATTCACAGGCGATGTTGGCGATTATACGGTCGAATTTGAACCTGTTGCCACCACATTGGAGCAAAGCGGTGCAGGGCATATTGTGGCATCATTGGGCGAGGCAAGCGGAGATATCCCCTATACCGTTTATATGAGCAATGACACATTTATGAAAGACCACCCGGAAATCATTACCGCATTCACAAAAGCCATCTATCGTGGGCAAATTTGGGTGGATACACATACACCTGCGGAAATTGCAAGCGTCATATTGCCACAATTTCCGGAGTCTGACCTGCAAACATTAACGACCATCATCGAACGTTATAAACAGCAAGACACATGGAAAACAGACCCCATTTTTTCCGAAGAAGGATTTACACATATCCAAGATATCATGGAACAAGGTGGGGAATTGGAAAAACGTGTACCTTTTACAGACTTTGTTGTCAACACATTTGCCGAAGATGTTGTGGCAAATGGCATTAAACAATAATATTGCACATCAAAAAGCAGTGTATGTTTACCATACACTGCTTTTTTTATAAACTAAATTCTTTTATCTGTGGGTCATGTGCAAAAATATCTGCCAAGTCCGAACAAGTGATGGTATGTTCCCGACTCACTTCCAAAATCACCGAAATGGTACTATCTTCATTTTTTTTCATTTTGATATTATGAATCACAATATTTCTGTTTGCCAATTCCAGTTTGAGCCGTTCCAATCCATTTCCCATATTGATGTATCGTACCGAAATGGTTTCGTAAATAGGACCGTCCCATTTTTTCAAATATTCCTGCAACACAATTTGTATCACCAGCACAAACACTGTGGCTGCCAATGCCACCACATACAATCCTGCACCCACAGCCATACCTATACCTGCCGTTGTCCAAACACCTGCGGCTGTTGTCAACCCTCTGATAGAAACCCCTCTGACAAAAATCACACCTGCACCCAAAAACGAAATCCCCGTAATGACATTTGACGCAATACGGGAGGGGTCTAAGGAGATATCTTCCTGTGGCAAAATATCAAAAAACGCATATTTGGACAATATCATTGCCAAAGCCGCACCCATTGCCACTAAAATATGTGTACGGATACCTGCTTCTTTTCTGCGTCTGCTGCGTTCATACCCAACCAATCCGCCACAGACACACGCAAGAAACAACCGTATCACCCATTCTATCTGCGGCAATATGGCAAACCATATTTCTTTCCATGTTATCATCACACACCTCACCTTTCCATCTTTTAGATACTATGTTGTTGCTACTTTGTCTTATGAATGTATATGCCAAAATGAATGACAAACTTGTTTTGTGCAATCGCTTGTTTTGGCAGCATTTTGAGCGGCAACAACCAATGTCACACCATAGTACGTAAGTCCTTTTTCAGAAATATCTATGGTATGCCAACCAAAATCAATCTCTTGTAATAGTTCCAAAATTGCCAGAACAGCATCATCTTCCACAGAAATACAATCATATTTTTGTGGTTCATATGTATCATAACGCTTTCCCATGACAGGTGCTGTGTCCATGATACCAAATTCGTGTTTTGCCATGTATCCCACCTTGTTTTTTCATAGTTTTGTCAAAATTATACAAAAAACAACAGTGTTTGTAAAGCAAAAAGGCGATATGATGTTTGTATCATATCACCTTTTCCGATTTTCCGAAATGTTATATTTTCGTATTTTTGAAATGTTCTTTTGTAAAATAAAAATAGATGATTGCGGTTTAAGCCAATATTTCTACCAATGCATTTACAGCAGCTTCTTCATCACTGCCTTCTGCTATAATCAATAAATTTTGTCCTGCTGTCATACCCAATGCAATGGTACCCATAATGCTTTTTGCGTTGACTTTTTTGTCTTGCACAGCCAAACGAATGTCACTTTGATACTGTCCTGCTTTTTGTACAAAAAAAGCTGCTTGTCTTGCATCTAATGATGTTTTGATTGTAACTGTTTTTTCAGTCATTTTACCTCACCCCTACCCTCTCTCAACATTTCTGCAATGTTGCTGATTTTACGCAGTCGATGGTTCACGCCAGACTTTCCAAGAGGCTCAGACAAAAGCATTCCTAATTCTTTTAAGCTCTTATCCAGATATGTCAGACGCATTTCCGCCAACTCCTGTAATGGCGGCGGCAAATATTGCAGGCCAACGGACTCCTGAATATACTGAATATCTTCCAACTGTTTGAGTGCCGCTCCCACAACTTTGTTTAAGTTTGCCGTTTCACAATTCACTTTGCGGTTGATATCGTTTCGCATTTCTTTGACAATACGCACATTTTCCAATTCCATCAAAGCAATATGTGCTTCCATTACATTGAACAAGTCAACAATTTGTTCTCCTTCTTTGAGATATACCATAAAATGGTCTTTGCGTGCGACTGTTTTTGCTTCCAATCCAAATGTGTTTATCATTTCCTGTATCGCCATTGCCTGTGTTTGGTCTTCCAACACAAATTCCAAATGATAATTTTTTTGCGGATTGCTTACAGAGCCAACAGCCAAAAAAGCACCACGCAAATACGCCCGCTTGCAGCACATGGCAGCTGTCACAACAGGATAACAGGCATTTTTCACAATCAGTGTATCCTCTTTCTTATGTAAAATTCCTGTCGCTGTCAACACACGTTTCACTGCGTCTGCATCTTTTACCAACAACGTATAGGTGTACCTCTTTTTTCCACCTGTACGCACGGATATATCAACCATAATATTAAAAGTATTTTTTAATAATGTAAAGCACTTTTTTGCGACAAAAAAATTTTCAGTTTGTATTTTTAACCAAAAATTTTCTCCAAAACGAACAATTTCTCCACACATATTCAATAAAGCAGCCAATTCTGCAATTTGACAATGGCGTGCATTCCCAAAATGTGTTGCCAACTCCTCTTTGACCTTATAGGAAAATGACAAATTTATCATCTCTGCCATATCTTTCTCCTTTTTGATTGCATTTTACTATCAAAGCTTTCTTTTTGCATCTTTTTCAATATCATTATGTTTCAATAAAACAGTATGTTTTTCTTGTCCCAATGCTGTAAACAATGCATTTGCCAATGTGACAGAGCGGTGCTTTCCGCCTGTACAGCCAATGCTGATGACAAGACTGTTTTTCCCCTCTGCAATATAATGCGGAATCAAAAATTCCAACATATCCACCAGTTTATCCAAAAATGCCTTACTCTCCGGAAAGCTCATCACATAATCACTCACAGGGCTGTCGTTGCCTGACAACTCTTTCAGCTCCGGAATATAGTATGGGTTCGGCAAAAAACGCACATCAAACACCAAATCACTGTCCACCGGAATACCATACTTAAACCCAAAAGAGCATACCGTAATCACCAAACTTTCAAATTTTTCATCATCTTGGAAAATGCGGTTGATTTGTTCTTTCAATTCCCTTGTCAACACATTGCTGGTATCAATGATATACGTTGCTTTTGCCTTGACTTCCCGCAAAATATCTCTTTCTTTGCAGATACCTTCTTCAATCGAACCCCGTCTGGAAAGCGGGTGACTTCTTCTGGTTTCCTTGTATCGTTTAATCAGCACATGGTCTGATGCATCTAAAAACAGAATTTCATAATCGTATCCGTTTTCCTGCAACGTAAACAATACAGAAAATAAATCGTAAAACAATTTTCCGCCACGAATGTCAATCCCGATGGCAACGTGTTCAAAACCACCATCTTGTTCATAACACAATTCTGCAAATTTCGGCAACAATGCAGGCGGCATATTATCCACACAAAAATAATTGATATCTTCCAAAAATTTCAATGCTGATGTTTTCCCAGCTCCCGACATACCTGTAACAATGACAAACCGCATGACCAGACACCTCTCTTTCGTACCCTCACTACTACATGATTGTTATGATTTGTTCTCCCAAAAACTTCACTTCCGGCTCCAACACCACACCAAATTTTTCCAACACTTCCTTTTGACACAATGCCATCAAATCCAAAATATCTTTTGTGGTTGCCTGCCCCACATTGACAATAAATCCTGCGTGTTTTTCCGAAACAGCCGCTCCACCGATTTGTTTTCCTTTCAAACCTGCATCGCTTATCAATTTCCCCGCAAAATGCCCCTCTGGACGCTTAAACGTACTGCCCGCACTTGGATATTGCAGTGGTTGTTTTTCTCTGCGTTGTTTTGCCAATTCCGTCATTTTGGCAGCAATTTCTTCTGTGTTGCCCTTTTGCAGCTTGATTTTCCCACCCAATACAATATAGCCCTGTTCTATCACATTGCTATGGCGATAGCCCAAATCCAACTCTTGCGGTGTCAATGTGAGTACTTCCAAGTCTTTTGTCAAAACGTCCACGCTGACCAGTATATCTTTACACTCTCCACCGTATGCCCCTGCATTCATCACCACAGCACCCCCAAATGTACCGGGGATACCGGAGGCAAACTCCATGCCTGTCAATCCGGCATCGGCAGCCTTTGCCGCAATCATGGAAAGCAACGCCCCGCATTGTATCGTCAATATGTCATCACAAACCACGATGTCTTGCATATTGCGATATAATTGTATCACAGCACCTCTGATACCGCCATCACCCACCAACAAATTACTCCCATTTCCTACAATTTCATAAAAAATATTTTGCTTTTGCAAATATGCAATCGTTTGTTGCAATGCCTGTATATTTTTTGGCATCAAAAACAAATCCGCATTCCCACCGGTTTGAAATGTGGTGTGTTTTGCCATAGGCTCTTGGAACAAACAACCATCTATCCCCAATATGTTTTGTAATTCTTTTTTGATATCTTCCATGCTATTTGCTTACACCTCCGATTTTTTCATATTTGCCAAAATACGCATTTCCAATTCTTTTGCGGGATTGTTTCCCATTCTTTTCTGACGGTTTGTAATTGCCGCTGATTCGCAAATGACTGCCACATTTCTGCCCGGACGAATGGGAATGGTATTACATGGTACTTTATTCCCCAATATTTCCATATATTCTTCGTCCAAGCCCAATCTGTCATATGGTTTGGAAGTGCCGTCCCATATTTCCAGCCGCACTACCAAGTCAATGGATTTTCTTTGTCTGATTGCACCCAAGCCGAATAATTCCTTGACATTTAAGATACCAATGCCTCTTAATTCAATCAAATATTGTATCAATTCCGGACAAGTACCGACCAATGTATTATCCGCAATTTTTTTGATTTCCACTGCATCGTCCGCCACCAAACGATGTCCCCTTTTGATTAACTCCAACGCCGTTTCACTCTTGCCAATGCCGCTGTCACCAATAATGAGTACACCTTCCCCATAGATGTCCACCAGCACACCATGTATGGTTTCCCGCTCTGCAAGCTCTGTATGCAGCCAATAAATCAATTCTGCGGCAAACGCTGTTGTAGACTCTTTGGTACGAAAAATCGGCACACCGTATTTTTTACCATACTGCAACATCTCCGGAAAAATTTCCAAATTCTTACATACAATCAAACATGGGATATGAAATTCAAACAAATGACAAATTGCCTGTCTGCGTTGTTCCGGCTCTAATGTCAGCAAATAGCTATGTTCCACTCGCCCCAATAATTGCACCCTGTCATTGTCAAATCGTTCATAAAAACCGGTCAGTTGCAATGCAGGGCGATTGATTTCTTTTCTTTTAATTCTACGTCCTTCCAATTCTATTTCGGGTATGATATTTTCCAAGTGAAAATGTTCCGAAAATTGTTTGATACAAGCACCATACATCGTTTTTTCTCCCTCCTCAGCGTTTTGCGTTATCATGATTTTCCAAACCACGAAAAAAAGCATATACTGCCTCTGCATTTTTTATCGTCAAATTTTCCACTTCCAATAAATCTGACACTTCCGCCTGTGCAATTTTTTCCACAGAACCAAAGTGCCGCATCAATGCCTTTCTTCTGACCTGTCCAATGCCTTTGATATCATCTAACACAGAATGTAATGTCTGTGTTTCGTGTAATTTTCTATGGTATGTGATTGCAAACCGATGGACTTCGTCCTGTATGCGTGTCACCAGCTGAAATCCCTCTGATGTCAATGGCATATGCACCTCTTTTTCTTCAAACAACAGCCCTCTTGTACGGTGTTTGTCATCTTTGACCATGCCACAAACAGGAATTTCCATACCAAATGCAGATAAAATCTCTTGTGCAGCGTGTACTTGTGTTTTCCCGCCGTCCATCAAAATCAAATCCGGCATTCTGGTAAAACTGCTTGTTTTGCCCTCACCTTTTTCCCGTAAGGCATGATTGAGCCGTCTTGTCAGCACTTCTTGCATAGAGCCGTAATCGTTTGCCCCCACAATGGTTTTGATTTTAAATTTGCGATAATCGCTGTATTTGGGTTTTCCATCTTCAAACACCACCATAGAGCCAACCGATGCAAAGCCTTGTATATGCGAAATATCATATGCTTCCACACGATGCAATGGCTCTGCAATGCCCAATGCTTGGCGTAATTGCTCCATCGCACCTTTTGTGCGTTGTTGCTCTTTCCGCATTTTTTCGCCGAATTGTTCAAATGCAATCGTTGCATTTTTATATGCCAATTCCACCAATTTTTGTTTTTCACCCTTGACAGGTACGGTAAATGTTACTTTGCTTTCTCTGCGTTGTGACAAATATGCTTGCAACAAGCCTTCTTCATCTGTCAAATGCTCTTGCAATATGATTTCTCTTGGAATATGTGCCGTCCCACTGTAAAACTGTTTGATAAACGCTGTCATCACTTCACTTCTGGATTGTTCTTCGGGTGCTTGTATATGGAAATTTTCCCGTCCCGTCATTTTTCCGTCCCGCACAAAAAACACCTGCACCAAACATTCCGAAAATGCCCGCACCAATGCCACAACATCAGCCTCTTGTAACGCCATATTTTCCATTTTTTGTTTTTGTGCCAAACTTTGCACTGCCTTTATTTTATCTCTGAGTATTGCCGCTTTTTCATACTCCATAGCCGCTGCGGCCTCTGCCATTTCCTGCTCCATTTGCTTTCGTATAGCATCATGTTTGCCCTCCAAAAAATCCATTGCAGATTTGACATATACGCCATATGCTTCTTTGGTAATCAACGCATTGCAAGGTGCCATACATTGCCCGATATGATAATTCAAGCAAGGACGTTCTTTTCCTGTTTCTTTTGGCAAATTTTTTTTGCATTTTCGGATTGGAAACAATTTGTGTAAAATCTCAATGGTTTCTTTCATGGCAATGCCATCGGTAAATGGGCCATAATATTTCGCCTTGTCTTTTTCTCTTTTATGCGTCACAAATATTCTCGGAAAATCCTCTTGCACTGTCACTTTGATATATGGATAAGATTTGTCATCTTTCAGTAAGATATTATATTTTGGATTGTATTGTTTAATCAATGTACATTCCAAAATCAATGCTTCCATTTCAGTATCCGTCACAATATATTCAAATTCTTTGATATGGGGTACCATTGTTTTTGTTTTTGGCGTTTGATTTTTACTGCTTTGAAAATATTGTCTGACACGATTTTTCAAATTCACAGCCTTGCCCACATAAATAATTTGTCCCTTTTCGTCCTTCATCAAATATACCCCTGATTTTTGGGGTAATTTTTTCAATTCTGCCGCAATGTCAAACATATTTTCTCACCTGTCCAATTTGCTTTTTGCATAGTATATCACAAAACATTTGTTTCTTCTACCACAAAACCATGGATTTATTTTCAAAAAAAGAAAACAGCATAGTATCAAAACCACGCTGTCCCTGTGCTTATATTCGTTTTATTTTTTGACAAATCCGCACCAGCCTGCCACCCATTGGCATTGCTTGCAAATCTTCCTCTTGGATACCGCCAATCCATAACATCACAATGGCATATACCACCATTGCCACCACGATTGCGGTCAATGTACAAAGGATATTGTATGGCAATACAGCAAACAAACCATGATAAATACCCAAAGCCGCAATGCCCATCACAACCGCCCCCAAAATGGGTTTTAGCATCACACGATTCCAGTCAAACCGTACCTGTGTGATACGAGATAACATATACACATCAAACAACGCCGCCACCAAATAACAGCCTGTTGTGGAAAGCACCGCTCCCAATACATTCAACATGGGAATGGGTATCAAAATGGCATTCAAAATAACTTTTGTCACTGCACCCAATAAAGCACCCACCACAGGCACTTTGATGTGTCCCAAGCCTTGCAATACGCCTGTTGCTGTTTGGCACAATGCCAAAAAGATAATGGATACCCCACCCACAACCAAAAGCATACCGCCTTCTTTTGCAGATGGAAACAACATTGCCAATATCTGCGGGCCCAATACCGCAATCCCCACAGATGCAGGCACAGAAATAATCATGGAAATACGCATAGTCAAGTTCATTTTTCGTTTGACTTGTTTTTTCTCGCCCAAACGGTTGGAAGCCGCAATGCTTGGCAATACTGCGGTTGCAATGGCTGTGGATATGGAAACGGGCAATGTGGTCAGTGTCACATATTTCCCGTTTAACTGCCCATACAATGCCGTTGCCTCCATATCCGAAAAGCCGATATCTTTCAATATCTTTGTCACCATACCCATATCAATCAAGTTCGTGATACTAAATACCGCCGTACCTGCAATGATGGGCAATGCCGTTTTCATAATTTTTTTTGCCAACTGTTTTTTACTTTCCTCATGCGGTTGTTGGCATCTTTTTGCACGTTTTAACAAATCCGGACGAATCAGCAGATAACTAATCCATACAACAACCAAACCTGCCGCCGCACCAATGCCGGTACCCATCGTACCGCCTGCCGCACCCAATGGTAAGTTTTTGGTTTGTCCCACTGGCACATACCAGCCCAAAAACAGATATGCCAAATACACACTGAAAAATGCATTGAATATTTGTTCCACAATTTGAGAAATTGCTGTCGGCACCATCGTATGCATACCTTGGAAGTAGCCACGATACACAGACATCACAGCCACAATCACCAATGTGGGGCAAAGTGTCAAAATCGCATAATAACTATCGGGCGATGATACCAACACTGCCATTTTTTTCGCTGTCAAAGCAAGCAGTATGGCAAAAAACATACCCAGTGTCGTAGAAATCAGAAACGACACCTGAAACACCCGATGTGCGTTTCGATATTGATGTAAAGCCAATCGCTCCGAAACCAATTTTGATATTGCCGCAGGAAGTCCCGCAGAGGACAGTATCAGCAAAAACATATAAATATTGTATCCTGCCCCATAGATGCCGTTTCCGACGTCCCCCAACATATTGGTCATTGGCACACGATACACAAACCCCAAAAAGCGTACCAATATCCCTGCAAATGCCAAGATTGCCGCTTGTTTCAAAAAGGAGCCTTTTTGCTTTGTTTTCTCTGTCATACCGCACCTCTGTTTATATCACTTCTCTGTCTGTTTATCTGTTGCCGTGTACTCTGATTTTTCTGCGTTGGTTACAATCCAATACTTTTTTACGCATACGCAAACTGATTGGTGTGACTTCCAACAATTCATCTTCCCCAATAAATTCCATGCATTGTTCCAAAGACATCTGGATTGCAGGTGTCAAACGCAATGCATCATCAGAGCCGGAAGAACGTGTATTGGTCAACTGTTTTTTCTTGCAAACGTTGATGTCCATATCATCTGCTCTTGCATTTCTGCCAACAATCATACCTTCGTATACTTTCACGCCTGCACCAATGAACAAATCGCCTCTTTCCTGTGCATTGTACAAGCCATATGTGATTGCTTCCCCGCTTTCAAACGCCACCAAAGAACCTTGGGCTCTGATTGGAATTTCGCCTTTGTATGGTTCATATCCATCAAATACAGAATTCAAGATACCGTTGCCTTTGGTATCTGTCATAAATTCACTGCGATATCCTATCAGACCTCTTGCAGGAATGGAGAATTCCAAACGGGTATATCCGCCTTTGGAAGGATACATATTGGTCATTTCACCTTTTCTGCCACCCAGTTTTTCAATAACATTGCCTACAAATTCTTCCGGTACGTCAATGGTTACCGCTTCCATCGGTTCGCATTTTTTGCCTTCGATATCGTGGAACAATACTTCAGGCTTGGAAACTTGGAATTCATAACCTTCTCTGCGTAATGTTTCAATCAAAATGGACAAATGCAATTCCCCACGACCGGAAACTTTCAAAGCGTCCATGGAATCTGTATCTTCCACACGCAAACTTACGTCTGTCTGCAATTCTTTCATCAATCTGTCACGCAAATGGCGGGAAGTGACAAATTTCCCTTCTTGTCCCGCAAATGGACTGTCATTGACAGAGAATGTCATGGACAATGTAGGTTCAGAAATTTTTACAAATGGCAGAGCCTCCGGTTTTGCAGGAGAACAGATGGTGTCCCCAATCATGATGTTTTCAATACCGCTCAACGCAACAATATTGCCTACGCCTGCTTCTTTGACTTCCACTCTTTGCAAGCCTTCAAATTCGTACAGTTTTGTGATACGCACTTTTTTCTGACTTTCCGCATTGTGCATATTCAAAACCACAACTTCGTCATTGACACGCAATGTTCCGTTTTCGATTTTACCGATACCGATTCTACCCACATACTCGCTGTAATCAATGGTAGAAATCAATGCCTGCAAAGGTGCTTCCGTATCGCCTTGTGGTGCAGGGATATGGTCTACGATTGCTTCAAACAAAGGTTTCATATCGCCTTCTCTGTCATCGGGATTTTCAGAGGCATACCCACTTCTTGCAGATGCAAACACAAAAGGAGAATCCAACTGATTGTCATTGGCATCTAATTCCAAGAACAATTCCAAAACTTCGTCTACCACTTCCTGCGGACGTGCTTCCGGTCTATCGACTTTGTTCACACATACCACAACGGGGTGGTTCAATTCCAATGCTTTACGCAATACAAACTTTGTCTGTGGCATAGGGCCTTCAAACGCATCTACCACCAACACAACCCCATCTACCATTTTCAACACACGTTCCACTTCGCCACCAAAGTCTGCGTGTCCCGGTGTGTCAATGATATTGATTTTAATATCGCCATAATGCACAGCTGTATTTTTGGATAAAATGGTGATACCACGTTCTCTTTCGATATCACCACTGTCCATCACACGTTCCTGTACCACTTGGTTTGAACGAAAAATACCGCTCTGACGTAATAACTGGTCTACCAATGTTGTTTTACCATGGTCAACGTGTGCAATGATTGCCACGTTTCTGATATGTTCCATACTTTGTTTCATATTCTGCTTCTCCATCTCTTTCAAATTTTCATACATCATCATATTGTAGCATAGCCGTTGTTTGTATGCAATTATTGTTTTACAAAACCAGAGTTTTTTCTGTTTTTGATACAGATTTTTCCATATTGCAAATATTTTATACAAAATATTCTGCGATTTTATAAAAAATTCTATGCAGGCATCAAAAAAAGATATTGTTTTTACAAACAATACCTTTTTCTTTTCATGACAGATTACAATACACGTCTTGCACAAACATAGGTTCTTGCACTATATCCGGTGTTCAAAGGTGTGATGGTTACACCATTGCCTTTCCCGTCTGTGGAATGGATATAATTTCCGTCCCCCATGTAAATGCCTACATGACTGATACCGCTGTTTCCACCGGTGTTGAAGAATACCAAGTCGCCTGCCTGCAATTCAGACTTGTTGATACTTACCCCATTATTCACCATTGTTGCAGAGCTTCTGCTGACACTCACGCCAAAGTCACGCAACACAGCATATACAAAACCGGAACAGTCTACACCACTTCTCAAATTGGTACCACCCCATACATAAGGTGTCCCAACAAATTGTCTTGCATAATTTACAATTTCTTCCCCTTTACCGGAAGAAAATGTTGTCACACGAGAGGGTTTTTCTCCATTATGTACGCTTACATATTCTGCACTCACATAACCTTTTTGACCGTTGTCTGTGATGACACGCACCCATTTGGGGCCAACACGGTCTACATCAACCACACTGCCATTGGGCAATACCTGCAATGTATGAGAAATCAAAGAGGCTTCTTTTCTCAATTTCAAACCGGAACCGGAATTGACCACTGCATATTGACGTTGTGCTGCTGCCGGTTGTACACTGTCTGCGGCACTGCCAATTTCTGTCAGGGAAGAAAGGTTTTCCCCTGCTAAATAATCTTTGCCAATATATGCTTCTTTGCCATTATATTCGATTTGATACCAGCCATCGTTTCTGCCGACAGTTTTGAATACATCGCCTTGGTTTGCAGTACCAATCACACTGCTGTTTGTACTTGCTTTTGCACGAATATTGACACCGTTTGCTGTCACTTTGCCATCTGCCGATGTTATTTTGAAGTAATCACCCGCAACAAAACCATTTTGTCCATTGTAGGCAATTTGATACCAGCTGCCACTTCTGCCGGTTACTTCATATTTTGTGCCTGCATTGATTTGTCCCAATATATTTGCAGTTGTACCTGCTGCAATACGTACATTGACATCATTTCCTGTTGCTTGTCCCATATCAGCGGCAAAAGCAGCTGTTGTACCCATAATCACACAAGTTGCTGTCACGCAAGCTTGGCGAATGATATTTTTCACTGTCATTTAGACTTCCTCCACCATCATCTATTCAAATTATTACAAATCTATTACAGTCAGTATACGAAAGTTTAACAATCTTGTCAATATTTTTCGCAACAAACTTTTCATAAAAATCGCAATATCCGCATAAAATAATGATTTTCAGGCTAGTTGTTTCTAAATGCATACAGTTGTATTTGTAACAAAACATCATGCTCTATTTTTTAAGAATTTCTAAATTTTATAAAAAAATACCGTATTGTTGCCCCCGCAAATCATGCCCAATCCTGCACTTTCTTTCTGGTTTAGCACATATCTTTGTACATCAAACACTGTGCCTTGCTGTTGCATGGTTGCACAATGTTTGATGGCTTGCTGTTCGATGGCACCGCCGCCAATCGTGCCACAAACGAGCTTTCCGTTTTGCACAAACATTCTTGCACCTGCGGCTCTTGGTGCAGAGCCTTCTTTTTCCACAATCATTGCCACCATGCCATTTGTTTGTTGCTGTACGGTCTGCAAAAAATTTCCCGCTATGGTTTCCATCGGCTTTTGATTTTTGACTTGTATCACTTCTGCCGCAATACAAACCGCAATTTCCTCTGGTGTCACCGCACCGATTTTCAAACCAATGGGGGCATATATGGTGTCTATTTGTATTTGCGAAATACCTGCCTCCAACAATCTTTGTCTTGTTTTTGCCACTTTTGTACGACTGCCAATCATACCAAAATAGGTATATTTTCTGTTGCAAATTTGTTTTGCACAAACAAAATCCGCCTGATGTCCTCTTGTCACCACAATATAATAGGTCTCCGAAAAATCAGGAATTTTATCAAACACACAGGAAAAATCATCACAAATCAAACAATCTGCTTGCGGAAACCGCTCTTTGTTCACAAATTCCTTGCGGTCGTCCACAACCGTCACATGAAATCCCAACATTTTACCCAAGTCTGCCAATGCCAATGAGATATGCCCGCCACCCAATATCACCCAGCGTGGTGTGCCGCAAAAACGTTCTACAAATATAGCACTGCCATCTATATCCACCACAGTACCGTTTTTTTGTTCTTTCACCATCTGAAAACATTTTTCTGTCCAAGCATCATTTTGCCCGCCACAAATTTCTGTTTCATCAAACAAAAAATAAGTCCCTTGTTTTTCCCCCTCAAAAACCAAAGCACTCCCAAGCCAATCCTTGTGTCGTAACTGTTGTTGCACTGTTTTTTCATATTGTTTCATGTTCTGTTATTCCTCTCTTTTGGCTTTGTAAACTTCCTAAAATCGTCGTTATCGGAAATTGTTTTGCAAAATATGCCGCCTGTTTTTTTGTCACACAATCCACTTGATTGACAAAAACACAGCCTGCATATTTACGCCAATACGTTGCATACCCTTTCTGCAAAATATGGACAACCATTTCCTCTGTCACAATCGTATTGGCAGTATATCCAAAGTCTTTGGTCAAATGCCAGCGATGGCATACTTGCCCCAATGGTTTTCCCAAACAAGACAGTCCCACAACCGTCACCAAAAAGTCGCATTCTTTTGGTAATACCGGTTCTGTGTCGTTTGGCATTTTCAAAGGCAATCGTTTTGCACCGTCAGCCTCTACCAGTATCATATCTGCCATCAAAAAAACCTGTTCCCAAACCGCTTTTGGCAACCCTTGCATTTTCCCATATTGACAAGGTATCCCTGCAACCACAAATCCCCATTGCTTTATTTTTTGTTGTATTTCCAAAATATCACCCGATAATACCGTATATGCACTTGGGATATACATTTTGGTTGTTGTTGTCACAAGTACCGTTTTCCCCTGTTTGCGATATGCGTTTGCCAAATGATACAGCAAGCTTGTTTTGCCGCCACTGCCCACCACGCAAATGCATTTTGCTGTCTGTGTCATTTGGCATATTTTCCACAAATCCATATCACACCTCAAAGCAACAATTCATATACCATATCATACGACAAATTCTGCAAAAATGATTTTGCGGTTTCTTTTTCTGCCAATGCCATTTTCCAAGCCAATCCACAATCTGCGGAAATTTGTTGTGGTAGTGGTATCAATCTGCCGGAAAGTCCCTTTTGTTTTGCGGCATCTTCCCAAGCCAACGCTGCTGTCGTGGTCTGAAATGTGACCACAAAACTTGCTGTTTTCTCTCTCATGTCAATCCCTCCACAATCTCTTGCATTGCCAAAATTGCTGTATTTACTTCTTGTTGCGTCACAAAATACCCAAAACTAAACCGTACAGCACCTTGTTTGTCCGTCCCCAATGCTTCATGCAGCAATGGGGCACAATGCACACCGCCACGCACTGCAATGCCATATGCATACGCCAACGTATCACAAACTTGGTCAGATGGCACATTTTGTATGTTACACGTCACAATCGGCACACGGGTTTTGGCATCAAAATCTCCATATATCTTGATTTGCGGTATTTTTTTGATACCATCATAAAATTGCATCATGTGTGTATATTCTTTCTGATAGATATGCTCCAATCCAACCGTTTGTATAAAATCCAATGCCGCCGATAAGCCTGCAATGCCATGTCCGTTGAGTGTACCTGCCTCCAAATGTTCGGGGTACATATCCGGCTGTGTTTTGGAAAAACTCTGTACACCTGTCCCACCGGTATAAAAACTTGGAATTTCTATTCCTTCTGCGATACAAAGCCCACCTGTCCCCTGTGGCCCCATCAAACATTTATGTCCTGTAAAACATAATACATCAATATGCATATTTTGCATAGAGATAGGGAGCAGACCAGCCGTTTGCGAAGCGTCTACCACAAACAGCAATCCATGTTGTTTACAAAATGCCCCGATTTTTGCAATCTCATTCACATTCCCTGTTACATTTGAGGCGTGTGTGCAGATAACCATTTTGGTATTTTTTTGCAACAGCAATGGTAGCTGTGCGTATGCCAAAACACCTTTTGCATCACATGGCACAAATGAAATCTCCACACCCTCTTTTTGTTTTTGGTATAACGGACGCAATACACTGTTATGCTCCATACAAGTGGTAATCACATGGTCGCCTTTTTGCAATAATCCACAAATCGCCATATTCAAGCTCTGTGTGGCATTTGCCGTAAATACCACATGGCTTGGGTTTGGCACATCAAACAATGTTGCAATCTTTTTTCTGGTTTGGTATATCATTCTTGCCGTATCCAAAGCTGTTTTATCATTGCCCCTACCGCAATTTCCCATATGCAGTATGGCATCATACACCGCCTTTGCCACTTGTTTTGGTTTTCTGGTTGATGTTGCGGCATGATTCAAATCAATCATCGCTTCCTCCTTGTATCAACAATTTGCCCTCTTTTGATTTTGGACAGCAAAACAACTGCTTTGTATCCCCATATTCTGCAATTTCTCCCTGTTCCATCACCATACATTTTTGTGTCAAACGATAAATTTCGCCTTTGTTATGCGAAACCACGATTGCCACACCGCCATAAGCAGTCAACACAGCTTGTACTTCTTTTTCCACTTCTTGTTTCAAAAAGCTATCCAATGCCGAAAACGGCTCATCTAACAACAAGACCTTTGGCTTTGCCGCCAACATTCTTGCCATTGCCGCTCTTTGCTGTTGCCCGCCCGAAAGCACAGACGGAAACAAATCTGCCACATTCTCCAAATAAAAACGTTCCAAAAGCTGTGTGACCATATGGGTATCCGTACAAGCAAAGGCAATGTTTTGTCTGACTGTCATATTGGGAAACAATGCATAATTCTGGAACAAATATCCCATTTGTCTTTTTTGCGGTTTCAAACAAATTTTGTTTGTGCTGTCAAACAAAACCTTGCCATCTAACACAATCCGACCACTATCCGGTTTTTGTATCCCTGCCAGACAACGCAATGTCATACTTTTTCCACAGCCGCTTTTGCCCAAAATCCCCAATACTTCATTTTCCAACACAAAAGAAATGGATAACGTTTCTGTTTTTAATTTTTTGGTAAATGTTGCCTCCAATATCAAAATCCGTCGTCCTCCTTTGTTTGTGTTTTGCGTTCCAACAGCAAAATACCAATCATGGCAACCACTGCCAGCAGCACAATACACCATGACCAAAAATATGCTTGCTCCCGATGTCCGCTTTGTACTGCTGTATACACTGCCAATGCCATTGTTTGTGTTTTTTGCGGGATATTGCCTGCCAGCATCATGGTTGCACCAAATTCTCCCATACTGCGTGCAAATGCCAAAATAATCCCTGCCAATATCCCACTGCGACAATTTGGTAATATCACCCGAAACAATATCTTTTTTTCTGTGATACCCAATGTACGGGCGGCAGCCACCATTTGCTTGTCCATCTGCTCCATAGCACTTCTGACTGCACGATACACCAACGGAAACGAAACCACAAACGCTGCCACAATCGCCCCACGCAATGAAAACACAAAAGGCAATCCGATTTCATACAGAAATTTGCCCAATACACCATTTTTTCCAAACACCATCAACAAAAAAAATCCAACCACCGTCGGCGGTAGCACCAACGGCAGTGTCAGCACCACATCAAACACCATACGCAACCGCCGCAATTTCATTGCCATATATGCCAGACCAATTCCAAACACTGCCGCAAATATCGTACTGCAAACCGCTACTTCCACAGAAATCAAAAGAGGACTCATATCCATATATGACACCTTTATTCTGCGATATATGTAAATCCGTATGCGGTAAATGCCTGTTCCGCCGTTTCACTGGTCAGAAAATCCAAAAATGCTTTTGCCGCATCTTTGTTTTGGCTCTCTGCCAGCACAGCCGCAGGATAACGCACGTCCGGTGCATATTCGCTCGGTACTTCTTCCACCACACGCACACCTTCCGATGTTGCGGCATCTGTTGCATATACCACACCACAACTTGCTTCTCCGCTTTCCACCCAAGTCAATACTTCACGCACATTGCTTGCAAACACAGCTTTGCTTTCGACATCTGCCCAAATGCCCATATCGGTAAAAATTTGTTTTGCATATTTGCCTGCCGGTACACTTTCGGGCTCTCCCAATGCAATTTCACTGTTTGTTTGTGCAATATCCAGAAAATTGGTGTCCATATCGCTTGTTTTTGGCACAACCAAAACCACTTTGTTTTCCAAAATATCTGTTCTGCTTTCTGTATCAATCAAATGCTGCTCTGCCAAAGCGTCCATATTGCTTTCTGCCGCAGAAAAGAAAATATCCGTTGCCGCACCTTCTTCAATTTGTGTCTGCAACGCACCACTGCCCCCAAACGTAAAATCAATGTTGACATCTTGATGTTCTTTTTCATATGCTTCTGCCAACTCTGTCAAAACATCGGTCAAACTCGCTGCCGCAGATACGGTCAATGTGGTTTGTTTTGCCTCGGCACTGCCACAGCCTGCCAATACCCCCATTGTCAACACAGATAACACGCTCCATTGTAACCATTTTCTTTTCATCATGCTTTGCCCCTTTCTGTTGCACATTCTTTTGCTTGTTCTGTTAAAATATCCAATCCATGTGCCAATGTCGGCAATAGATATGTCAAATTCTCTTTCACTGCTTTGGGACTGCCCGGCAAATTGACAATCAACGTTTTCTCTCTAATGACAGAAACCCCTCTGCTTAACATCCCCCTTGGTGTCACCGTCATGGAATACGCCCGCATCGCCTCACTGATACCATACACTTGTCTTTGTGCAATATCCAATGTTGCCTCTGGTGTCCAATCTCTTGGCGAAAGCCCTGTACCGCCTGTGGTAATGAGTAAATCTGCTTGGTTCGTATCACAAATGTTTGCCATATATGCTGCCAATGCTGCCCGCTCATCTGGCAAAATCTGCATAGACACAACCGCATACCCTGCCGCCTCCAACAATGCTTTTGCAACCATACTGCTGACATCTTCCCGCAGTCCTTCCGCCCCTTTGTCACTTGCTGTCAAAATCGCTGCCCGATACAATATACATCTCATCTCCCTCCTGTATCATGCCACCTTGTAACACTCTTGCAAACACGCCTTCTCTTGGCATAATGCAATCCCCCATGGTTTCGTAAATCTGACAATGGTGGTGACATTCTTTTCCGATTTGTGTAATTTCCAATACTGCCTGCTTGCATTGTAATTTTGTACCGACAGGCAATGTCTTGAAATCAAATCCGGACACCACCAGATTTTCTCCAAAATCCCCCAAATCCACAACCGCACCTTTTTGGCGAAACGCCTCTATTTCCTCATAGGAAAGCAAACTGATTTGTCTGTGCCAATTCCCTGCGTGTGCATCTGTTTCCAGCCCAAAATCCGCAATCAAATTTCCTTTTTTTACATTTCTTTTCTGTGTACCCCTCTTTTCACTGATACACACTGCCATCACTGTTCCCATATCATCAATATTATCCTCCAATTTTCCACATCGGACGGCTTTCGTCCGTCATATGCCCATCTTTTGGCTTTTGTTGTATTTGTTCCATCAAATATTGTTGTATTTGTGCAATGTCTGTATATTGTGTCAATATGGTTTTCAAATCCCCATTTGCAGGGTGATGTAAACACAATTTCAAATGCCCCTCTGCGGTAATCCGAATCCGATTGCACAAATGACAAAAACTATGACTTCTGGGACTAATCCAACCAATTTTACCCCAAAACCGTTTGTTTTGCCAATATACTGCCGGCGAACCACTGTCTTTTGTATGCACCTGTTCCCATGCACCATAACGTTGTATGAGTTGTTGCTGTATGTTTTCGTTTGGGATAGGCTGATATTTGGCACCCGCACCAATGGGCATCATTTCAATAAACCGTACCACAAGCGGCAATGTTCTTGCCAACTCTGCCATCTGCAAAAAATCCTGTTTTTCCAAACCGGATACCGGTACACAGTTGATTTTGACTGGCAAACCAATATCCAGACAATGCAGGATACTTTTTTTCACATCAAAAAATGCATCTCGATTTGTCAATGCTTGATATTGTGCTCTGTCACAGGTATCCAAACTGATATTTACCCCTTGCAAACCTGCTTTTTGCAATGCTTTTGCTTTTTGTGCCAAACAAACGCCGTTTGTTGTCATCACCACACGCTCTATTTTTGGAATATTTGCAATTCGTTCCACCAATTCCACAATATCTTGTCGCATCAATGGCTCTCCACCTGTGATACGCACTTTGCGAATACCAACTTGTGCCGCTGCCCGACAAACTGTTTCCCATTGTGTTGCAGTCAAAAGCATTTCTTGTGGCAAAAACTGCTGTTCTTCCTGCGGCATACAATACACACACCGTAAATTGCAACGGTCTGTCACGGAAATCCGCATATAATCAATCTGTCTGCCAAATCCGTCTTTTGTTTCAATCATGATAGAACGCTCCGCTTTTTCCACCTGTTTTTTCGACCAGACGAATGTTTGACATCATCATAGAACGGTCGAGTGCTTTACACATATCATAAATGGTCAACAAAGCCACTTGTACCCCTGTCAAAGCCTCCATTTCCACACCTGTTTTGCCCACCGTTTTCACAGTGCAGATTGCCTCAATCTCATGTGTTTCTTCCAGCAATACAAAATCCACGTTGCATTTTGTCAGTGCAATCAAATGACAAAGCGGTATCAGCTCCCAAGTGCGTTTTGCCGCCATAATGCCTGCACTTCTTGCAACGCCCAATACATCGCCTTTTGCCATCGTACCACTTTTGATTTTTGCAAACACTTCCTGATTGACAGCAATATTTCCTTTTGCAACCGCAGTACGTTCTGTATCTTCTTTCTCACTCACATCTACCATCACAGCATTTCCTTTGGTATCAAAATGTGTCAATTCTCCCATATCTCTTTGTTTTCCTCCTTATTGTCCAAACCCACAGTTCGGATAGACACACACGGCACAGTTTTGACATTGTCCTCCATGTGCCAGCATCACAAAATCTCTTTTTTGCAGCCTTTCCCCTGTCAACAATCTGGGAACTGTCAAATCAAATACGGTGCGTTTTGCATACATCACACAACCAGGCAATCCCACAACAGGCTTTCCTTTGACATATGCCAGCATAAACATTGCCCCCGGCAATACAGGTGTACCATACGTCACCACTTCGCCACCGCAATCTCGGATTGCCGCAGGTGTCACATCATCGGGGTCTACGGACATACCACCCGTCACCTGTACCATATCTGCCCCTTGTTCCAAAAAGTCCAATATGGCTTTTGTGATTTCCTGCTGTTCATCACCGGGAAATACCTGTCCGATGACAACTGCTCCCAATTCCTTTGCCTTTTCCTCCAACACAGGGCCAAACTGGTCTGTAATCCTGCCGGACGCAATTTCGGAACCGGTTGTCACAATGCCGATTTTTGCACTTTGAAACGGTTTTACAGTAAGCAAAGGTTGTGTATGGCTTTTACAAATGGTTTCAAATTCCTGCAAAACTTCCTCTTTGACTGTCAAGGGAATGACTCTTGCACCACCCAACAACGCACCTTTTTTGACTATTTTGTTTCCGTGTATGGTTGCAAAACAGATTTGCTCCCCGCTATTGACTGCATACAATGCATCTAAATTGATTTTCAGCACACCATCGCAAGCAGCACGCAATTCAATTTTCCCCTCTTTGACATCACTGCAAGTAATGTTTTCCCCCACAGCCGCCTGTACCATGCGTTTTGCCGCATCATTTTCATGTATATATCCTTTTTGGATATCCCAAACATAAATATAGCGTTTTCCCAAATCCAACAATTTTTCAATATCTTCCTGCTGTATGATATGTCCCTTTGCAAATGCTCTACCCTTAAATTTGTTTGGCACAATTTCTGTGATATCGTGGCAAAGCACCATACCTACAGCATCTTCTACTCTGACTTTTTCCATGTAAAGCTCCCCCTCATCATGATACATTCCAATACACTGCCTGCAATGCAACGTGCCTTATCCGAAATGGTATCGCAATTTTTCTGTTCCTCTGCTCTTGGGTCAATATCGGCAATTTTCAAGCCTTTTTTCACCATATATCCATCTCGTATCAAACCACGCAACACACCGTCTATGCTTGCCAAAACAGGTGTACCTGCAATTTCCGCAATCACTTGTCCTTTTTTTACAAAATCGCCGATATTTGCCTTCGCATACAATGCTCCATCAACTTCTGCGTGTATCACACGTTCTTTTCCATATCCGCCAATCATACCGGGAACACCCGTATTGGGTGCGGCACAGCCCTCTGTCAAAATACGTCCTAAGTTATGCCCCCTTTGTGTTTCAATGACAAAATGCACATCTTTGTTTGCCGTAAACCCCGGCCCCAAGCCGATGACGGTATCTGCCATATGGATATGCGTTCCCAAATTTTTTTTTGCTATGATGGCATCTACCAAAACTTTTGGGCGTATTTGTGACACAATCTCACACGTTGCATCAATCATCAATGGGACAGTGCCGTTTTGCTCTGCCTGCACTGCTTGTTTGATATTTTTCACCAAAACCGCCGTCACACCCTCTACGGTATGTTGTTTTTGATACACCGCTTCCGAAAATGCCACGTGTCTGCGAATGGCAGATGGTTTTTTTGTTTCCAGCACCAATACCGAAAATCCACACCGATGCAATGTATGAATGACTGCCGTTGCCAAATCACCACCGCCCCGCACCACAACATCAAATGCCATCATACAGAAATCACCTTACCTGCTGTCATCAATATTTGTGTAATATGATACATATTTGTCACACTGCCCACTGCCAAATGTTCTGATAAGCCATAATGGTTTAAGCAAGTACCGCAAACCAATATATTTACCCCCTGCTTTTCCATCCACTGCAAATCGGATATGGTATCTGCATCTTGTACTGCCAATTTTGCCCCGCCATTATATAACACGATGGTATTTGGCAACGGCTCTGCTTCTGTCAATGCATATACAAATCCTTTCATCAAGACTTTGCCCAGCACATCGTCACCTTTCCCCATCGTTTCCGATGACAACACCACAACGGTGTTTTGTGGGTTTTCTTGGATTGGTTCTGTCTGTTTTATTTCTCCAAGAAATGTCACAACATAGCAGTTTTCATTTTCTTTTCGGTTGGTCACCTGTACCCCTTTTTGTTGTGCCAATTTATATAAATTTTGTACTGCGATTTCATTATCTACCAAAACTTCCAAATTTTTGACATGACATTGTTCCATGACTTTTTTCGTTTCTATCACAGGTATTGGGCATTGTTTTCCTCTTGCATCAATTTTCATACAGATTCCTCCTATCGCACCAAAATATATGGTGTTTCTTTTTTCACCACACGTCCCACAATTCCACAATGTAAGCCAATCTGTTGCAATTCCTTCATAGCTTTTTTTGCATCTTCCAAAGGCATACTCACAAGCAACCCGCCCGAAGTTTGCGGGTCAAACAACAATTCCTGCATGGCAAACGGCACATGGTCAAATACCACAAAATCCCCCACATGATTGCGATTCCTCTGTGCCGCAGATGTCAAATAAAAAGCATCTGCATATTGCAAACTGTTTTGTATATAAGGTATCTGCATACTGTCAATTTCTGCCGCATACCCATGGGCAAGCATTTCTTTCAAATGCCCCAAAAATCCAAATCCTGTTATATCTGTACAGCCATGTACACGATATTGTTTGATAATTTCCATCGCATACTGATTCAATGTTGTCATGGATTGTATGGCTTGCTGCATACTTTTGGTACTTGCCGCCTGCATACGGTTCGCCATACAGACAATCCCCACACCCAAAGGCTTTGTCAATAGCAGTGCGTCTTTGTCTTGTACCCCATCATTTGCAAAAATATGTGCAGGGTGTACCGTTCCCATCACTGACAATCCATACTTGATGCCATCATCTGCAATGGAATGTCCGCCTACCAATATCCCGCCTGCTTCCATGACCTTTTCACTGCCGCCTTGCAATATTTTACCCAATATATGCAAATCCATGTTTTCCGGAAAACAAACGATATTCAATGCTGTTTTGACTTCTCCTCCCATGGCATAAATATCACTCAATGCATTGGTTGCCGCAATCTGTCCAAACAAATACGGGTCGTCCACCATCGGCGGGAAAAAATCCAATGTCTGTACAATGGCAATCTCCTCTGTGATTTGATATACTGCCGCATCATCTGCACTTTCATATCCAATCAATAAATTTTCATCTTTTTGTTCTGGTTTTGGCAATTTGGATAATATCCGTTCCAATACACCTGCCCCCAGTTTTGCGGTACAACCGCCACTGTTGCAAAACAGTATTTCTTCTTGCACGGACGTTCCTCCTAATCAAAGTATTTTTGATATAATCGGTCTGCTTGTTGTTTCAATTCCTGTTCAAAACGGATAAAACGCAGCATCATATCCTTTCCCTGTTCTGTAATTTGAGAACCGCCACCGTTTTTTCCGCCGCTTTTTCGTTCCAACAAAGCAAATCCCAATTCCTTTTCCGCTGTTTTCATCATTTTCCAAGCCTTGCTGTATGCAAGCCCCATATCCGACGCCGCTTTTTGCATAGAGCCTTTTTGTGCAATGCCTTGCATCAACACCAACACACCATGTCCAAACGCTTTTTCTTCTCCTACGATACGCAATTTCATTTGATACTGCAAATTCTTTTTCATACTATCCACCCTTTCGTTATTCTCATATGAGAATAACGATTTGCAAAAATAAAATCCTTTCCACACAACATACGCATAGAATGGATTTTTTCTTTCTGTATTTTATCATGTTTTTGTTTGATACGCAATTTTTTTATATAAAAAAATCAGATACTTTATAAGTATCTGATTTTCTATTTACATTATGCTGCCGGTTTTGCTTCTGCGGGCAACTCCACAGTTACATTATCATAATTGTCGCAAGTCATTTTGATTGTTACATTGCTTACTTTGACACCTGTATCTTGTCCTTGGGACATACCGTCCATCAAACCTTGCATCAATGCTGTCATGTCCAAATCATATTGCATCACATAGCCATCTTCTGTAATCCACATTTTTACAGGCATATCGCCTTGCATCATGGAAGCAACTTCATCTACGGACATACCCATACCTGCTGTTGCAGATTCCAAGCCGGAAGTTTGCAAAGCTTCTTTCATTGCATCACCGGTCAATACACCTTCTACCACTGTGGTTTCTTTGCCGTTGATGGTTTCAGAACCTGTTGCAGAGAAATTGCTCAAATTGTTCAAATACAAATCCATATTTGCATCTGCATTATATTGTGCCAAATCGTCTATACTGATTGGTTGGTTTGCCCATTGTCCGCCAACATTTACATAAGAAGTTGCTGTTTCCCCTTCTTGGATTGCATACATCTGGAATGCTTGCATTTCCTGACCATTGACTTTTGTTGACATATCCATTTTCAATTTCAGAGGGTCACTCATTGCGTCCATTTTGGCATTGATTTCTGTGGAAGCTTTTTCTTCTCCCATTTCCATATCAAAATTCATGGTCATGTCTGCGGAATAGCTTTTTACGGTTGCCATTTTTTCACTTGCTGTTTTCAACAATGTTTCTACATCTGCACCTTTTGTATCGCCGCCATTTCCACCGCCACAGCCTGCCATCGCTACTGCCATTGCCACTGTCATTGCTGTTGCAAGTATTCTTTTTCTAAATTTCATTCCATACGCCTCCTTAACCTTTATAAAAGAAAATATGTTCTTGTTTCTGTATAATTTTAACATAATCCAGCATATTTTTACAAGTTGTTTCTTGCAAATTTTAGGAAAATGTAAGAATTTGTTAGCTTATTTTTTTGTTTTTGCTAAATTTTGTCCACCAACACAGTACATAAACAAGAAACATTCGTTACATTTTGGGCGGCGTGCAATACAAATTTTTCTACCATGTGCTATCATTTGCGTGTTAATATCAATCCATTTTTCTTTTGGCACAATTTTCATCAAATCCAACTCAATTTTAACAGGGTCTTGATTTTTTGTCAGCCCCAATAAATTGGAAACACGCTTGACATGGGTATCCACCACAACACTGGGAATATGATACCAATTTCCTCTAACCACATTTGCGGTCTTTCTGCCAACCCCTGCCAATGATGTCAATTCGTCCAAATCAGAAGGCACTTCTCCCCCATATACAGACAATAATCTTTGACAGCAGGCAATGATATTTTTCGCTTTGTTATGATAAAATCCAATCGAATGAATGTCTTTTTCCAGTTCTGCCAAATTTGCCTCTGCAAAATCTTGTATTGATGTATATTTTTGGAATAAATCTTTTGTCACAATATTCACACGCTCATCGGTACATTGTGCGGATAAAATGGTGGCAATCAATAACTGCCATGCGTTTTCATGGTTCAAATAACAAGTGGTTGGGCCATAATATTCTCTTAATAATTCTAATATTTTTGTGACTTTTTCTTTTTTTGTCATCGTCATATGCTCCTTTTATACTACAAAATTTTATCCCCATTGTATCATGAACCCACCAAAAAGAAAACTGCTTTTGTTTTTCCATTGACAAAAAAAAATCCCTATACTATCATGAAACAAAGAAAGGATAGGTGTTGACACCATGTCACAAACCATATTAAAAGACGCAGCATTAAAATCCACAAAAAAAAGACGCTTGCTGTTATCCATATTACAGGCACAAAACAAACCAATGACTGCGGAGGAATTATTGGAGCAATCCAACACCATATTACCAATGAACCTCTCTACCATATATCGCACACTCAATATTTTTACAGAAAACGGCATTTTATCCAAAACATTACGAAAAGATGGGAAAGCATATTTTGCATTGGCAAAACATGACCATACCCACCATTTGATTTGTACCGTTTGTCAAAAAATCATTCCGATTGCACATTGTCCTTTACAAGAATTAGAAGAGGATTTGCAACAAAAAACAGGGTTTCATATCACAGGGCATTTATTGGAATTTTCCGGTATCTGTGCGGACTGTTTACAAAAAAATCATGCGGCAAATGAAAAAGAGAAATCTGATTAAAGATTTCTCTTTTTTTGCATACAAGATACGATATGTTTTTTCTCTATCTGAGAAATTGGCAAAAACGGCTGTGATGGTTCTGCATCTGCAATCGTCTTTTCCAGCCAAACCAAATCCAGCCATTTGCCATGTTTATACCCACAATGTGCAAATCTGGCAATTTCCGAAAACCCAAGCCGTTTATGCATGGCAATACTTTGTGCATTACTGCCCTCAATACAACCATATAGTTTGACAACGTGTTGCAGTTTCAAAATCTCTGTCAATGCTTGGTATAATTGTTTGCCTATGCCTTTGCCCTGTGCCTCTTTTGCCAAATACACAGACAACTCTGCTCCCCATTGTGAGGCGGCTCGTTCCATAAATTGATGTGCATATGCATAGCCGTAAATTGTTCCGTTTTCTTCATACACCAAATAGGGATACTTTTGCAAAATTTTTGCCATGCGTTCAGAAAACTCCGCTACGCTGGGGACAATATATTCAAATGTTGTTGTTGTATTTTCAATATAATATGCATAAATGTGTAAAATATTTGCGGCATCTTCTACTGTTGCCATTCTAACCATGCCATCACCCTTTTAGTACTTGTTTGTTTTTGACGATATAATCCACACCGGAAACTACGGTAAACAGCACTGCCAACCATACCAACACGGTTTCTATCATCGGCATATATGCAAAAGGCAACTGTAACAGCACCAAAATAATCATAATCATTTGTGTGGTTGTTTTGATTTTTCCCCACCAACTTGCTGCCATCACGATATTGGCTTCCATTGCCAATGTACGAAACCCTGTGATTGCAAATTCACGTGCCAATATGACAATCACCACCCATGCAGGCAAATCTTCCATGGCAACCATAGACACCAACGCTGCCATTACCAACAATTTATCTGCCAAAGGGTCCATAAATTTCCCGAAATTGCTTACCATATGGTATTTTCTTGCAATATACCCATCTAAAAAATCTGTCACTGATGCCACAACAAAAATTGCCGTTGCAATATAACGATTATATGGCTCTTGCATCAAAAATAACACCAACAGAAAAACCGGTATCAATACCACACGCATCAATGTCAACTTATTCGGCAAATTCATCTGCATAGACAACATCTCCCATCAAATCGTAATCGCTTGCCTCTTTGATTTTTACAGATACAAAATCTCCGGAATATACTTCTTCTTCTGCCCCAAAGAACACCATACCGTCAATATCGGGGGCGTCCCATTTGGTACGGCCGCAATAAATCTGTTCTTCCGGCAGTTTTCCCTCTACAACCACTTCCAATGTTTTCCCAACTTCCTGTTGGCATAATGCTGCGGCAATATCCTTTTGCATATCCATGATGATTTGTTGACGTTGTTCTTTGACTTCTTCCGGAATTTGGTTTTCCATTTTGCCTGCGGGTGTCCCCTCCTCTTGGGAATAGGTAAACACGCCCAAACGGTCAAAACGCATTTCCTGCACAAATGCCTGCAAATCTGCAAATTCTTCTTCCGTTTCCCCCGGAAACCCAACAATCAATGTGGTACGGATTGCAATATCTGGCATGGCTTTTCGCAAACGAGCTATGGTATCTTTGAGCAATGCTTGATTGCTTTTTCTGCCCATACGTTTCAACACACTGTCACAGCCATGTTGTATCGGCATATCAATATAATGACAGATTTTTTCATTGCTTGCCATCACATCAATGGTCTGTTGTGTCAATGTTTCGGGATAACAGTATAACAAGCGAATCCAACGAATTCCCTCAATTTCAGAAAGTTTTTGCAACAATTCGTGTAACTTTGGTTCTGCGTACAAATCTCTGCCATAAATAGAGGTATCTTGTGCCACAATAACCAATTCTTTTACCCCTTGTTTTGCCAACATGGTTGCTTCTTCTATCAAGCTTTCCATACTGCGGCTTCTGTGACGTCCACGCATTTTGGGAATAACACAATAGGTACAATGGTTGTCGCAACCTTCGGATATTTTCAGATATGCAAAATAAGGTGCAGTGGAAAGCACACGCAACGCACCGTTTGCATCTTGCATGGGTTTGTTGATATCTTCCAAATGCTTAAATCCCTGTTCGCCACCTAAAATTCTGTCTGCCACTTCTGCAATTTCTTCATATGCTGCCGTACCCACGACCGCATCGACTTCCGGCAGTTCATCAAAAAATTCTTTTTCATATCTTTGTCCCAAACAACCGGCAACAATCAAACCTTTACAATTACCTGTTTTCTTGTATTCTGCCATTTCAAGTATGGTTTCAATACTTTCTTCCAAAGCGTCACGAATAAAACAGCAGGTGTTCACCACAATGATATCAGCCGTCTGTTCTTCTGCAATCGGTTGGTACCCCTTTTTTTGCAAAATCCCCAGCATCACCTCGCTGTCCACTCTATTTTTATCACATCCCAATGATGTAAACGCCACAGTGCCCTTCATATATTTCTCTCCTCAAATTCCATTTTGTAATTTTGCCGCTGTGATACAATTTTGCATCAACATTGCAACTGTCATCAATCCTACACCACCCGGTACAGGAGAAACTGCGCCTGCCACTTCACAAACAGCATCAAAATCGACATCTCCGCACAATTTGCCATGTTCGTCACGGTTCATGCCCACATCAATGACCACTGCACCTGCTTTGACCATATCCGCAGTCACCATATGCAATTTTCCAACCGCACTGACAATGATATCTGCCTGTTTACAAATTTCTTTCAGATTTTTTGTTTTGGAATGACAAATCGTCACCGTTGCATCATGCTGTAACAACAACATGGCGGTTGGTTTGCCCACATTATGGCTTCTGCCAATCACCACACAATGTTTGCCTGCAATTTCATATCCACTTCTGGTAATCAATTCCAATACCCCTGCCGGTGTGCAAGGTAAAAACCCTTTTTTGTCTGTATGTAACAATCCCACGTTATAAGGGTGGAAACAATCCACATCTTTCTGTGGGGAAACTGCCAAAATCACTTTTTCCTCATTGATGTGTGCAGGCAATGGCAGTTGCACCAATACACCGTTTACGCTGTTGTCTGTATTCAACTGTGCAATCAGTGTCAATAATGCTTGTTCCGTAGTGTCTTGCGGTAATGTATACATTTTTGATGTAATGCCCACCAATGCACAAGCTTTTTCTTTGTTTCTGACATATATTTGTGAAGCCGCATCTTCTCCCACCAAAACCACAGCAAGGCAGGGGACAATCCCCTGCCGCTGCAAATTTTGTGCTTGCTGTTGGGCTTCTGCTTTGATTGTATCGGAAATTGCCTTTCCATCTATGCGTTTTGCCTTCATAAAGCACCTATTCTCCCTTTTATATCTTAGAACAAACCAACAATATTTCCGTTTGCATCAATATCAATTTGCAATGCTGCAGGTTGTTTGGGTAATCCGGGCATCGTCATCACGTCACCCAACAATACCACAATAAAACCGGCACCCGCAGAAATACGAATTTCTTTCACCGTCACATCAAACCCTTCGGGACGTCCCAACAATTTTGGGTCATCGGACAAAGAATATTGTGTTTTGGCAATGCAAACAGGAAAATGGGAAAATCCCAATTTTTCAATTTGTGTCAACATTTTTTTTGCAGGTGCAGAAAAATGCACTTGTTTCGCACCATAAATTTCTTTACAGACTGTATTGATTTTTTCTGTAATGGAAAGCGTGTCATCATATAACAATTTGAAATCATTTTGTTTTGTTTCCAATGTATCCAACACTTTTTCTGCCAAAGCCTTACCGCCTGCACCACCTTCTGCCCAAACGTTTGCCACAGCGAATGTTGCACCCATTTGTTCGCAACGTGTTTTCACATATTCCACTTCTGCCTGTGTATCTGCCACAAAATGATTTAATGTTACCACAACAGGCACACCATATTTTTGTATATTTTCAATGTGTTTTTCCAGATTGACAAAGCCTTTTTGCAATGCGTCTACATTTTCATTGCTCAAATCTGCTTTTTCCACACCACCATTATATTTCAATGCACGAATGGTTGCCACCAAAACCACAACATCAGGTTTGATGCCTGCCTTTCTGCATTTGATATCAAAGAATTTTTCAGCACCCAAATCCGCACCAAATCCGGCTTCTGTTACAGTATAATCTGCCAGTTTCATTGCAAATTTTGTGGCTCTGACACTGTTACAACCATGTGCAATATTTGCAAATGGGCCACCGTGAATGATTGCCGGTGTATGTTCCAGTGTTTGCACCAAATTTGGCTGCAATGCATCTTTGAGCAATACCGTCATAGCACCGTCAGCACCGATTTGTTTTGCAGTCACAGGTTCATCATCATATGTGTAACCCACAATGATTTTTCCCAACATTTCTTTCAAATCGTGAATATCATTTGCCAAACAGAATATCGCCATGATTTCAGATGCCACTGTAATTTGGAAACTGTCTTCTCTTGGTGTACCATTCACTTTGCCACCCAAACCGGAAATCACATGACGCAGTTGTCTGTCATTCAAATCCACAACTCTTTTCCATGCAATCTTTCTGGGGTCAATGTGCAATGCATTGCCTTGTTGAATGTGGTTGTCCACCATAGATGCCAGCAAATTGTTTGCTGTTGTAATGGCGTGCAAATCACCTGTAAAATGCAAGTTGATATCTTCCATTGGTACCACTTGTGCATATCCGCCGCCTGCCGCACCACCTTTGACACCCATACAAGGCCCAAGAGATGGCTCTCTCAAACAAGTGATGGCATTTTTGCCCATTTGTTGCAATGCTTGTGCCAAACCGATGGTCACTGTGGTTTTGCCTTCGCCTGCGGGTGTTGGATTGACTGCTGTCACCAAAATCAATTTTCCATCTGGATTTTGTTTGATTTTGTCATAATATTTATCACTGATTTTTGCTTTGTATTTCCCATAACATTCCACATATTCTTCGGGGATACCTGCCTTTTGTGCAATGGTTGTAATGGGTTCCATGATACATTCCTGTGCGATTTGCAAATCTGTTTTCATTTCAAAAACTCCTCTCTGATACAATGCGTTTTGATTTTGCTTGCGTCTGTCGTTCTTGAAAAAAGCCGACAGTCCAAGCGTTACTTGCCCAGACGGTCGGCATTTTGTATGTCATACTCCATGTGGTTTGTTCCACTTCCGTCAGTCATATGACCTAGTAAAATGGTACTATATCCACAGCATTTTGTCAATAACCATCATTCCATATTATTGATTTGTTTGGATTGCATATTTTCCCATTCTGTTTTTGTATACAATACTTTGCGTTGGTTGTTGCCGTCATTTTGACTGACAATCCCATGTGCTTCCAAACTATCCATCAGTCTGGACGCTCTTGGATACCCAATCCGAAATTGTCTTTGCAACATAGAAGTGGAGGCTTTTTGTTTTTCTATCACCAAATTGACCGCTTTTGGATAAAATGTATCTTCATATTCCATATCGGTATCGGTTGCACTTTGTGCATTTGTAATTTGTTCCACCATTTCTTCTGTATACGTGGGACAACTCTGTTCTTTCCAAAAACCGACCACCCGTTCCACTTCTTTGTCTGTGACAAACGCCCCTTGCATACGCACAGGCTTGCTTTGCCCTGTTGGATAAAACAGCATATCCCCTTTGCCCAACAATTTTTCTGCCCCTGTCATATCCAATATGGTACGGGAGTCTGTACCGGAAGAAACCGCAAATGCCAATCTTGACGGAATATTTGCTTTGATGACACCGGTAATCACGTCCACAGAGGGGCGTTGTGTGGCAATAATCAAATGCATACCTGCCGCCCTTGCCATCTGTGCCAATCTGCAAATGGCATCTTCCACATCATGTTGTGCTGCCATCATCAAATCTGCCAATTCGTCAATGATAATCACAATCTGTGCCATTTTTTCTTCCGATTTTCCTTGTTGCTGTTTCAAATCATTGTATCCCTTGATGTCACGCACACCACATTGTGCAAAGTCATTATATCTTTGTAACATTTCACGCACTGCCCAATGCAATGCTTTTGATGCTTTTTCCGGTTCTGTTACCACAGGAATGAGTAAATGTGCAATCCCGTTATACACACTCAATTCAACGACCTTTGGGTCTACCAATAACAATTTTACCTCATTCGGATTTGCCTTATACAAAATACTTGTAATTAAAGTATTGATGCAAACGCTTTTGCCACTTCCTGTTGCCCCTGCAATCAATAAATGTGGCATTTTTGCAATATCTGTCACCACAGGATTTCCCGCAATATCTTGTCCCAATGCAAATGCCAATTTCGATGGGTGTTCCTGAAATGTTTTGCTTTCCAATACGGTTCTTAAATAAACAGATTGCGGTTCTTTGTTTGGTACTTCAATCCCCACAACGGCTTTCCCCGGAATTGGTGCTTCGATACGGATACCATTTGCTGCCAAATTCAATGCAATATCATCTGACAACCCTACAATTTTACTGACTTTTACGCCTTTGCTTGGTGCAACTTCATATCTGGTTATGGTAGGGCCTTTGTTGATTTGCAACACTTTTGCATCTACACCAAAACTTTGTAAGGTATGTTCCAATGTTTTTGCATTTTCAATCATTTCTGCTTTGTTGGTAACAAACGTGTTTTGTTTCTCTTTTCCCAAGAAATCCATAGGCGGAAACTGATATGTTTCTGTTTGTTTTGGACACTTTACAGCTTTATCTGCTGTGGTTTGCATTTGCTCTTGTATCTCTTCGGGTTCTTCTTGGGTATTTTGTTGTGGTTCTTGTGTGATTTCTTCTAAAATTTTACCACCCACCACCACACGAAAATCCCGTTTGGGTGGTTCTTGTTGCATTTCCTGCACATAGTCATAAATCGGTTCTTTTTTCTTCACATTGAATTTTTGTTTGGATTTATGGAATACCGTTTCTTGAATTTCCAATGTTTGTTTTGGTGCTTGTTGTACTTCCTGTGCTTCCAATTCGATATTAAAGCGTTTTCTTCTTTCTTCTATGCGTTGTTTTTCTGTTTTTTTTTGGGCTTTTTTTCTTTCGTTTCCCATTGTCTTTCTTTGTTCATGTTTGTTTTTTTCATATATTGCAAAATGTCCCATCGCTTGAAAAAAAGAACGACCTGTAATCAAAACCACTGCAATCACAACCAAAGCCACAATCACAATCGCACTGCCCAGTCCACCAAACAACTGGCATAAGCCACTGCCCAGCAAGCCACCCAACAGTCCGCCGCCTTTCAATCCACCATTTTGATAGAATGTTGCCGATTTTTGAAAAAATTCCATATTTTCGGCAATTTTCATCGGGTGAAATACATAAGCCGCAATGGAGATGGTCAGCACTGCCAAAATCCCCCCTGATATTTTCAACACTGCACCCTCTGTTTGTTTTGCCGCAAGCAACCAAATACAATATCCAATCACGCCCAATGGCACAAATATACCACCAAAACCAAACAATCCCAAAAATATCTCTCGCAACTTTTCACCGACAACCCCCATATGGCTTGTCAGTAAACTGAACAACACCACTGCCGAAACCACAATCAGCAATATTAAAATCACTTCGTCTAAAATACTATCTCCAAAATATGTAATATGTGGTTGTAATTTTGTTGTTTGTCTTGGTTTTGTCACTTTTTTGACTGATTTCCCCTTTGTTTGTTTGACAACCGTTTTTTCTTTTTCTGCCAAATCCCTTCACCTCGAAATACAAAATTCAATATCAATATCATATTATACTGCAAAAAATACCACAAATCAAATAAAACCATGAGAACATTCGTTTCTTTTTTCGTCATGGTTTTTATTTTTATTTGATTTTTATACAAAAACAGATTGTTTTCTGTTCGGTTATCCAAGCGAACACCCTTATGAAACGATTTCCATTTTCACCACTTCAATATTGGCTTCTGCCAATATTTTTTTTGACAATTCGTCCGGATATTCGCCTTTATGTACAATACGTGTGATACCGGCATTGATGAGCATTTTTGCACAAATCACACAAGGTTGCAATGTAATGTATATGGTGCCGCCATCTGTGGAAACCCCCAATTTTGCCGCTTGTATGATGGCATTTTGTTCTGCGTGCAACGCTCTGCAAAGTTCATGCCGTTCTCCGGAGGGAACACCCAATTTGGCACGTTCACAGCCTCCCATATCTGTACAGTGCATCAATCCTGTTGGTGCTCCATTATACCCTGTGGTAATGATACGATTATCTTTTACAATCACCGCTCCCACCTGTCTTCTCAAACAGGTAGAACGTGTTTTGACAATTTCTGCAATTTCCATAAAATATTCGTCCCAACTTGCTCTCATATATATCCTCCTTCTGTACTGCATTCTTTCCTGTTATAGCACAGATATTTCCGCTTTGTCAAAACAAAAATAAAAAAAGGATATGTTACATATCCTTTTTTCATCGTTTAATTTGATAAATCAATGGTCAAATATACTGTTTTTCCTTGATTTCCAATGCCGACTCCCATTTGTGTCATATGGCTGTCCGCAACGGTATTTTGTTTTGCCGGAACACGCAACAACGCTGTATATAATTGTGGAATTTCCCCCCTATGCTTTACAATGACTTCTGTTGCAGTATGAAACTGCAATCGTTCTGCCTGCATTCTTTGGAATGGAGTTGTACCATTTTGACTGTTGTACGCAAAATAATTATTTTTTGCCATATCTTCGCTGTGTGCAGTTGCTACCAAATCCATTTTTTCATGACTTACCAACAAAGGTACACCTTCTTTTGCACGTATCGCCTGCACCAAATCTTTTGCTTCTGCCTGCAAATATGCCTGTGTGGCACTATCCAAACTTTCTGTAAAATGTTCTGTTTTTGCATATGCTTTTGTTTGTACCAACAATCCACGCACCACATTTTGATGGTCTACGGGTAATTTGACAACCACATCATCATTTTCCATATTTGCAAAATTGTCAATACTGCTCAAACGATAGTTGTCGGATAATTGTTCCAACTGCATACCACCTTTTGCATCTTGGCATACAAAATTTTCTGTTGGTGTAAACAATTCCACAGCCATATCATTTTCAAATGTCACAAAGAAATATTGTTTCCAATCATTTGCATACACATATCTTTCTTTGCCCTCCATGTTTTTGTCTATTCTGGTTGGCTCGCCAAATGTTGCTTTGATTTGTTCTGTGGTTTGTCCCATTACAATGGTTTTATCACCCAAACGAATTTCATTGGTTGCAGTTGCTTGTGGTATTTCTTGTTTTTGTGATTTTGGTTCTTCCTGTTTTGGTTGTTCCGCCTTTGGTTGTTCCGCCTTTGGTTGTTCTGCCTTTGGTTCTTCTGTTTTTGGCTGTTGTGGTTTCAATGCTTCCTGTTTTGGCTGTTCTGCTTTTTGTGCAGAAGGTATGGATTGTTTTGTTGTTTCATAAAATTGATAACTGCTCACAAATGTTGCCACTGCCTCTTGTACGGACAATGCTTTTTTCGGTGCAAATGTTTTTGCATCATATCCGGAAATCAAACCTGCACCATAGGCTTTATTGATATGTTTGATTGCATTTTTGTTTAATGTTTTGGTATCTGTAAAGGGATTATATTTTGCATAAGAAAGCATATCCACGCCGCATACTTCCAATGTACGCACCATCATAATCGCCATCTGTTCTCTTGTGAGTGTACGTTGTGGATAAAAATAATTTGGTTCTATGCCGGAAACAATCCCCAATCCATATGCTGCCAAAACATCTTCGTCTGCACAATCTGCAAAGGGATTTTCTGCCGCAGGTTCAGCTGTTTTTCCCGTTACTTTTTCATAAAATTGTATCATCATATGACAAAATTCCTGTCTTGTGATAGCTGCCTTTGCATCTTGCAACAAATCATTCTGCACCAGTCCCAATGCCTCAGCCTTTTGGATATGCGGAACTGCCCATGCGGAAGCATTGTTTGTAACTGCACCATACCCCACCACACGCATTTGCATAGCAAGCATCAGTGCCGCTGTCACACCTGCTACCCGTTTCATAAAACCAACTCCTTTTTTCAAAATCGTAAACATACATTACAAATTGATTACATTTGTATGAATTTCTATGAATTTCATTATTATATCACATTTTCAAATTCCTGCAAGTCATAACAAATGCAATATCCATAGAATACCCAAAAAGAAAAGAGAAATTCCCAAAAAATGAGAATTTCTCTTTTTATTTTGATTATGCTACTTTGTTGATAACCAATTTTTGACCGATGGAAATTTTATTTGGATTGGAGATGACATTTTTGTTATCTTCATAGATGTTTGTCCATTTTGTAGCATCGCCCAATTCTTTTTTCGCAATTTTCCAAAGGTTATCGCCTGCCACTACGGTATACATTTTCGCCGCAGGGACATCTTTTTGTTCTGCCGGTTTTTGCACAGGTTTTTCCGGTTGTACATCTTTTGCAGGTACTTCCGGTTTCTGTACAGGTGTTTCGGGTTTTTCTTCTGGTACTTCTGTTTGTGGCTTTTCTACCGGTTCGGAAACAATTTTAATTCTGCCTTGTGGCTGTGCATACTCTTCTCCGATGACATTGTCCAAAGATTTTACGTAAGAAATCAAAACTTCTGCATCTGTCAAGCCGGTATCTTGGATATAAGAACCTTGTGTCAAAGTATAGTATGTGTCGCCGCCTTCTGCTTGGAATGCATTGACTGCCACTGTGTAATTTGCTTTCAAATCAAAAGGTTTGCCACCCACTTCATGAATGGTAACACGGCTACCTGGATTTGCGGGAGCAAAGTAAGTGGAATTTGGATATTGTTTTCCGTTTACATATTCCACTGCTGTATTTATGGTGTAAGATGCACCTGCAATTTGAGGGAAACCGCCGATTGCTGTTGGTGTTGCAAATGTAGATGCTTCCAGGATTTCCAACAACTGTTCGCCTGTTACGGTTACCAATACCAATGAATTGCCATAAGGGAATACAGTATATAATGTATTCATACTGATTTCGCCTTTTGGAATACTTGCACGAATACCACCACCATTAGACAATGCGATATCCACATTCAAGTCCAAGCCTTCTGCTTTTGCATATTCTCTGCCTGCATACAAGTAAGCGTCTGCGGTAAAGTCACCCAAGTTTGTTTCTTCTGTTCTGACACCGGGGTCTTTTTGTCCGTTCAAATCCACATTGCTTGTTGCAAATACGCCGTTGTAGTAAGTATCTATTTGGGCTTTGTCATCATCAACCATTTTTTTCAATGTTTCATCGTATTTGTATTTTGTTGCAAAGCCTTCCGCAGGAATCAATTTTGCAGTTTCTTGTTGTGTTTGTTTATCCACCACAACAGTGCCTACGTTTTTCAAATAAGAGCCGGTACTTACAATCATGGTTTCGCCAACCATTTGACCGCCGTCCATTTCTGTATGGCTATGGCCATCTACAATCAAGTCAATGCCTTTTACGTGTTCTGCCAAATCAATGGAACGTCTGCCTTTGCTTTCATCATCTACGCCCAAGTGTGTAATGGCAATCACATAATCGCAGCCTTCTGCTTCCAATGTTTCCACTTGTTTTTGTGCACAATCAAACATTGCCTGCTCATCTAAGAATGTCAAGTCTTTGACACTGCTTGGACTGGATTTTGTTTGTGTTTCCGGTGTATCCAAACCAAACACGCCAACTTTCAAGCCTTCTGTTTCAATCACCAAGTTGTCATCAAAATATGGTGTTTGTGTACCTTTTTTCAAAATATTTGCGTCCAACACAGGTACGCCTGCTTCTTTGAGATATGCTGCATTTTTGTTTACTGCATCAAATCCAAAGTCGAATTCATGGTTTCCCAATGTGACTGCATCATACTCTGCTGCTGCCAAATATTTTGCTGCTTTGATACCTTTTTCATGGTTTACCAATGTAGTACCTTGTGAGAAGTCACCTGCGTCCAACAAAATGACATCTGCTCCCTGTGCTTTATAATACTCTTTCAAGCCAACAACACCCGCAAGACCGATAGATGTTTCGGTTGTGTCATAATAGCCATGAATGTCGTTTGTGTGCAATACCACCAATTTCCCTTTTAAGTCATTTTGATTGGTTTCATTGGCAAATGCAGGTACAGCCAAACCAAACACCATTGCTGTGGATAACACTGCGGATAAAATTCTACTGTGTTTCATACAACCCCTCCTTATCATGTATACAATATTAACTGTTGCAGTTTGATTGTACCACTGCCATTTTGTATTTGCAAAACATTTTTATATGGTTTTTCTATTTTTATGCAATTAAAACAAATTTTACACATATTTTTCTACAAAAAAACAGATATGTATTTTGCAATACATACCTGTTTTTTATCACGATTTTGTGATGTCAACTTTGACAATCCCCTCTTTTTCTTTTTTCACAGTACCCGGTTGTACAAATACTGTCAATGTTTTGTCATCTTTGACATAATATCCCAGTTTTGTTTCCGGATTATCCAATGTTGTAATGGCGTCCACCATATATGCTGTAGGGTGTTTTCTGACATCTTCCTGCAAAATTTTTGCAAGATATTTTCGTTCAGCACTTCCATTTGATGCAGGCATCAATTCTGCCAATTTCATTTCTTTGCCACTTGTTAAATTGAATGTTATACCAAATCCCACATCTTTGCCATTGGTATGATTTTGGTATTCTTTTGCCACCATCAGATAAGAAAGTACACCATTTCCATAATATACATCTTCATAAGAAATCACCATTTGACGTTTTATGATATTACCGTCTGCATCTGTTTGTTCTTTCTCTTTTTTTGCCTGTTCCACATAAGTGTCTACGGCTTCTTTTACTTTTTTTGTAATGGCTGCATTGACTTCATCTCTTTTTTCTTCCGGTACTTCTGCTGTCAAAACAGGATACACCGCAGTTGCAAAAACGGTAATGTCACCATTTTCATTTTTTGCCGCTTGTTTGTATGTCGCATCTGTCAAATACTGTATAGGCGGCTGTTTTGTAATGGCAATCGTTCTGGTTTGGCTGTCCCATTTGACATCTGCACCAAAATATTCAGACACGGTACGCAAGGGAATCATCGCAGAACCATTGAAATTTTGCACAGGTGCGGCAATATTGACTTCTTTGTTGCCTGCCTGAAAAACATCACTTCCCATGGTCAGTATCCCAACTTTGTCCGCTTCTGTCAACGTAATGGTTTTGGTATCACTGTTCCAAGCCACATCTACCCCCATAGTTTCCAATACACCACGCAACGGAATCCATGTGATATCATTTTGTATCATGGGTTTTTGTGCATCAAAAACAACGGGTTCTCCATTGAGTGTCACTGCAATCGTTTGTTCTTCTGCATAGGCAGGCACTGTCCCCATCAGCAATGCCATACCGCAAAACAAAGCTGTTATTTGTTGTTTTTTCATCAAAATTCCTCCCTTGCTCAATCTTCTTTGTTTTCTTTTGTGTCACTGCCACAAGAGCCACTATGTGCGCACCCCTGACAAGAACCACCACAATGTTCCTGTTTCATTGCATTCATATTTTTTCTGATTCTTCTCATATTATACCATATGATACCCATAGCCAGTATCACCGGTATCAATTTTGTGACAATATCCATTTTTGTCATTGATATTCACCTCTTTTCAAATATAGCGGTCTGTATAACTGTGCAACAATGCTTCCCATTGTTTTTCGTCCACGATATTTTTTGCCAAATCGGTAATATGTGCCATGTCACTTTCCCGCAAGCGATACATCTGTTTCCAATCCAAAGGAAATCCCATACGGCGTGCCAACTGATACTTTCGTTGTTCCAATTCCGGCAAGTGCAAAAAGGTATCAATATAAGACAACATAAACGGAATATCCCTATCCAAACTACCATTGACTTGTTGCAACAAATTGATGATATGGTCACTGGTTAACGTACCATTTGCTTTTTGTGGGTCAATATGTGCAATCATTTGCCTGATTTCTTTCAATTTTTCCATATCTGTCGGCTCTGCATATTGCCCACTTTGTCGCAAATCTTCCATCAAAGAGCCGGAACGCAATACAAATGTACGCAATCTGACAAAATCAGGGTTGACTGCATTGATGACTTTTGCGGTTTCTATGGCATTTTCTTCTGACAATGCTTTTCCGCCTACCCCTGGCATAAAATAGATGGATAATTCGATGCCTGCATCTCTGACTTTTCTGCCGCCAATGATTTCCTCCTCTTGTGTTGCCCCTTTTGCAATCATTTGCAACACCTTATCAGAACCGGACTCATAACCGGAATGAATACGGTCAAGCCCTGCCGCCCGCAGTGCCCGAAAATCCGCTTCTGAGATTTTTGCCAATGTATTTGCCCGACCATACGATGTAATCCTTTGTATTTCCGGAAAACGCTCTTTGACATACGAAACAATTTCAATCAACCATTCCGGTCTTAATACCATCGTATTCGCATCTTGCAAAAATATTGCCTGACTACCTCCTTCTGTCAGCCAACGAAACACCATTTGATAACACATCATGGCATCTTCCGACGACAAAGACAGATACTCTGCCTGTAAGGCAGGCATATGCCAATCGTCCCCTGTTTTATGTTGCAAAATACGGTCACGATATTCCGCCATCACATCAATATCTTTTTTAATCTCTGCCACAGGGCGTGTATGAAAATCATTCTTTTTATATAACATACAAAATTTACATTGATTCCAAGGGCAGTTTTCTGTCACACGCAAGAGCAAACTGTTTGCTTCACTCGGTGGACGAATAGGCCCAACTTGAAAAACCTGTTCCAATATCATCTATCCTTTCTTGTATTCTACACCTTTATTTTACTGGATTTCCAATGCAAAATCAAATAAAAAAGACTGTTTGCACAGTCTTTTCAAAATAGTTTTGTAATATCCGTATACATCACAAACACCATAAATCCCATCAAAAACACAAAACCACCAAACAATATTTTGCTTTCTGTTTCGGGATGCATGGGCTTTCTGCGTAATATTTCAATCAACAACAGCAATATTCTGCCACCGTCTAAACCGGGGATTGGGAATAAATTCAAAACACCCAAATTTGCACTTAACACTGCCGCAATATAAATGACATTTTGCAATGCCGCACCAAAACCATATGTCATACCGGAGGCGTAGCTGTCCCCCACCACTTTGACAATGGAAATCGGGCCGCCGTATTCATCGGGGGAGGCTTGCATGGTAAACACACGCACCAATCCCTCTGCCGTCATTTTGACATAGTTCATCATCGAAAAATAACTGTAACGTATCGTTTCCAAAACCGTAGCCGTATCATATCCGTCTACTTTTTTTGCAAACAGACCATTTTCAATGGTTGGGGTAAAGCCAACCAAATAATTTTTACTTTCTTCGTTATATTGCGGTGTAATTTGATATTCATACAATTTCCCATCTCTTTTGAATTCCAAATTGATGGGATTACCGCCATTTTTTAACATCATAGCTTGCATTTCTTCATAAATATGAATCCTTTTGCCATTGATGCGGTAAATTTCGTCCCCTTTTTGCAAACCGATATTTTGTGCGGGCGAGTTGTCCATGACAGTGGATACAGTGGGCTGAATCATATACCCTGTTGCACTCAAACCAAATATCAACACCAATGCCATCAAAAAATTCATCGCAGGCCCTGCCGCCATAACTGCCATTCTTACCCAAACGGATTTACTCAAAAAAGAGCGGTCTGTAATTTCTCCTTCTTCGGTTTCGCCATGCAAACGGCAAAAGCCACCCAAAGGAAACAATCGCAAACTATATTCTGTTTCGCCCCACTGTTTGGAGCAAATCTTCTTGCCCATGCCCACAGCAAATTCTTCTACCCAAATACCTGATTTTTTGGCAACGATAAAATGCCCAAATTCATGCACAATCACCAAAACACCAATCACAATCAATGAAATAATAATAGATGTTAGTATGGTAATCACCTCCATAAAAAATTAAAGTTTTGTTTCTGTTGCAAATCCTCTTGCCCATGTATCTGCGTTGAGCAAATCTTCCAATGTATACTGTTGTTTTACAGTATATGCCTGCATTGTTTTTTCTATCAATGTTGGAATATCCAAAAATCCAATCTCTCCCTGCAAAAATTTTGCAACAGCAATTTCATTTGCCGCATTCAAAACCGCAGGCATTGTTCCACCGATTTTCAACGCTTGGTATGCCAAAGACAAGCAACGGAATGTTTCTGTATTCGGCTGTTCAAATGTCATTTCACAACGCTGTGTGAAATCTATTTTTGGGAATGGATTTTTCACCCTTTTGGGGTATGTCAAAGCATATTGTATGGGAACACGCATATCCGGTTCACCCATTTGTGCCATCACTGCACCATCTTCATATTCCACAGCGGAATGCAAAATACTTTGCGGGTGGATTAACACTTCTATTTTATCCGTATCCACGCCAAACAGCCATTTTGCCTCCATCACTTCCAGCCCTTTGTTCATCAAAGTGGCAGAATCTATGGTAATTTTCTGCCCCATACTCCAATTTGGGTGTTTGAGTGCATCTTTGGCTGTCACATTTGCCAATGCCTGTTTTGTTCTGCCACGAAACGGGCCGCCTGATGCTGTCAGCAATATCCTTCTGACAGCATTGCCAGCATTTCCTTGCAAAGCTTGGAATATGGCAGAATGTTCACTATCCACAGGATACAAGGCAACACCTTTTTGTTTGACCAAATCCATCACCAACTGCCCTGCGGAAACCAATGTTTCTTTATTTGCCAAAGCGATGTTTTTACCTGCGGATATTGCCGCAAATGTCGGACGCAAACCAACGTTTCCCACAACAGATGTCACCACCATATCCACTTCCTGCATGGTTGCCACTTCCACAAGTCCCTCCATACCGCAAACGACTTTGCAGTTGGTATCAGACAATGCTTGTTGCAATGCTTTTGCATTGTGTTCTTCCATCACAGCAACCAAACGAGGGCGATATTTCCTTGCTTGCTGTTCCAACAATTTGATGTTGTGGTTTCCGCTGATACCACAGACCACAACATCTTGCAATATGTCTACCACTTCCAATGTCTGTGTGCCAATGGAACCCGTAGAACCCAATATTGCGATTTTTTTCATATCATTTCCCCCTATCAAAAAGGTACTTTCATCAAAAGCAACATAATATAATATACAATCGGTGCTGTCAATATCACACTGTCAAAGCGGTCTAAGACACCGCCATGTCCCGGCATCAAATGACCAAAATCTTTTATCCCTGTCATACGTTTCATGGCAGATGCCGACAAATCGCCAATCTGTGCCAAAAAAGAGCCAAAAAAACCTGTCAAGCCACACAAAAGCAATACATTTACGCCTTCCATTTCAAATGATGTCTGCAACCAAATGCCATAAGCCAATGCCAATATGGTTGCCGTAACAATCCCGCCTACAGAACCTTCTATGGTTTTTTTGGGGCTTAAATCAGGAATAAGTTTATGTTTGCCAAATGCCACGCCTGTAAAATACGCCCCCGTATCGCAACCAAATGCCGCAATAAAAGCAAGCCAAACCAACAAATTGCCATATACATATTCCCTAGCCAAATAGATGTGGGATAACAAAAAACAAGCATAGAAAAACCCAAAAAATCCTGTCATAGCGTCCATAATATTTGTTTTTTTGTGGTTCACAACCGTATAAATCAAAAGCACCATCAAAAATACAGACACAAAGATATTAAAATAATGATATCCATTGATAATCTGTTCTATAAAGATGATATAAAATATGGCAAACGCATAACAAATTGCATGAAGTGGTTTGTTTTCTTTGGAAAATGCCTGATAAAACTCATACATTCCCACCAGAGCCAAAAACCCCGTCATCATTTTCAGCCAAATGCCACCACTTACCACCAAAAAAATCAGCACAGGCAGAAGTACAATCGCCGAAATAATTCTTGTTTTCATATACTTCACCTCTTTTGTTATCTGCCACCAAAACGACGCTCTCTATTTTGGTAATCGTAAATCGCTTCTTCCAACATTTTATCGGTGAAATCAGGCCATAATGCATCTGTAAAATAAAATTCACTATATGCAACCTGCCACAACAAAAAGTTACTGATACGTTCTTCTCCACTGGTGCGAATGACCAGTTCAGGGTCTGGCACATCTGCGGTATCCAAATAAGAGGCAATCACATCTTCTGTGATTTCTTCTGCTTTCAAATTGCCGGTTTCCACATCTTTTGCTGCTTTTTTGACAGCCCTGCACAGTTCATCTCTGCCACCGTAGTTCAATGCAATATGCACACACAAACCGTCTTTGTCTTTTGTACGATTTTCATTTTCCATGATACTTTCCTGAATATCCTGTGCCAAACGACTTCTGTCCCCAATCACACGCAAGCGAATATTGTCTTTCAAAAAACGTTTGAAATACACATTCAAATATTGACGCAACAAATCCATAATCGCATCTACTTCTTCTTGTGAGCGTTTCCAATTTTCTGTGGAAAATGCATACACAGTCAAATGTTTGACACCCAATTTACTACAATGGCCAATGATTTTTTCCAAGGTTTCTGCTCCTGCTTTATGACCGGCTTTTCTGGGCAATGCACGTTTTTTTGCCCATCTGCCATTACCGTCCATGATGATGGCAATATGTTGTGGTATATTATCCATATTGATTTCAAATGTTTTGTTATCTTTTTGAAAAAACATATCTTCCTCCTATGTAACAATGCCCCTCTGCACGGAGAGGGGCGTCATTTTGCGAAATATCAAACAGCCAGAATATCTTTGCATTTTGCGTCACATTTTTTATCAATTTCCGCAATATATTTGTCAGTCAATTTTTGAATTTCGTCTTCCAAATCTTTCAGAATATCTTCTGTGATTTCTTTTTTCTTTTCTTGTTTTTTGAATGCATCAATGGCATCACGGCGTACATTACGGATAGCAACTTTTGCATTTTCCGCTTTTTTCTTTACATCTTTGTTCAATTCTTTTCTGCGTTCTTCGGACAATTCAGGGAAAATCAAACGAATGACTTTACCATCATTGCCGGGGTTGATACCCAATTCGGATACATTGATTGCTTTTTCAATCGCTTTGAGCATGGAAATGTCCCAAGGCTGAATTTGAATCATGCGTGCTTCGGGTACAGAAATATTGCCCACTTGGTTGATGGGTGTTGGTGTGCCATAGTAATCCACCATAATTTTATCCAATACATGAGGGTTTGCACGACCTGCACGGATTGTGCTGTAATCACTTTCCAATGCTGCCAATGTTTTTTGCATTTTTTCGTCATATACTTTTGTCAATTCAGATGCCATATTTTTTTCCTCCTAATATCATTTTGCTACGGTGACCAATGTACCGATTTTATCGCCTTTGACTGCACGCATAATGCTGTTTTCTTCGTTCAGACCAAATATTACAACAGGAATTTTTCTTTCAAAACAAAGAGCTGCTGCTGATGTATCAATGACTTTTAAGTTTTTCTTTACAATATCTTCTGATGTGATGATGTCAAATTTTTTGGCATTTGGATTTGTTGCAGGGTCATCGTCATATACCCCATCAATATTTTTTGCAAAGAACAAACCGTCCACGTCCAACTCTGCACCACGCAATGCCGTAATGGTATCTGTGGAGAAGAATGGGTGTCCCAAACCTGCCGCAAAAATCAACACATGACCTTGTTCCAAATGTGACAAAGCACTGTCTTTGGAAAACAGTTCCGTCATAGTACCAAAAGGAATGGGTGTTTGTACCACAGCTTTTGTACCTTGTTGACGGAAGGCATCTGCCAAGTAGATGGCATTCATCACAGTTGCCAACATACCAATCTGGTCTGCTTTTGTTCTGTCCATACCACTGTCGGCACTTCTGCCACGCCAAAAATTGCCACCCCCGACAACCAAACAAATCTGTGTGCCCATTTCTGCAACTTGACGAATTTGCTTGACCAAATCAGAAATGACTGCATCATCAAAAGATACGCCTTCCTTATCTCCTGCCAGTGCCTCTCCGCTTAGTTTCAGCACAATTCTTTTATACATACAAACAGCCTCCTTATATGAATAATGTATCATAAATATTGCAAGATTTCCACATTTAATTTCAGAATTCTTTTCTATTCTCTTCCATAAAAAAGGAAATGTCCGCACATTTCCCTTTTTTTCATGCCATATTTACTGTTGTTGATGATTATATCATACAATGGTCTGTCTTTCAACATATTCTCCATACGTTTTGTCGAAAAATTGGCAATTATTTTGCAAACAATCCAAAATATACCAATACCAAAAGTCCCAGTACAATCCGATACCAACCAAAGACTTTGAAGTCATGTTTTTTGATGTATCCCATCAAAAATTTGATAACCAATACAGATACCACAAATGCAACCACCATACCGGTCAATAAGATTGCCACTTCCATACCGCTAAAATGGAATCCAAATTGCAATATCTTCAACAAACTTGCACCAAACATCACAGGGATTGCCAAAAAGAATGTGAACTCTGCGGCAACGGTACGGGATACCCCCAATAACAATGCTCCCACAATGGTTGCACCGGAGCGGGAAGTACCGGGGAAAATGGCAGCAATCAACTGAAAAATACCAATATACAACGCCAACTGAAATGTAATCTCGGATAAATCATTGACTTTCGCACGTTTTCCTTTGTGTTTTTGTTCAATCACCAAAAACGCCACACCAAAGACAATCAATGCCAATGCCACAGACACGGGATTATAAAACAACTCCTCAAACTGTTCACTGAACAAAAGCCCAACCACTGCCGCAGGCACACAAGCCACCAATATTTTCAGCCATAACACCCAAATATCCAGTCGTAGATAAGAAATCAACCCCGTTTTTCTGCGTCTTGGGTCATAGAGCGGCTTTTGAAACGGAAAGATGCTATGCCAAAACAGCAATACCACCGCAAAAATTGCCCCTAATTGTATCACCACTTCAAACATTCTGTAAAACTCCGGTGTAACGTCCAACGCCACAAATTCATTAAACAACAACATATGCCCCGTACTACTGATTGGCAACCATTCTGTAATCCCCTCAATGATGCCAAACCACACAGCCTTGCACAATTCTATCCAATCCATAGTTTTCCTCGCTTTGTTATGTAAATTTTTTTGATTGCTTTATTATACTTTGTTTTTGGCAAAATATCCATGCAAAAACAAAATTTCTTTTCAAAATCATTTCTTTTTCCTTTTTTTGAAAACAACGTATTCGATGACATCTGCAATACATTCCAATATCACTTCCAACCAATCCATACAATCTTTCCCTTCGGATTTGATGATACGTTATTTTTACTCAAATGTCTATTTCTGAAAGAAATAATTGCTCCACAGCCGCTTCATATGTTGCAAAATCGTTTGCTTTTTTGATTTTTTTCAGCATTTTGGTTTCTTGGGGAACCAAACTTGCCCAGTATGTCCATAATTCTTTCATTTTGAATAATGTATTGCGTTGGCTTTGCATCATCACTTGATAGCCTTCGTATACCGTTTGATGGAATTGTTTCCATTCTGCTTTTGTCATGGGCAAACCGCCTTTGATTTCTCTTACTAATGCCGGATTATGTAACAGCCCTCTTCCAATCATGACACTTTGTATATTGGCAAAACGGTCGATACAATCTTGATATTCCCGTTTTGTCAAAATATCGCCGTTATAGCATAATGGTAATTTGGTTTGCCTTGCCACTTCTGCAAATATTTCATATCTGGGTGTATATTGATAGTAATCTTCCCGCACCCTTGCGTGTAAAATCCATTCTTTGACAGGGTATTGTTCCAAAATCCGCATCAAATCGAACACTTCTTCCGGTTGTTCCATACCCAATCTTGTTTTCAACGTAATCTCCAACGGACAATTTGCAAACACTTCTTCCAAAAATAGATGCAATCCATCTAAATTTGCCAAAAATCCCGCACCTTTTCCCTTTGTCACAACCGTTGCAGAAGGACAGCCTAAATTCAAATTGACTTCCTGATACCCCATTTGTTCCAATGTTTTGCATACCCTCAAAAAATATTCTGCCTGATTTGTCATCACCTGCGGCACCAAACAAATATGTTGATTATGCTCTGGCATAAGGTCATTTTTTTCTTTTTGGTTGAGTGCATGATGTTGTGTCGGTGAAACAAATGGAGAAAAGTACTTTTCCACAGACGGAAAATATAATTGATGTGCCTGTCGATACACATACCCTGTAATGCCCTCCATAGGTGCAAAATAAATATTCATACACGACTATCCTTTCTTTGTCGATATTGCAAAATAAAATCCCTTATCGTTCTATAATAAAAATACTGCTTTTGCTGGCTGTATATCGACGGCATACAGCTAAGCAAATGCATAACCAAACAAACCAGAGCAAAATATGGCAAATAAGAAAAACCAAACAATTCACACCCAATCCATATTGGTGCAAACAATGTATTGGTTGCACTGCCAAACACAGTCGCACACCCCAACGCTGCCACAAGAAATACAGGCAATCCAAACACTTTCGCCAAAACAACACCCAATGCCGCACCAATGGCAAAAGACGGTGTCACTTCGCCTCCCTGAAACCCGATACATAATGTAAATGCGGTCAATACCAATTTGCAGAACCAGTCATATGGATATATGGTTTCATTTGCAAAAGCCGCACCAATCAAGTTTGTACCCAATCCCGCATATCTGCCGCCATGTAATGCCCAAATCAAGATACTGATGAGCAATCCTCCCAAAAAAATACGCAAATATGGGTTTGGAATATATTTTGTTGTGTATTGTTTGCCATATCGCAAGGCAAACACAAACAATTTCCCTGCCATACCAAAGAGCAAACCCAATACAATCAAATATGCGATGGTGCGTATCTCAAACGGTAATGTATCGGTCAAATCCACATGAAATTTGACAATTCCCAATGCCTTGGATACGGTACAAGCCATAAATGCTGCCGTAACCATTGGCACAATGCCACGGATTGCCCATTTGCCCACAACCAAAACTTCCATGGCAAAAAAGATTGCGGCAATCGGCGTTTGAAACAAAGCAGAAAAACCCGCTGCCATACCTGTCAGTAAAAAAATGTGTCGGTTGTCCTCCACATCAAACCATTTGCCAATATGATGCGATACCGTTGCACCGATTTGCACTGCCACACCTTCTCGACCTGCACTGCCCCCAAACAAATGCGTCAGCCATGTACTGCCGATAATAAACGGAATTAAACGCAATGGGATTTCTTGTTCTTTCCGCTGGCCGACTAACAACACCAGTCCCATACCCTCTTTGCTGCGTCCGCCCCATTTTTGATATACCGCAATCAGCACTACACCACATAAACACAAAAACGGTAACAACAGTTTGATATGTACATCACGAAATGCTGAAATCCAAAGTAATGTTCTTCCGAATATGGTCACCACAATGGCAGTTGCTACACCAATCCATAGCCCCACAACTGCAAGCAAACATTGTGTTTTCCATGATTTTAACATATGTTTTTGCAAAACTATCCCCTCTTTCCAATAAAAAAGCCAATGACACCATTTTGACTGATGTCATCAGCTTACTTCGTTTTATTCAGTATAGTATATTCTGTTTTTGTTGTCAATGTTAAATGCATACATCATTCTGTTTCTTCTTTCCCCCACAAATCGGTTGCATCAGATAAATCTTTCAAACTCAGCAAATATTTTTCTACCATATATGCAGGATTATAAGAACGTTTTGCTTTACGCATACCGGCTTGCCCCATATCTTCTTCACGATTGATGTATGTGACATCTTGGCACTGCTGCAATACATATTGTTGGTTAATCATAGGGTACAATCCGTCCATGTCTGTGTCTGCTTTTTCGATATGAATTAACTGCACATCATCTCGAATGCGTTCCCCCACGGTAAACGCTTTCAACTGCCCGTCTACAAAAATGCAGCCACCGGTCAAGCCCAAATCGTCCATATGTTCCAATGCCAACAACACGGACTTTCTTTCATCTTCCAAACCTTTTGTATCTTCTCTTTCGGAAAGCCATTTTTCATATAATGCGATACAATCCGGTATGATTTCTTTGGTCAATTTCTTGTATTCAAAATCAGGGTGTTGTGACAGGAATTTATTGATATGGTTTCGTTTGCCATGCAGTTTTTTCCCTTTTAACGTTGCCAAACTTTCTCTTTCATACACATAATCCCAAGCAATATCTGTTTCCATGACATAAAACTCCGGGCAAGCTGCTTTCATCATATCCTTAAATGGTGTCCAAACAGAACGGAATGTAGGTTCTACACCTTTTTTTTGCATATATGCAACTGCATCATCAATCGCTTTCTTGTAATCCACTGCCACACCTTTTTTGGGAATGGGTGCCCAGAAAAACATAGGTACGCCCTCAAAATCCAATTTGATGTATAATACATTGTCTTTTTCTGCATATTCCATTTTACCTTCTGTGCCCCAAATAAACAAATTGGCAAAAGGTAAATCGGAGCAATCCAATGCCCAAGGTTTTGTATAACTTTCAATCAATGTTTTTGCTTTTAATGTAATTGGGTGAAAACAAAAACCATTTTTACAATTTACTTCCGTTTCCGCTTCCAAACAGGATACGTTTGACATATTATCCGCCTCCAAAATTTAATATTCATCAATAATATAGCAATCTACCTTTGGTAATGCTTTTGCAATTTCCAGAAAACCCGCATCATCATGTATGGTGATTTCTTCCTGCAACTCTTCCAAAGCCCGATATCCAACCAAAACTTGTAATAATCTTCCTGCCTCTATGGTAAAAGCAGGCGACTTTTGACTGCGTGTGCCGTCCAATGTAAAACAACCGTTGTTTTCCGGCACAACATCATCTTGCACTGCAAATGCGGCATTTGACTGCAAACCCAATGTCTGCAACAACAACTCTAAATGCACCAGCCCCATCACACCTTTTGGTTTCACTTCTTTTTTACAAAAATCAAAGGAAACACTTGTATGCGGTGCTAATTTCGCTGAAAAAGAAAGTCCCTCTGCCTGTGACAAAATATCCTGCAATACCATTTGTATGGCTTGGTCATCGCCAACTGCCTCTACACAAGTCACTTCTGTTTCTGTTTGATAATAACATACATATCCGAAAACATCGCCTTGTTGATATGCTTTGCACATACCACCATCTGCTGCGTAGTCCTGACATTTTCTGAAAAAGTCATCTTCTTTACGCCAAACAATGCCGCTATATGGTTTGGCAAATGCCACATATCCATCATATAACCATTCCCATTGTTTTGGTGTCACCACAAACACATCACTTTGTGGTTGCACTTGCGGGACTTTTTCTGTTGTCAAATAACACGCATCTGCCACCGGATAATGCCCGAATGAAAAATAGCTTTCCAAAACGGCAGGCGTATGTACTGCAACAGCATATCCTTTTTGTCTTAGCAACTGCATTTCATAACGGAGTATGCGATTCATATACCCTTTTCTGCGATGTGCGGGGTGTGTACAAATGCCGCAAAGCATCACACTTTTGACAGCTTTTTCCCGTATCCCCACGGTATAGGGGAATGCCTGCATACACGCAGTGCATACGCCATCTGTTTCCAAGCAAACCGAATGGTCAGGCTGAAAGCGATTTTCAAAAAACCATTGACAAAATGCATCACTATCGCCAAAACAGGTTTGCCATAAATCATAATATGTTGTTTGATCTGTTTGTTTTGCCACTCTCACTGTTTCCATTGTTTTGCTCCTTTATCATTTATTTTTATTTTACACCACATAACATACAAAGTCAAATAACAATCATTCTTATTTGATATTTTTTCCAAATATCATACCAAAATGCACATCACATAAGCGATATTTGTTCATTTTGCTCCATTTTCTGTAATCCCTCTTGCCATATTTTCTTAAAAGCGGAGGGTAATGCATATTGTTCTGTCATATCTGTCCATTTTACCCATGTAAATGGGTTTTTTTCTTTTTGTTCCACAAGAATATAATAACAATCCATGTGCCATTCTATGTGGGTAAAAATATGTTTTTGTGCTTTCATGGTCATAATATTTGCTTTTGGTATGCCCCATTCCACCAAGGCCGCAGGCAATGGATATTCTTTCCCTATATTGGGCAATTCCCACAAATTTGCCAAAAGCCCTTTTGACGGTCTTTTTCGCAATGCAATTTTTTCACCATCTGTCAGAAAACACACGGACAAATTGACTTTTGTGCGTGGTTTTTTTTCTGTTTTGACAGGGTATTGCAACATGGTATTTTCGGCATATGCAATACAATGCATACGCCATGGGCAAATCTCGCATTTTGGCATACCGTTTGGCACACAGACCGTTGCACCCAATTCCATCAAAGCCTGTGTGACATCGCCTGCAATTTCTTCTGTCAATACCATATTCAATTCCATTTCCCATGCTTTTTTTGTCTGTTGTAACAAAATATCTCTGTCATCTGCATACACACGAGATAACACACGCAACACATTGCCGTCCACCGCCGCATATGGCAAATCAAATGCAATCGACGCAATTGCCCCTGCGGTATAAGAGCCAATGCCTTTGAGTTGCAACAATGCTTTGTGGTCTTTTGGCATTTTGCCGCCATGTTGTTCCATGATTTGTTTTGCGGCAGTTTGCATATTGCGTACACGACTGTAATATCCCAAGCCTTCCCACAATTTCAATATCACTTCTTCTTCTGCTTCTGCCAAATCCGCAATCGTTGGTAATTCTTGCAAAAACCTTGCATAATATGGTTTGACTGCCTCCACTCGTGTTTGTTGCAACATGATTTCGGAAACCCAAATATGATATGGATTTTTTGTATTTCTCCAAGGCAAATCCCGATGCCCCTTCCAATACCATGCCTGTAACAGAAGCAACAATTCTTTCAAATCAGCGTTTTGCATAAATCCTCCTTTTGTATATGATATAAAGCCGACGGCATGCCGTCGGCTCATATGATTCCATCTTTTCTCACATGAAATACCTTCAAATAGCATGGTATGAGCATACCACCCACACTATTGCCAATGGTAACCACAACCGTTGCAATCCAACATTTTGTATTCCATGCATTTGTCAATGAAAAATAAAACATATTGGCAACCACGTGTTCAAAGCCTGCCAATATAAACACCATCACAGGCAAAAACAATGCAATCATTTTTGTCGTAGAGCCATCTTGTCGGCGAAAGGTATCAATCGCCAAAAACATCAAGATACCACAAAAGATACCCAAAATAAACAGACCAAAATAATTATCCTCTAATTTCAAGGCAACAATGCCATTGGCACGTTCTGCAATCGCTGTATAAATGCGTGTATACCGCAATACTGTACCCATCAAAAATGTACCAACCAAATTACCCACCCATGTAATCAAAAGTTCCAACAAATATGTAGGTTTTTCAAATGGTAGATAGCCTATTTTTCCTGTATACAACTGTAATTGTAACACAGCAACCGTAAAAAGACCAATCCCAAACAAAAAACTGCCTATCACCATATTTGGTTGTACCAAAAATACAGTGCCACCCACCCCAATCATGATGCCTGCAAGAATTGCAGAAAAAAATTGTCTGATTTGTTCCATACCACTCACCTCAACCTTATTTTTTGAAATACTCTACCAGTATACTATATATTGTGTTTTTGTGTCAATAGAAACAATAAATATAGTATTTCCCATATCTTTCATTTTGTGTATTGTATATCCCATCTTGCCGAATTTGACATGATTTGTTAAAATAAGAAAAAGGTTATGTATACATCTCTCTTTTTTCTATCATGCTACCAAAAGGAGGCATTTTTATGGACAAACAAACGCTATGGCAATCTGTACAAAATAAATCTTTATTGGAAGATGTTGCAAAAGGAAAAGAGGTCATTTGGCTAAACGAACATTTGACTTCCACGCAACAGGCATTGGCTAAAATTCCGTTTACTATGGCTGACATTGATGATGCCGAAGAAAGATTGGCTCGCTTTGCCCCATTCATACAAACTGTATTTCCGGAAACCGCACCACAACATGGTTTGATTGAATCCCCACTGGTTGAAATTCCTGCCATGAAAACCCAACTGGAACGTACTTCCCGCAATCACATTTCAGGACGCTTATTCCTCAAACAAGACAGTCATCTTGCCATTTCCGGCTCTATCAAAGCAAGAGGTGGTATTTATGAAGTCTTGAAACACGCCGAAGATTTGGCATTGGCATACGGCAAAATCAAACAAACAGACGATTATACCAAATTTGCTTCTGACGAAATGCGTACTTTCTTCCGCCAATTCAAAATACAAGTTGGTTCTACAGGTAACCTTGGTATGAGTATCGGGATTATGAGTGCCGCTTTGGGCTTTCATGTGATTGTGCATATGTCCGCAGATGCTAAGCAATGGAAAAAAGACCTCTTACGCCAAAGAGGTGCAGAAGTCATAGAATATGATGACGATTACAGCAAAGCAGTGGAAGTTGGCAGAAAACTTTCTGATACTGACCCGAACAGCTATTTTGTAGATGATGAAAATTCCAAAACACTGTTTTTGGGATATGCCGTTGCCGCAAAACGTCTGCAAAAACAATTACAATCCCTAAATATCACCATTGATGCCAAACACCCTCTATTTGTATATATTCCTTGTGGTGTGGGTGGTGCTCCCGGTGGTGTTGCATTTGGCTTAAAACAGCTTTTTGGTGATGCTGTCCATATTTTCTTCATCGAACCCACACAAGCCCCTTGTATGCTGGTTGGTATGGCATCTGGCTTGCAAAACAAAGTTTGTGTACAAGATTTTGGGCTGTCCGGTCAAACACACGCCGATGGGCTTGCGGTGGGACGTGCCTCCGGTTTTGTCGGTGGTGTGATGAAACATTTGCTTTCCGGTATTTTATCATTGGAAGATTATCATATCTATGATTATATGCGGGATATTGTAAACACAGAAAATATTTTCTTAGAACCTTCTGCCTGTGCTGCGTTCTGGGGTGTTGCACAATTACATAACCCACAAATGCAACAGTATATTCAACAAGCAGGACTGCAAAATGATATGCAATATGCCATTCATATGCCTTGGGCAACCGGCGGAAACCTTGTCCCTGCGGATATACGGGAAACATATATGCATACTTACTTAACATAATCTTGTAACATCATTCCACAAAAGGATTTTTCCTTTTGTGGGATTTTCTTTGAAAGGAGTTTCTATGAACAAAAAAATTATTGTATTTCTACTCAGTTTCTGCACCGTATTCTTATGGGCATCTTCTTTTCCCATCACAAAAATTGTGCAAGAACAATTTACTTCCAACACCATTGGCTTTTTACGTTGTTTGTCTGCATCATTTTTTCTTATCATCATTGGAAAATGCAATCATATTCGTCTGCCACATAAAAAAGATGTCCCTTGGTTTTTTCTTTCCGGTTGTGTTGGATTTTCGTTGTATATGATGGTTTTTAACAGCGGTATATCCACACTGACCTCAGCCACATCTAGCATCATCATGGCAACCACGCCCATATTGACAGCGATTGTTGCCACAAAATTATATCAGGAGCATATCAAAAAAATCGGTTGGATTTCTATTTGTACCGCATTTATTGGGGTATTGGTTTTATTGCTTTGGGACGGTATACTTTCTGTCAACATTGGTATGTTTTATATGTGTATTGCTGCTGTTTTGTTTTGCAGTTACAACATCATCACACGCCATCTTTCCGCAAAAGGATATCAAGCATTGGAAATTGTAACATATAGTATGATTTGCGGTGCAATATTATTGAGTTTTTGTGCGGTGCAAAGTGTCGAATTTTTGTTGACTTCTGATGTCAAACATATTTCTGCCGTGTTATATTTGGGGGCATTCCCCAGTGCAGTGGCATACTTCTTTTGGGGGAAAGCCATGTCATTTGCAGAAAAAACAAGCGAAGTCACAAATTTTATGTTTGTCACGCCGCTTTTATCCACAATACTTGGTTTTTTGATTTTGCATGAAGTGCCAAATATGGGAACATTTTTAGGTGGTGTCATCATCATTTGCAGCATTGTTGTGTTTAACTTAAAAGGAAAATAGTCGGCTACTCTCTTATCTTTGTGGATAAGAGAGTTTTTATATTTGCTTTTCAAACGCTATTTTTTCACTATCCCCTACATCAACCACACCACAATACACAAATCCCTGTTTTGCAAACACACGTTGCATCAACAAATTTTTTTCATCTGTATCCACACGCAAACTATGTATCTTTTTCTTTGCACAAAGTTGTTCCGCAAAATCAAATAGCTTTCCTGCCAAACCTTTTCCTTTTTGTCTGTTTTCCACTGTCATTCTGTGTATGGTTGCATACGCTTGCTTGGATAACCATTCGCCTTTGATGACATCATAACAAGGTTCTCCATCAAATGAAATGCACACATATCCCACAATCTCATGATTTTGATATGCCACATACCCGTTTTGTTGTGCGATATCCAGCAAAATATCGCTTATATCCGGATATCCGTTTTGCCATTGGTCTATCTTTTGCTCTGCCAAAAATAATTTTGCCTGTGCAATCAAAGACATAATCTCTTGCACATCATTTTGCTTTGCCAAACATACTTTCATATTTCTTTTCCTCGCATTTGGTTTCTCTTTTTATTCTGATTGCCGCAATCCAGTATGATGAATCTTTCATGTTCTATATCTGTGTATTTTATCATGCTATCTGCCTATTTGTATATGAAAACAATTTCTGTTTATATTGTATCATTCTGTTTCAAAAATAATTTTGTCAAATTATATATATTTTTGTCGAATTTTCATTTTCCTTTTAAAATATGAGAATTTTCACCATTTGTTTTTTGACTTTTTGTGTTTTTGTCATTACAATAAATTATATCAGCATATAAAAGGAGGTTATATCATGAAATCAAAGAAACATTCTATCAAACAACAGGTTTATGACATTTTAAAAACACGCATATTCACACAATATTATACTTCCAACGAAAAAATCAATATTATGCTCTTATCACAAGAATTTCATATCAGCAACGCTCCTATTCGGGAGGCACTCTCCAAACTGGAAAGTGAAGGACTTGTGACATTTACGCAAAACAGCGGTCATCGGGTGGTCAGATTACGCCCAAAACTTTGCCAAGATGTCATAGAAACAGCACTCTCTTTGTTGTTGGGAAACATTGAACTCTTTGCAGAAAAAAATATGCTGCAAGAACTGACTGCTTATATGGAACAAACATTACAAAAACAAAAAGATACAGCATCGCAAGATATATTTTCATTTGTTTCCACTGCTATTCATTTTGATTTTGGTATTTTAACTCTTTTTGAAAACAAAATACTTACAAAATTATATGAGAATATTTCAGATTTATTATATCTGGTCATTTTGCAATACTATCAAAACCATTTAGAGCAATTTGAAATTTCCATTGCAGAACATACTGAAATTTTATCCACCTTATACGAACATGATATAGAGTCTTTCAAATATCATATCAAAAACCATTACAAACAGATGCTTTCTACCATATATACATCATAAAAAGCGGACAATTTTATATTTGTCCGCTTTTTGTTATGCAAATAATGCCAAAAATGTTTCTTTCAAATGTTGTTCCAATACTTCCGATTGTACATCGACGCAAACTTTTACATTTGGATTGGGTGTACGCAATTTTGTAGCGTCCCCGATGGTACGCCCTGCCGCTTCCCCTTCGGTCACAACCGTCATATGCATAGGCAACATGGTAAACCATTCTGGGTGTAATGCACAAATTGCCGCAGAGGGGTCATGTAAATAACAGGCTGTCCCATTGCTGTGTGTATGCTGACTGATATAATAATCCACCATATCTGCATAAGTTTTGCCGCAAACCGTATCCAGCTCCCTCCAAATTTGTGTATCTACTTTTGTCAACTGAGAACGCTGTGTCACATCAAGCCCTACCATTGTCACATCAATACCACTTTCCAATACCAATTTTGCCGCTTCCGGGTCTTTGGAAATATTGGCTTCCGCATATGCATTCACATTGCCAGGTACGGTCAATGCACCGCCCATTATGACCACAGAACCTATCTGCTGTTTGATTTCAGGCATTGTTTGCAATGCTTTTGCCAAATTTGTCAAAGGGCCTGTTGCAACAATCGTCAACGCTTTTCCATATTTTTGAATGCTTTCTATCAGAAAATCCACAGCACTTTTGGTTTCTGCCTGTCTTTTGGCTTTTGCCATTTCCACTTCCCCGACACCATTTTGTCCATGAATTCTTGCACCCACTGCATTTCTGAGAAACGTTTCTTTGTATAAGGCGTGTGTTTCCCCTAAAAATACAGGGATATCTTCTTTGCCAAACATCGCCAGCAAATTCAATACATTTTGCACGCCCATTTCCGTATATACATTCCCATATGTACCTGTAACACCAACCAGTTCCAGCTCCATTCTGCCCAATGTATACGCCAAAGCCATTGCGTCATCAATACCGGTATCCAAATCTAATATGACTTTCATTATTTTACCTCTCCTTTTTCTAAATTTTATTATACTAATAAATTCTGCATTTGCAAATGAAATTCTTCAAAAAAAAGAAGTGTATTTATCAAAAATACACCTCTTAATTTTGTTAGGCTTGTAACGCCTCATCTTGCTTATGTTTTTCCTCTAATGTTTTTTTCAAAACCATATCTTTGACTTTCATCAATCTTGTTGTGCTTGCTCTTTCATTTTCTTCCAACTTCATCGCAATAAACTTAATGGTTTCCTGATAATTTGGAATCATGACATTTTCCAAAGCATTTACCCGTCGACGGGTGCGTTCAATTTCCTGTGCCAAAAGTTGTGCGGTTTTTTCGCTTTCTGCCAAACGCAACAATGGCTCCATCGCATCAGAAAAAGCATTCATTGCACTATCCAATTCCCCAGAGGTAAACGCCATACCATAGGGATAAATATCGCCACTGCCCTCAGATTTTTGGAAATCAAACACAGGTACATTCACGCTCATGATGTTTCTTTGTTTGACTTTTACGGAAACGGACTGTTGTGGAATCATCAGAGCTGTGGATAACGTGCTTTCGCTCAACACCGCTCTTGCAATGATAAAATCCTGATATGCACTTTCCAATGCTTTTTCCGCTTCTTCACGCAATCTCTTGTTTTCTCTTACAATTTCCAAAAACTGTTTCATCAATTCGTCCAGTTTATCTTTGAGCAATTTATGTCCTCTGGTTGCAGTTTTGAGTTGGCGTTTGAGTCTTGTCATCTCCATTCTGGTTGGATTGACATTTAATTTTGCCATGGTTCATCACTCCTCGTCCGCCAAATATTTTTCCAAATATTCGTCACGAATACGCTTCAATTCACTCTTTGGCAATATACGAAGCAATTTCCAGCCAATATCCAATGTTTGCTCAATGGTTCTGTCGGTTCTGAATCCTTGGGAAACATATTGTTTTTCAAATTCATCTGCGAATTTTGCATATTGCAAATCCACATCAGACAATGCACTTTCCCCCAAAATTGCCATCAATTCTTTGGCATCTTTCCCTCTGGAATATGCTGCAAACAACTGGTTCATGGTATCTGCATGGTCTTCTCTTGTTTTTTCTTTCCCAATCCCTTTATCTTTCAGACGGGACAAAGAAGGCAATACATCAATGGGTGGTTGGATACCTTTTTTATACAAATCACGACTCAATATAATCTGCCCTTCTGTGATATAACCTGTCAAGTCAGGGATTGGGTGTGTTTTGTCATCTTCCGGCATGGTCAAAATGGGAATCATGGTAATAGAACCGGGGTTGCCTTTGATACGCCCTGCTCTTTCATACATGGTCGCCAAGTCTGTATACAAATAACCGGGATAACCACGACGTCCGGGCACTTCTTTTTTTGCCGCAGATACTTCACGCAATGCTTCTGCATAGTTTGTAATATCTGTAATGATAACCAAAACGTGCATACCTTGTTCAAATGCCAAGTATTCTGCCGCTGTCAATGCCATTTTCGGTGTACAAATACGCTCTACCGCAGGGTCATTTGCCAAGTTTACAAACACCACAGAACGGTCAATCGCACCGGTTTGTTTGAAGTCATTGATAAAGAACTCCGCATCTTCAAATGTAATACCAACCGCTGCAAACACAACCGCAAATTTAGAGTCTGTACCTCTTACTTTTGCCTGTCTTGCAATCTGTACCGCCAAGTTTGCGTGTGGCAAACCGGAGCAGGAGAAAATCGGTAATTTTTGTCCACGCACCAATGTATTCAAACCATCAATCGCAGAAACCCCTGTCTGTATAAATTCCGCAGGATATTCTCTTGCGGCAGGGTTCAAAGGTGCGCCGTTGATGTCCATACGTTTTTCCGGAATGATATCCGGGCCGCCATCAATGGGCTTTCCCATACCGCTAAATACACGGCCTAATATGTCGGGAGAAACGCCAAAGTCCAAGCTCTTGCCCAAAAAACGCACTTTACTGTCAGAAAGGTTGATACCGGTTGCACTTTCAAACAACTGTACCAAAGCAGTATCGCCATTGACTTCCATGACACGGCATCTTCTAATTTCGCCGTTGGACAATTCAATTTCGCCCATTTCATCATATTTTACGCCTTCTACACCGGATACTACCATCAGAGGGCCAGCAACTTCCTGAATAGAACGATATTCTTTTATCATAATTCATCTGCCCCCTTTGCAATCAAATCTTGTATTTCGCTTTCAATGCTTGCTTCAATTTCATCATACGTTTTGTCTACATTTTCTTCTTCCACGTATTTTGCACGACCAATACGTTCAATCACTGTTAATTTTGTCAATTTCTGAATGGTGATGCCCTGTTTGATTGCTTCACCTGCTTTTTCATAGAATGTCAAAATCAGTTTCAACATACGATATTGTTTGTGCAAAGAAGTGTAGGTATCCACTTCATGGAAAGAGTTTTGGTGCAGGAAGTCCTCACGAATGGAACGTGCGGTTTCCAAAATCAATCTGTCACTGTGGGACAAAGAGTCCACACCAACCAACTGTACAATTTCCTGCAATTCCGCTTCTGTCTGTAACAGACGCATTGCCAAAGTACGTTGTGCAGAGAAATGTTCGTCTACATTTTTATCTGCCCAAACGTCCACTTTATCCTGATACAAAGAATAACTGCTCAGCCAGTTAATCGCAGGGAAATGACGTTTGTATGCCAAAGAGGAGTCCAAGCCCCAGAATACTTTTACAATACGCAATGTTGCCTGTGATACAGGTTCGGAAGTATCACCACCCGGAGGAGATACCGCACCAATAGCGGTCAAAGTACCCATTCTGCCATCATCGCCCAAGCATACCACACGTCCTGCACGTTCATAGAACTGTGCCAAACGAGAACCCAAGTATGCAGGATAGCCTTCTTCACCGGGCATTTCTTCCAAACGACCGGACATTTCACGCAGTGCTTCCGCCCAACGGGAAGTGGAGTCTGCCATCAACGCAACGCTATATCCCATATCTCTGAAAAATTCGGCAATGGTAATCCCTGTATAAATAGAGGCTTCACGAGCCGCAACCGGCATATCAGATGTATTGGCAATCAAAACCGTTCTTTGCATCAAAGACTCTCCGGTACGGGGGTCTTTCAATTCCGGAAATTCGTTCAAAACGTCTGTCATTTCGTTCCCACGTTCTCCACAACCGATATATACCACAATATCTGCATCTGCCCATTTTGCCAACTGGTGCTGTGTGACTGTTTTTCCGCTACCGAAAGGCCCTGGGATTGCCGCAACACCGCCCTTTGTAATCGGGAAAAATGTATCAATGACACGCTGTCCGGTTACCAGCAATGTATCCGGGCTTTCTTTCAATTTATATGGTCTTTCTTTACGTACCGGCCATTTTTGCATCATGGAAATCGGAATATCGTTTCCTTTTCCGTCTGTCACAACACATACAGGTTCTTCTACTGTGAAATCTCCGATAAAGATTTCTTTAATCATACCTTTGATGCCATATGGCACCATAATACGACACTCTACAACAGCAGTTTCTTTTACAGTACCAATGACATCGCCGGCTTCCACCATATCCCCTACTTGTCGTGCAGGTTCAAAATGCCATTTCTTTTCTCTATCCAAAGACGGAGCTTCTATCCCTTTATGGATATTGGTACCACTTGCTGCATATAACTTTTCCAAAGGACGTTGTATCCCATCATAAATGGTGGAAATCAAACCAGGTCCCAACTCCACGCTCATTGGCATACCTGTGGAAACCACTTCTTCCCCAGGACCCAAGCCTGCGGTTTCTTCATATACCTGAATAGATGCTTTATCTCCGTGCATTTCGATGATTTCACCAATCAAACGCTTATCGGAAACACGCACTACGTCAAACATATTGGCTTCTCTCATGCCTTCGGCAATTACCAATGGGCCTGATACTTTTACAATCGTGCCTGCTTTCATATACTCATTCACCTACAATCTTTATTCACTAAATAATATATCCGCACCAATGGCACGTTTTGCCGACTCTCTGACTTCATTCATGCCCAATCCCATACTACCTTCGATACCGGGTATGACAATGATTGCCGGCAACTCTAAATCTTTATAACGAGCAATCGTTTCTCCTGCTTTCAGACTTGCTTCTTCTGTGATATAAATAATGGCATATTCATTTTCTACCAATTTGTGTATGGTTTTTTTGATATCTTCTTGTGTGTATGCGGGGAAAATATCAATGCCCAGAGCGAGGAAGCCCATAATGCTGTCCTTATCGCCGATAATGCCAATCTTAGACATATACTTCTCTCACCCTTTCTTTTATAATATCTGCATCAATATGATGCAATTTACAAGTCATAATAATTCTGATGCATTTTGCTTCTGTTTCTTTTGCAAGAATATATGCAACCACAGGCTCCGGTGTCAATGTTTTATATTTTGCGGTTTTTACAAATTCCATCAAAGCATTGTCACACGCTTTTTCAAAAGCCGTAAATCCTTGGTTCATATACTGTTCGCACAATACACCATAGGCAGTTTCTTTCAAAATACCTATCATATTGTCCTCTTTGAATGCCCTTGCAAAAACATCTTCCCGAATTTTTCCACCCGGAACACAAGCCCGTTCAAACGCTTCATAGGGGCGTTGCATTTTTTTGACACGCAACAACGTTTTTAAGTTTGTGAAATCCGCCAGCATGGAAACATATTTGCGTACAAAATCGTTTTTCATTTCTGTGGCTCTTGCGTCCATCGCTGCAAAACACGCTTTATCCAAGACAGTATCAATATATTCTGCGTTTTGTGTTTTTGCATACAAGCGAATGGCTTCTTCCACAGCCTCTCCATCAATGGAGGGCATTTCTGCATAATTTCTTTCTCTGAACAGTTTTCTCATTTCCTCCACAGGGATTGTGCCACCTTTGACCAACAATCTTTTACTGTTGGTTTTCAAAATTTCTTCTTTTATCAAAACTTTGATATTGTGGTAATCGTTTTTGTAAAGAAAAATATCAATCAATGTTTCAGAAGGAATGAGCTTTGCCACAGAGATATAGGTTTCTTCCAAATGCGTTTCAATCATTTCTTCAAATTGATGTGCATCTTGCACTTGGTTTGCCCCATATGCTGTATCAGAAAGCAAACGCAACGCTTCTTCCGGCGTTTTTGCTTCTGCCATCTGCATCAGCTTTTGTTTGCTCAGCAGCTTATTTTCCATAGAGCGAACACTTGCTACCGCAAAAGGGTATATCTTGTTTTTTGCCATGTTCCCCCCTCCTTAAAATAAAATATTTGCTGCTGTCATTTGCATTTCTTCTTTTTGTACCGTCATAATGGCAGCAAAAGAATAATTGTATTCAATATCGCCGTTTTTCACAATAAATCCACCATCAATGTTGGCTGCCTGCTCAGAAAGTGTAAAACCTTTTCTGGTGACAATATTTGCCAAACGTCTTTGGTCTTTTTTGGAAACCAAAATTTCTGTTCCCTGTTCCGGATTTAAGCCGTCCAACATATTGCCTACCACTGTTTCATATTCTGTATCAGACAAATTTTCCAATCTTTCGACAGCCTCTTGCAATACTTCTTCCAATATATTTTGTTTTTCTTGCAATAATGCTTTTTTTGCCTCCATTTCCGCTGCGGAAACTTCTTTGGCATGGGCTTTTCTGCCTTCTTCTTCTGCCAATTTGCGATATCTGTCTTGTTCTTTTTCTATTTTTTCATTGGCAGTTTTTTGCATTTGTGCAATTTCTTGATTGACTTGTGTTGTCAATGCCTGAATTTCCGTATCTGCCTCTGACATAATTTTATTAATAATGATTCTTCCTTCATGCATAGGAGTTCCTTACCCCCTTATCAAATTACAGTTGCAAGCTGTTGAGCATCAAGAAAGATACCAACAGTGCCAATACTGCGTATGTTTCTACCATTGCCGCAAACAACATACCTTTTGCCAATTCGCTAGGTCTTTTACCAACCAACATAACACCAGCTGCGGCTGCTTTCCCCTGTGCAATCGCAGAGCAAAGACCAACAATACCAATCGGCAATGCTGCCGCAAATATGGAAGCACCTTGTGCAATGGTCAAATCCAACATACCATCGCCGCCCAGCAAACCAATTTTTACCATAACGATAAATGCAATCAACAAACCATAAATCCCCTGTGTACCGGGCAATGCCTGCAACAACAATACCTGACCGAATTTGTTGGGGTCTTCGGATACAACGCCGGCAGCAGCCTGACCTGCCACACCAACACCCAAAGCACTACCAATACCGCCCAATGTTGCAGCAATCGCCGCACCGGATAACGCCAATACTTGACCGTTCAATAAACTATCTACCATCTTCAACTTCCTCCTCTAAAATTTTAATATACTTTGTTTTTCTTCCAAAGGGACGGAATTCTCTACCGCCACCTGTGTAAAACTTACCAAAAAATTCTACATACTGCAATCTGCAAGAATGCACAAATGCCCCTAATGCATTGATGGCAATATTGAATACCGTACCAAACAAAAATACAACAATCAGTACAATAGAACCAACAATGCCGCCGCCTGCCAATGCACCCAATGTGTTGATAACCTGTGCCACAACCCCTGTTGCCAAGCCCAATGCCAGCAAACGGGAATAAGAAAGCACATCAGAAAGATAACTGGTAATGCCATACAAGCTGCCTAAACCGCCTGTGATTTTGCCAAGCCCTTTTTTCTTTCTGCCACCGGTGAGCAAAATACCAACTGCACCCACAATGGACATATATTTTCCAACCGTTACAACCATATCGCCCAATGTGCCGCCAATTCCAAACAATACCAAGCCAATCAGCAACACATACCACAAACCAATGTCCAGCAATGCGTCAATAGCGTGCCCATCTCGAATGTACATATAAGCCTGTACGCCCATACCGACAAAAATGTGAATACCACCCAATATCAGGGAGAAAATCAACAATTTCATCGGTTCTTCCAATGGATTGAACCAAATAGGCTGTATGACAAAGTCAATGCCAAACATGGTTCTTGCCGCTACGGTGAAAAAGTCACCAAACCAGCCGCCAAACAATGCCCCCCACATAAATGTGGAAATCCCACAATAGAAGAACATTTTAATCATACGATACATATTGCCTTCCGGTTTATATTTTTTCAATATAATCGCACAACCAACGGATAACATAATCCCATATGCTGCGTCACTGAGCATCAAACCAAAAAACAAGAAATAAAATGGTGCTAATATTGCGGTTGGGTCAATATCGTGACGGGAGGGCAAGCTATACATACTGGTTACCCCTTCAAATGCAGTGACAACGCTATTGTTTTGCAACAAAATCGGCACTTCCTCATCTGCATCGGGTTCTTCGATTTGATAATAAAATTCATATTTTTGTAATAATCCTTCTACACCTGCTTTACATTTTTTTGGAACCCACCCATCAAAATAAAATACAGCCTCTGTATTGAGCATGTCGCCTACAACCTTTGCTCTGTCCCGTCTAATACACAAACTATCATATAAATACTCAATATCTTGTTTTTGTGCAACCAAATCCGTCAATGTTTTTTGTTCTTGCTCGATTTGTTGTTGCAGTGTTTCGATTTCTTTTTGCAGTTGTGCAATCAATTCTTTTGGTGTGCCTGTGCCTTCGGGCAATGCAACAGAGGAAAAATTATATTTGCGTAACGCATCATACAGCACTTCTTTTTCTTCCTTTAAGCACAACAGTACAAAATATCTTTGTTGTTTGTCGCTTCCGACTTCTTCCACAACCGCAGAAGAAACCGTCTGCAATACTTCTGTTTTGAGTTGTTCTGCATTGGTTTTTGCACTCACTGTACCATATAATACAGTGGCAAATTTTGTTTCTGTCAATTCCACAGGAATGTCAGACAATATCCAAGGTTGCAAGCCTGCAATCAATATTTGCAAACGATTGATTTCTGTTTTTGTGTCTGCAATCGCTTCATGTGCAAGAAATGCTTTATCTACATTTTTTTCTGTGGCTGTTTTGACTGCGTCCATATGTTCTTCAAACGCTTTTCTGCCAACTTCCTTTCTGGTATATAACAACGGCTTTTTGCTTGTGTCAAACCGATTGATGGCATCGAGTGCAACACTGACACGTGCAATATCCGCTTCCAATCTGGAAACATCGGCACTATTACTGGTACGAAAAATATCAGGCATCCATTCTTCATCATTGATGACACCTTCTTGGGAATTGATTTCCACAGCTCCTAGACGCATCAATTCATGCAAAAACGGTGTACGGCTGCTATTCAAACCAATGACAGTCAATTTTTGCATCTCAGTTACTGCCATATGTCCCCACAACCTTTCTCATAACCGCTTGTATGGCTGCCTCTTTTTTGTCTTCTGCTTGTTTTCTGATAGCCAAACAAGCCTCTTCTGCTTCTCGTCGAATGCCTTGAATGGTTGCAACGCTATCCTCCACAGCACGCTGTGCCGTTTCCTGTGCCAAGCGCAATCCATCTTTTTGTGTTTGTTCCCACAATGTGTTGAGTTCCGCTTGTGCCTGCTGTTTGCGTTGTTCCAATTCTTGGGCGGCGTTTTTCTTGTGTTCTAACGCTTTTGCTTCTGCTTCAACAATGGTTTTCAGAATTTCATAAGCCACTTAATCTCCCCCCTCTTTATAGAAATATAAGATATCGGTGTATATTTTGTCAATAAATTAACAAACGACTGTCTGTATTCATATAAAAAATATACCACAAATATCAGTCAGTCTTTTATATAGCATAT
>JAHHTU010000039.1 GCA_020024455.1 Anaerotignum sp. | reverse complement strand
CTTTTTTACAATATTGGAAAAAGTTCTGTAAAATATCAATTTTTTATCATATTGGATTTTGATATGCATATGCACCCATTTTCCATATGCACATAGTATATAAAAGAAATCAAATTAAATTTTAAGGAGGCTGTCTTATGGGCGCTTTTGAGTTTGAAAATAACACAATCAATACAAGAAGTTGTGGCTTAAACAGCAATCTATGCGGAAATTTTGGTGGTGGTGATAAAGGCGAAACCTGCATCATTGCACAGAAAATTTTTGACCAGTGCAGAATTCAAAAATGTTTGACACCTGATATTTTAGGCCCTGCCAGAACTGCCGGTTGTGGTATGGGAAATTGTGGTTGCAATGATATGATGTGTGAAGGGGAAATCATTGTGCCACCTGCAAATGCAACCAGTGTCACATTGCATAATACCGAATTGGACCATATCGACATTGTGCAAAAATGTCCTAGCAGTTTTCAAGAAGGTTGCTGGGATTTGGAATTGCGTTATGTGTTTACCTACACATTGGAATTTCGCCGTGCAGATGGCTGCACCATTGGCTGTATTGATGCGACAAGCTCTTACAACCTGAAAGTTTCTTTGTTTGGTTCCACAGAGGCAAATATCACCAGTGTGACCGATTTGTATGATTGCTGCGGCAACTCCAACGGTGGGCCTTTTGTCATTGCAGAAGGAAAAGCTGTGGGCTTAAATGCAGAATTGAAATATCACTCTCACTGCAATCCTTGCAACTGTACTTGCAACTGTGATTGCGACTGTGGTGACCACCCAAGTTATCGTGATGGCAATTACAGCAATAACGGTTATAACGGCGGTGGTGACAGCGGTTTTGGCACACCTATTGCAGTCAATGTCACATTGGGATTGTTTACCATCATCAAATTGTATCGTACTGTGAATATGTTGGTACAATCTTTAGGCAGATGTGTTCCTGAACAGTTCAAAGCACCAAATAACAACAACAATACCGACCCTTGCAAATACTTTGACTCCGTTCCATTCCCTCTGGATTTGTTCTCTCCCACTACAAAACCTCACCCTTGTTGTGGTTTTGGCGAAGCATATACTTCTTTGGATTGTTCGGAAAACAATACTGCAAATGATGGTTGTGGTTGTGGCTGCAATACAAACCATAACAACAATACTTGCAATACAGGTTGTAACAACACATTAAACAACAGCGGAAATTCTTGCAGAAGATAACTGCATTTCCATACAAAAAATCCCTCCTTTGTTTTGATAAATGCCAAAAGGGCTGATGTTATATCAGCCCTTTTTCATATTTCACAGATAATATTCTGCGTACACTTTTTTCTATTTGACTTTTTGGTATTTCCTCTTTTTGTACTGCTTCCAATATTGCGGTGTAAGCCATTTCCAAATCCGCAGGCATCAACACAATATCCACACCTGCCTGCACTGCCATCACTGCCGCCGCAGCACTGTCATAAAACTCTGTAATTGCTCCCATATTCATGGCATCTGTCACCACAATCCCATCAAATTGCAATGTATGCCGCAACAAATCCACAGCTTGTTTGGATACACTGGCAGGCAAGCCATCGGTTGTCACATTGGGCATCATAACGTGTCCCATCATCACAAAATCTATTTGTGCATCAATCAATGCTTGAAACGGTATCCATTCTACCTGTTCCAGTTCTTCCATATAACGTTCTGTCAGAGCCATACCATGATGGGAGTCTGTTTGTGTATCACCATGCCCCGGAAAATGTTTTGCCACCCCACTGACACCTTCTGTTTCCAGCCCTCTCAAAAACGCTGTTGCCATATCTGCAACAACCTGTGGCTCTGTACCATATGCACGTTCTCCGATGACCGTATTTTCCGGATTGGTAAAAACATCTGCCACAGGTGCAAAATCCACATTGACACCCAAATTGGTCAATACACGGCCAATTTCTGTGCCTGCTTGTTCCGCTTTTGTGACATCTCCTGCCAATCGCATGGCATTTGGGATAGATGTATGCGGAATTTGGCTTTTATCCAAACGGGAAACCATACCCCCTTCTTCGTCTATACCTATAAACAAAGGAATATCTGCCTGTTTTTGCATATCCTGCAACAACGCTTGTGTTTGTTCCGTGGTGTCCAGATTTTCTGCAAATACAATCACGCCCCCCAGGTGATACTTGGCAATCTGTTTGCCTGCCTCTTTGGATAATACAGTCATATCACTGTCATCAGCGTTTTTGCGAAAATCCATCATCAACATTTGTCCTACCATTTCTTCTGTGGACATTTGTTGGATATATTTATCAATCGTTTCTGTTTTGATTTGTTGTGCTGTTTTTTGTGGTGGTTCTACGGGTTGCATTTCCTGTTTTGCACACCCTGTCATACCAAACAAACACACCATACTGATACAAAGCAAGACTTTTTTCATAAACTTTCCACCTTTTTTGTTCTTATTATATCGTTTTTGCAACAAATTGCATAGCAAGACTTTTCCTTTTTTGAAAAATTCGGTATAATGAAATTATGTTAGGAGGAAATTTATGAAGTTACAAAAATTATTGAGTTATGTGCGAAAAGCAGTAGACGATTATCAAATGATTGCAGAAGGTGATAAAATCGCCGTTGGTGTATCCGGTGGCAAAGACAGTATTTGTCTGTTGCTTGCACTAAAACATTTACAACGCTTTTATCCCAAACAGTTTGAACTGGAAGCCATCACCGTTTCATTGGGGTTGCCCGGTGCAACATATGATGATATACAGGTATTTTGTGATAAAATCGGTGTCCCTTACACCGTTGTGCATACGGATATCGGACAAATCATATTTGAAGAACGCAAAGAAAAAAATCCCTGTTCCCTTTGTGCAAAAATGCGAAAAGGTGCATTAAACACAAAAGCGGAAGAACTGGGTTGCAATAAAATTGCATTGGGGCATAATAAAGATGATGTTGTGGAAACATTCTTTATGTCATTGTTTTATGAAGGACGCATCAACTGTTTTGCCCCTGTCAGTTATCTGGACAGAAGCAAACTCTATTCCATACGTCCTTTGATGTATGTACCGGAATGGGAATGCCGTTCTTTTGTCACACAAAACAACATACAAATTGTAAAAAACCCTTGTCTGGCTGATGGTAACACCAAGCGACAAGAAACAAAAGAACTGCTTGCAGAGCTTTCCAAAAATTATGACAACCTGCAAGAAAAAGTATTTGGTGCTATCAAACGCTCACAAATCAAAGGGTGGAACGGAGAGATATAATATGTCTATCTATCAAGAAGAACGCAAAATTGCAGACATCAAACGCTTACGGGAAGTCCAAAAAGATTTACCACCTTTTGTACAGGAATTTTTCCGTGGGATTGCACAAACCACATCTTCTATGACACGTTTGGCATACGCTTATGATTTGCGTATTTTTTTCCGTTTTTTATACGAAGAACACCCAACATTAGCAGGTGTCGAAACCAGAACATTACGCATCAACGACCTAAACGATGTCACAGCGGACGATGTTGACTGTTTCATGGAATATCTTTCTTATTATGTGCGTCCAAATCAAAACGCACAGAAAGGAACATCTGCCTATCACAATGATGAAAAAGGAAAATCCCGCAAATTGGCAGCAGTACGTTCCATGTATAAATATTTTTATAAAAGAGGGAAAGTAGACGCAAACCCTGCCACCATTGTGGACACGCCGAAAATCCATGATAAAAAAATTGTGCGGCTGGACGAAAACGAAATGGAACATTTCTTGGACTCTGTCGAAACAGGAGAACATTTGACCAAAGGACAAAAAGCACGTCATGGAAAATTACAAAAACGGGATATGGCAATCATTACGTTGCTTTTGGGTACGGGTATGCGTGTATCCGAATGTGTGGGCATCAATAAAGAAGATTTGGATTTTCGCAATTATGGTGTGAAAGTTGTGCGAAAAGGCGGGAATGAGGTTATGCTTTATTTCAGCGAAGAAGTGGCACAAACATTGCGGGAATATTTGGAACAACGTGACTTCTTCAAGCCAAAAGAGGAACATAGCGACGCTGTATTTTTATCCGCACAAGGCAAACGCATTACGGTGCGTGCCGTACAAAATCTTGTCAAAAAATATGCACAGGGTGTCACTCCTAAAAATATCTCGCCGCACAAACTGCGTAGTACTTACGGTACCAATTTATATCAGGAAACCGGTGATATTTATTTGGTTGCCGACACATTGGGACATACCGACGTAAACACCACACGCCGACATTATGCAGAAATTGAGGAAAACCGACGCAAAAGTGCCGCTTCCTTTATCAAATTGCGAAAGGATTGATGGTTATGCAACACAAATTTACAATAGACGATTTCAAAACCACATTCGGAGAAAAAGTCGCACAACCCATATTGCAATTAAAAAAATTCGGTATCATGGCACTTTTGACCGAAGTACAAGGAGAACTCCATTTTGTGCTGACCAAACGTGCCGCCCATGTGCGACAACCCAATGATATTTGCTTTCCCGGCGGCAAACAGGAACAAGGCGAAAACTTAAAACAAACCGCATTGCGGGAAACCGAAGAAGAAATTGGTATTCCCAAAGAAAAAATCCGCATTTTGGGCAAGAGCAATTTCATGCTTACCGTATATGGCGGATTGATACAACCATATATCGGCTTTGTTTCCTATGCGGACTATCAAAAATTATATTTCCAAACAGACGAAGTGGCAGAAGTGTTTACCATACCGGTATCCTTTTTCCAAAAACAACAACCCGAAATTTATGATATGTATTGGAAAGCGGATATGTCTGTGCCATTTCCTTACGAACGCATCGAAAACGGCAAAAATTACGGGTTTCGGGAATGTCGTGTGCCGGAATTGTTTTATACTTATGAAAACCGCACCATATGGGGTTTGACAGCACAAATCATACAAAACATCATGCAGGAACTGCAAAATATATGATAATTAAGGAAACAATGCCCACAGAATTATCTTGTGTAAGATAAAGAAGCACAGACTAGGCAGACGCAAACTTTCGTCTGCCGCTTTTTTTGGAAAACACAGCCAAGAAATTTTCTTTTGACTATCAAAACGGACGCAAAAAAGCAGGAAAACCTTGTAAAAGATTTCCTGCTGAGGGTGTGACCATCAGGTATGAATTTCAAATTTTCTGATAAATGCTATTGGAAAAACTCCGATAATGTGTCAGCTATTTTATATTCTGCATCGTCTATGCCATTAAAAGAAGTAATCGCTCCATCACTCTTTATGATATATGGACAGCCTGCACCATCATCTGAAAATATTGTGCCTTTTATTCCATAATTTTCAGTGTAAAAAGCAGTTTGTTCCAGTACCATATCATGTGGATATACAATCCACCCGATTATGATTGGTTCTTTATTATCTAATAAGCACATCGTTTCTGAAATACCATTGCTAATACATAGAATGGAATACAATTCTTCTGGTATATTTTCATCTTTTTTTCCTGTATAAGGGGCGTGAAACAATATGTTTCCATCGTATTGCTCTGATATTTTTTCGATATAGCCCATCAATTCGTTTCACCAACTTTCTATTTGCTTTTCTGTTATCCAATTTCATGGTTGAGGGGTGGACTGTCAACGGTGGGCAAACCCCGTTTACTTGCAGTTGACTGGCTCAGCCGGGTTTACTATTTATTCTTCTACCGTAAAAATTTCTTCAATCGAAACATGAAATACTTTTGCTATATTCCATGCTAAAACTAATGATGGATTGTATTTTCCCTTTTCAAGATTTCCGATAGTTTCACGACGTACACCTACTTTTGCAGCTAAATCTTCTTGTTTCATATCAAATCTTGCTCTATACTCTTTCATTCTGTTTTTAATCATTGGATACATCACGCCTATCTTTCCAGTCAAAACAAGCAGTAACAAAGCAAAAGACAATCATGGCAACTCCAAATCCCAAACCAATACCTTTTGTAAGTGCAACATCAGAATTATTCTTAATAATTGCATAATAGCAAGTAACAATGGTTGTTGTTGCCAAATTGGAGAAAAACGCCCATGTAGCAGCTTTTCGCATATTGTCAATGAACATTTCGTCTGTTTTCACAAAGAAATATTCAAAGAATACTGCAAAACCGAAAAACGGGAAATACACCAGGTTATGCGTCCAAAATCCCAGCAAGACAATAAGAGAGAAAAAACCTAAAAAGCCATATCTACATTTCATATTTTGGCTATCTACTACTTATATATTTATTACTTTACCGCACATAGGCATTGTCTGTGGGCATATTTTTTCTGTCATGCAAACAAAAATATCAAAAACACATTTTTCATATTTTTCTTTCCATCACTTCTGTTATAAAAATAGGAGAACACTCCTTTTTTATAACAGCGTTCTCCTAAACAAATCCATTTTTTATTCGTATTTGAAAAAATCGGTCGAAACTTCATGGCTTCCTCTCACGCCGGAACACGGCTTCCCATCGCTGTTATGTTTGTAAAGACCTAGGGCGCTCCCCCTCTGTCCCTCCGCTATTGCGGACTTTGTTTACTTTTTGAAATCTTCCATAAAATCAGCAACATCACTGCATTGCATCAACCCACTCATGACACAGCCGCTTTCCGCCCCTGCCATACAAACAGATTGTATATTTTCTCCCGAAATCCCACCAATGGCATATACAGGGATAGAAACACTTTCACACACCGCTTTCAAAAAATCCAATCCCCTTGCTGGAACACCCTTTTTGCAATCGGTCACAAAGATATGCCCTGCGGTGATGTATGTACAACCGCATTGTTCTGCTTCTTTTGCTTCCTCTACGGTATGGCAAGATGCACCTATGATGTTACATTTTTCTTTTTGTTCCTGTCGCATATTTCTTAATATCGGCAACGGCACATGAATGGCATCTGCCTGCAAACGGATTGCCACATCTACAAAAGAATGTAATATACACCGCACATCATATTGTTTACAGATATCCAGCACTTGTATTGCCAATGCTTCATATGCTTGTTCCGAAATGTCTTTTTCTCTCAAAATGATTGCTTTTGGTTGACATTTTGCAATTTCTTCTATCCTTTCCAAAAAGTCACCATTGCAAAGCTTGCGGTTTGTAACACAAACAATATTATACATAGACATAATCATTCAGTACCGGTTGCAGTCCTTCCTCTTTCATATCATCATACATTTTTTGTAATGTACGGTCATCATTGATTTCAAACTGCTCATCACCTTCTGTACCGTCTGCCTCCTTACCTGTGTATTTGCTTTCATGGTCGCCAATGCCTGTGGAAACACCGGCAGAAACCTTTGTTGCCGCAATTTTGACAATCCCATCTCTGAAAGACGCACTTTCTCTGGAAGAAACGGTAATACCCACAAACGGCATAAAAATACGATATGCACACAACACTTGACAAAGTTGTTTTTCACCCACATCTAATGGATTGATTTTGTCGTTGTTGATAATGGGGCGTAATCTTGGACAAGACAATGACATTTCGGCGTGCGGATATTTTCTTTGCAAATAATATACGTGCAATGCACTTGCCAATGCATCTTTCCGAAAATCTGCCAATCCCAACAATGCAGAAAATCCAACCCCTCTCATACCACCTCTGAGTGCCCGTTCCTGTGCATCGAAACGGTATGGCCAAACACGTTTATGTCCCAAAAGATGTAATGTTTCATATTTATCTGCGTCATATGTTTCCTGAAATACGGTGATATAATCCGCACCACAGGTATGGAGATATTGGTATTCTTCTGTATTGACCGGATAAATTTCAAGCCCAACCATTCTGAAATATTTTCTTGCCAATTTACACGCTTCTCCGATATATTGCACATCACTTTGTGCACGACTTTCCCCTGTCAAAATCAAAATTTCTTCCATACCACTGTCTGCAATAATCTGCATTTCATGCTCGATTTGTTCCATGTTCAATTTCATGCGTTGGATATGGTTGTAACAGTTAAAGCCGCAATACACACAGTAATTTTCACAATAATTGGCAATATACAATGGTGTAAACATATACACCGTATTCCCAAAATGCTTACCGGTTTCCATTTTTGCTTTTTGTGCCATTTCTTCCAAAAACGGCTCTGCCGCAGGAGAAAGCAATGCCTTGAAATCTTCCACAGAACACGTTTCGTGTTCCAAAGCGGCTTTGACATCTTTTTCTGTATACTTTGTATAATCATACGCTTGCATATGACCAATCACAGTATCTCGAATATCAGACTCTATGACTTCCATACCTTCTAAATATTCCATATGATTTTTTCTTGCAGCAGGATTGGTTTCCAATTCATGTTTTTTTGCCAATGCCTCATGGGAAAGGTGTGCGTCATCTACAAAAAATTGATTTTCCATACAATCCCCTCCTTAATCATGCAAAAAACCGGTCAACGGGTCTGAGGCAGAAGCTCCTCTTGTCAACACTCTGCCCAATCCGGAAAGATATGCTTTTCTGCCTGCTTCAATCGCCTGACGAAATGCAGTTGCCATCAAAGGCAAATTGCCTGCGGTTGCCAAAGCGGTATTTGCCATAATGGCAGCAGCACCCATTTCCATCGCTTCGCAAGCCTGAGAAGGTCTGCCAATGCCTGCATCTACAATGATAGGCAAATCAATTTCATCAATCAAAATTTGAATGAATTCTTTTGTTGCAAGCCCCTTATTGGAACCAATCGGAGATGCCAAAGGCATAATACTTGCCGCCCCTGCATTGACCAAATCACGTGCCACATTCAAATCCGGATACATATATGGCATCACTACAAATCCTTCTTTTGCCAAAATTTCTGTTGCCTTGATGGTTTCATAATTATCCGGCAGTAAATATTTGGAGTCTTTCATAATTTCTATTTTTACAAAATCTCCACAACCCAATTCTCTTGCCAATCTTGCAATACGTACCGCTTCCTCTGCATTTCTTGCACCGGAAGTATTTGGCAATAATGTTACATTTTTCGGAATATAATCCAAAATGCTTTCCTGTTCTTTTGTATTGGCACGACGCACCGCCAGTGTAATGATTTCCGCTTGTGCATCTTTGACTGCCGCCTCAATCAAATTTAAGGAATATTTCCCGGAGCCAAGAATAAATCTGGATTGAAATTCATGTCCACCGATGATGAGTTTATCGTTTGTTTGCATATACACCCTTCTTTCTGTTATCCATTATGGTTCATTATGTTCTGCCAAAATACGAAGTACCATGTTTGCTTGATGTGCGGCACACAACATCACACGAGATGATACCAGCCCCTTGCCATCTGCAACATCACTGACACCATCTCCACACAAATAAAATCGTTGCATAATCCTTCTTGTTTTGATACTGTTTGCAGAGCCTAAGCCTGCCATGCCGGAAGCGGCAATCAAATATTTTGTGTGCAATTTTTCCAAAACACCATTTGCCAACATAGACTTTTGTTCCGCATCATCAAATGCCTCACATATGATATCCGCATCTTGCAACAGTTCTACAAAATTATATTCTGTGATACGTACGGTATGTGTGACAATCTGGATATATGGTGCGATTTCTTTCAAATTTTCTGCCAATGCGTCTGTTTTGCAACGACCGATTTGCGTGGCTTTGTATTGCTGTCTGTGTAAATTGGTGATATCCACTTTGTCGTGATCTATCAAAAGCAATCTGCCAATACCGGCTCTTGCCAATGCAAATGCAATATGAGAACCCAAACCGCCCAAACCACAAATCGCTACCGTAGCATTTGTAAATTTTTTCTGCAAATCTGTTCCATGTCTTTGTTCCAACGCTTGTTGCCACGACTGCCTATCGGGAATACAACACAAATCAACCACCTCCCACAAAACAAACAACTTCTACCACATCTCCATCTTGCAAAATGGTTTGTGCATATTGTGTTTTTGGCACAATATCACCATTTTTCTCCACCGCAATTCTTTTTTGCTCATATGCTGTGGTTGCAATATATTCTGCAATGGATTTTCCTGCACAGTCAACTTCCTGTCCGTTTATTTTGACCATATTCTCACCTCCTTACAAAAAAATGGAAGTTCCCTTTTGGGTAACTTCCATACTATTTTGGGTTTTGCAGCTATCCCTACGTTGGCATTATCCAAATCAGGTTTTATGGGTCGAAGATGTCATCTTCCTCTCAGCCTGTCACACAAGCTCCCCACTGTTTATAAAATTGTTCCTTTTGATTATACAACTTCTGTATCAAAAATACAATATTTCTCTTGGATTTTCACAAAAAAAGAACCATGATAAACATGGTTCTTTTCGGTTTTTGAGGGAAAACCTTTGTGAGTATTTTTCATAGAAACCATATCGTAAATTTGTTTTTATATGTCAAACAACATATTATTTCTATGGTATCATTCTATCATATTTTGATAAAACTGACAATCAATATATCTGTTTTTCTCTATATTTCTTATGGATTTTTATTTAGTTTTTTGCACTATGCAAAGCTGCATCGACTGCCTGTTTGATACCATTCGAGCTAAATGTTGCACCACTGACAGCATCTACATTTGTGCTTTGTGCTGACAAAATACTTGTAATGACTGCTTTCCCATTTGTCCAAAACGGTTCATCTTCACTATGAGATGTCACAGAAATACTTTTGATTACATCTTTTTGAATATTCACACTTACAGTAATTGGGCCTTGGAAACCATCTGCTGTACCTGTAAACGTACCATCTTGATATGTATAAGTTTCCACTTTTGGTTCTGGTTTGGGCTCTGCTTTTGGCTCTGCTTTGGGTTCTGCTTTTGGTTCTGCTTTGGGTTCTGGTTTTGATTCCTGTTTTTCCGTTTGTTTTTCTTCTTCTTGGGTCAACACTTTTTTGTTTGTTTCTGTTTTATCCTTTTGTTTTGTATGCACTTTTAAATTTTCTTGATTTTTTTCTTTTGTTGGAATGGCAATGCCTGTCTGCGCACCACCCGTAGAAACTACATTATGAATCACCTCATTTTTGTTTGTATTTTCATATGCTTTATTCGTGTTATCCACTTGTTCTGTCTGCGGTTTGGTTTCACTTTGTTCTTGTTCTTGCTGTGTTGTTTGTGGTTGTTCGGTTTCTTCTGATTGTTGCGTTTCTTCTGTATTTTCTGCTGTCAAATTACTTACTTCCTGCACAGGCTGATTTTTTGGCATACTCCATACTGTGACACCTACGCAAACTGCAATCGCCGCAACAGCAGGTATTCTTCTCATGATTGGTGTGCTGTTCTTCATTGCTTTTTGGATACGCATAACACCATATGTTAAGAAAATCAGACTGAATACAACCATTTGCAACATCGCATCTGCAACACCCATACGTGCTTTTGGTGCATATAACAAAAATACGTGTACATAAATCAAAGCATAAAATGCATAGGCAGCTCTTTGCAATCTTTTCCAGTTTTTTGCAACCATTTTTCTTCTAATCTTCGGAAAAGATGTGATAAACAGTGGCAACATAATGCACATCATCACCAAGGAACAAATGGTTGCCCACAATAATGTACCGGTTAATTTTTCGGGTTGTGTAAACAAAAATTTGAAATATGTTTGACCTGCGGATAAGTTATGCCCCAAAGTCAAAATAGAAGCAATGATAGACAATTCTGCACGAATTTGCATCAATCTTTTTTGCATCTCAGAGCGGTGTGGTGCAGCTCCTGCAAACATAACCAAAACAAAGAGTGCCGTTGCAAATCCACCCCATGCAAACGGTGTCCATATGATACTGCTTAACCAATCCGGCAATGTACGGAATATGCCAAGTGCAGTCCCTACAATTACCCACATGGAAATAGCGGTTGCGACGATATAAAGTGCATTTGCATTTTTTTTGATAAACTTACCGGTTGTAAACGCCAAAATTGTTGCTATACTCAAACAAATGATAAAATTCATTTTTGATATACTCCTTTCATGTTTTCAAAATAAAATGATACCCTGCCCAACATACAATTCTGGTGCAGGGTATCATTCTCAAATACCTAACAACATTCTAAATTTTTGAAATAGTCATCTATCTTATTTTTCGCCTTCTGTTGTTGTACTAGCCTCTGTTGATACGCTACTTTCTGTTGTACCACTTTCTGCTGCATCATTTTCTGTTGCATCATTTTGTGTGTTTGTTTCCTCAGGTTTGCTGTCTTCTTGTTGTGGGCTAGTTTCTTGTGCAGAATCACTTTCCGGCACTGGGCTTGCTTGTGTTTCTGGTTCTGCACCTTGTTCTTGATTTTGTTGTTCTGGTTGTTCTTCGGTATTGTTTTCTGGTTCTGTACTATGTTCTGATGGTGGAACAACACCCATGGCTGCATCAATTTCAGTGTCGTCCGGAATAACACCCATTTCGGTGTCAATGTTCGGTGTGTCTTCTTGTGGTACAGTAACATTTGGTGTGCTTGTGCCACCACCATAGCTCATAGGAGCGTCTACTTCTACCATTTCTGCTTGTGGTTGAGTATCGTCAAATGTAAGACCAATCATAACATAAGGATATTCAAATGCTACTTTTTGTGCTTCATCAAAATCAACTCTTAACATTTCAGACTTCCAAGTAATTTTTTCTGGTTCCATCTTTTTATCCGTTTTATTATACATTTCTACTTCTAATAAAGTATCTTCTTTACCTTTGTATTTTGTAGGAAGTATCATTCTCTCCTCTGGAATAGCATATGTTCCTTTACCTTTTATCAGTTGGAACTCTTTTACTACTTCTTTTGTTCCTTTATCAATGATTTTTAATTTATGAGGTACTCCTGTTTGCTCATCTTCAATTTCTTCTGGTGGCACATCTTTAAATGTAAGACCAATCATAACATAAGGATATTCAAATGCTTCTGTTTGTGCTTCATCAAAATACACTTTTAACATCCCAGATGTCCAAGTAACTTCTTTTGCTTCCATTTTTTCATCTGTCTCACTATACATCTCTACTTTGAATGCAGTAGTCACTGTATCTTTGTACTTTGTAGGAAGTATCATTCTCTCCTCTGGCTTACCATATGTACCCTGACCCTTAGTCAATTTAAACTCTTTGATTACAGTTCCTGTTTCTGCATCAATAATTTTTAATTTATGTGGTGCTTCGCTTTGTTGTATTGCTTCTTTTACATTGATATTGAAAGATTTTTCCAAGTTTTCCAAGTTTTTATATTTTACAGTTACTTTTGTTTCTCCTGCTGTTTCTAACCTACTATTTTTTGCAGGGTCAACAGTAAAGTGATAGTCATCAAAATCTTTTGCTTCAATATATTTTTTTGCATAATTTTTATCAATGGCTATGACTTGCAAACCTGTCAAATCTAATGTGTCACCCACCGTATATTCTTGTTTTCTTGGGTATCTATCAATTTCGAAAGAAGTAATGTTATCTTTATCAAACTCTGTTTTGATATTGAACTGTACTTTTAATTGCTTGAATTTGTTTCCATGCCATACTGGGTTACTTGGTTCCTCAGGCAACGGTTCTAAATTGATATACATTACAGGTGTATATCGGGTATCCACCCAAAATGCTTTTCCGCCTTCCACATTCTGGTTCAATTTTATTTCATTATGTTCTTTATCATATACCTTAACATCTATTACTTCACCTAATGGTTCTGTAACATCAAATTCATAATAAAAATTATTATTATTGATTGGTATTTTGTGTGTTTTGTTATCACTTGTTGTAAATTCAATGCTATCCAGATCGGTGTATACGATTTCTCTGTTTGCTTCTAACAAAATAGAGTTTTGACTTCTGGATTTTCTATCCACTAGTTTCATTTCATATTTTCTTGACTTTGTATAGTCATTTTTGTCCTCTGGTTCCGGAACAAATTTAAGCGGGTGACTGATTGTAACGCCCTTCTTCTCCAATGCAGACAATGTAAGTTCTTCTGCTGTACCATCTGTATATTTTACCAATACCGGTACATTGCTAAAATCCACTTCTTTATTATAAAGAATATTCGTCATATCCTTTTTTGTTTCTGGGTTGATGATAGATTTTTCCAATAAAGAGATACCTCTTATTTCCTGTTTGACTTTATCTTTTTTATATTTTGCAGAACGTCCTAATGCATCGTCAATCGCAGAAAGATATCCTTTTGAACTGAATGTTGCTCTGGTAACAGCATCAAAAACTTCTTCTCCTTTTTGTCCATCTGCAATCAATTTAGCTACTTCTTTTGTACCTTGATTTTTGATCACAAATTTGTCAATGGTTGGATAAGCTTTTGTAAAGTCAACTCCAAAATCATTAATATCATGTTGATCATCACCATGATTTTCTAAATGTATTTCTGTAATTTGACCATCTTTTACAGTGACACGTACTTCTGTTGCTGTATTCCATAATCCGTTTACTTTTCTAAAACCGTCTGTCGCATAGAACCCACGGCCTTGACCATACCATGTACCATCTGCATATTCGGGTTTTTCTTTGTTTGGTGATAAGGCACTTTCCACTGCGGACAAAAGACCTTTTGATGTCATAGTTGCTCCGGAAATGGTATCCACTTTATCCGGACTTGTACTTTGTGCTGCAATAATCTTATCTAAGATTGGAAATGCTTTTTGATAGTACTGTGGTGTTTCGTTATGAGAAAGTACTTCAATTTTTTCAATTTTCTTCTCTTTTACGCTCACCTGTAAACTAATCGTACCACCATAACCGGTTGCTTCACCAAGATATTCACCATCTACCAAATTTTGAAAATCCTGTCCATTTGGTTCTGTTGGTTTTCTGCCTCTTCTTCTTCTTTTGCCA
>JAHHTU010000038.1 GCA_020024455.1 Anaerotignum sp. | reverse complement strand
ATATAAATAAAATTAAAATTGATTTCAATAAGTAAATCATTGTTACTTGATAATGATTATAAATTAGAAATTGCGTTTTGTCAATCACTTTTTCAAAAATTGTAAGAAAACGCATTTTCTTTTATGAAAAATGCAAAGGAATATACAAAACGCTATATAAATAAAAGGTTAGTTAAAACTAAAAATGCCATTTTTTTGATATTTATACAATAACCATAGCAACAATAAATGTTCTATGCACATTTAGAGCATAAAGGGCAAAGATATCTTAAAAAAAATATCAAAAACTTCCATAAAGAATAAATAGGATAAAACTTGACAAGTAAAAGGACATACCCTATAATGAACAATGTTCACTATATGGGGAAAGAATGGAGGAAAACAAATGAATACGGTTGTGACTTCAAAAGAAAATATTTTGAAAAAAAGTCAAGAATTTGTGATGGAGCACGGGATTGCGGCAATCAATATGCGTTCTGTTGCAAAAGCTTGTGGTGTGGCAGTCGGTTCCATTTATAGTTATTTTCCTTCCAAAACAGCATTATTGCAGGAAATTGTTGGGGAAATTTGGAAAGATATTTTTCAAATGCAGTTTGTGGCAGATGAAACATATTTGTTTTCTTCCTATATAGAATGGTTATATCAAGCGATTGCAAATGGAAACCAAAAATATCATGGCTTTTTGAAGCTACACGCCATTTGTTTTGTGCAAGAAACAGAAAAAGAAGATGGAAAACAAGCCATGTATGCATATTGGCAACATTTGCAGGCAAAAATCAAAACCATATTGGAAAAAGATACTATGGTTTTAGAAAATGCATTTGACCAGAATATGACAAAAGAGCAATTTATCGAAATGATATTTTTGCTGTTGATTACCATGGTGCAACAAGAACAAGGAGATTGTAAAGCATTATTAGAAATGATTTCCAGATGTATCTATCAATAACCCTGCATATTGCAGGATTATTTTTTGACACAAAATGAACAATGTTCATAAAAAATAGAAAGGAGTGGTGTATATATAGATAAAAGCAAATAAATGATTATTGGCAACAGGTTTGGTTGCTTGTAGGTTCACGGGTGCTGAAAATTAGCAGTATACCTTAATCAAGTGGGTGTGAGGGGTTTGCCATTGGTCGGTTTTTGTGTGATATTTCTGCTGTTTTGGTGTTTTCAAAATTGGGCAAAAAACATACAGCAAGAATCATACCCTATCAAAATATGAAAATATAAAATAGGTAAGAAAGGAGTTTTGTAATATGCAAGCAATTATGGAAACAATATTTGATATTGTTTATTTGACAACGGTAATCGGTATGGGGGGGTGGATTTGGAAACACAGCCATGGAGAAACGATGTATCGCTTATTTGGTGGTATGGCAATTTTGTTAGGCTTTGGTGATGCATTTCATTTGATACCAAGAGCGGTTGCATTATGGACAGTCGGTCTGGCACAATATGCGGCACCGTTGGGTTTTGGGAAGTTTGTCACATCTATTACGATGACTATTTTTTATGTATGTTTTTATCATATTTGGTGTTTACGGTATGAAAAGCCACAAAAAAGCAGCTTGACCATTTTGATTTATATATTGGCAGTGGTCAGAATTGGGCTTTGTTTGATGCCGCAAAACGATTGGCTTTCTTATGATGCACCGCTTTCTTGGGGGATTTATCGTAATATTCCGTTTGTGATGTTAGGGGCGTTGATGATTGGATTGTATGCAAAAACAGCTGCCAATCATAAACAAGATACGTTTCGCTTTATTTGGGTTGCTATCTTTTTGAGCTTTTTGTTCTATATTCCTGTGGTGTTGTTTGCAGATACCATTCCGATGGTGGGAATGTTGATGATTCCAAAAACATTGGCGTATGTTTGGATTGTTTGGACAGGATATGCGACATTAAAACAAAAATAAAATAAAGCAAGAAAAAGGGAGCATATCATGCAGTTTGTTCACAGTGGAGATATGCAAGATATAAATATTTTACGAATAAATATATGTGCGTAACATGGAGATGTACAAAAAATGTATATAAAATCCATAAAATTCTAATAAAAATTTAAGAATTTCCATGCAATAATTACTAAAAATAGGAAAGAGTTATTGTATTATCGTGAAATTTAGACTATACTTAAACTATGTTTGCCAATCAAAATTTTATAAAAGGAAGAGGAATAATGGACGAGAATAAAGAATTCAAACCCTATATTCCGGCTGAAAAAGTAACGCCGGAAATCACAGTTACATCCGTTATTGTGGGTGTAATTTTAGCGATTATCTTTGGTGCGGCAAATGCATACTTAGGTCTTCGTGTTGGTCTGACAGTATCTGCTTCCATTCCTGCGGCAGTTATCTCCATGGGTGTCATTCGTGTGCTGATGAAGAAAAACTCCATTTTGGAAAGCAACATTGTTCAGACAATCGGTTCTGCCGGGGAATCTTTGGCAGCGGGTGCTATCTTTACATTACCGGCTCTGTTCTTATGGGCAGCGGAAGGTAAAGGAACAAACCCTAGTATGACAGAAATTACAGTCATTGCATTATGTGGTGGTATTTTGGGCGTACTGTTTATGGTGCCTTTGCGTAACGCTTTGATTGTAAAAGAACACACAACATTGCCTTATCCCGAAGGTACTGCTTGTGCAGAAGTATTGCTGGCAGGTGAAGAAGGCGGCTCTAATGCCTCCACAGTATTCCAAGGTATGGGCTTTGCGGCAATTTTCAAATTTATTGTAGATGGTATCAAAGTAGTACCTAGTGAAATCAACTACACATTCAAAACTTTGGGTGGTCAAATCGGTACACAAGTATATCCTGCGTTGATTGGTGTTGGATATATTGTTGGTCCAAGAATTTCTTCTTATATGTTCGTGGGCGGTTTGATTGGTTGGTGTGTATTGATTCCACTGATTTTGCTTTTTGGTTCTGATATTGTGATGTACCCCGGCACAGATACGATTGCAAATATTTTTGCAGAAAGCGGCCCTGGCGGTATCTGGGGCAGCTATGTACGTTACATCGGTGCTGGTGCGATTGCAACAGGTGGGTTGATTAGCTTGATAAAATCTTTCCCTCTGATTTGCCGTACATTCATAGATGCGATGAAAGGTTTGAAAGACAGTGGTGCACATAGCACAGCAAGAACAGAGCAAGATTTACCTATGAACATCATTTTGGGTGGTATTGTATTGGTAACATTGGTGATTTGGTTGTTCCCTGCAATTCCGGTAAGTGCTGTTGGTGCAATTATTATTGTTGTTTTTGGTTTCTTCTTTGCAACAGTATCTTCCCGTATGGTTGGCTTGGTAGGTAGTTCCAACAACCCTGTATCCGGTATGGCGATTGCAACATTGTTGATTTCTACACTGATTTTGAAATCTTTGGGACAAACCGGTATCGAAGGTATGACAGGTGCGATTGCAATTGGTTCTGTTATCTGTGTGATTGCAGCTTTGGCAGGTGATACATCTCAGGACTTGAAAACAGGTTATTTGTTGGGTGCAACACCGAAGAAACAACAGATTGGTGAATTGATTGGTATTTTGGCATCTGCTTTGGCAATCGGCGGCGTATTGTACTTGTTACATAAAGCATGGGGCTATGGTTCTGAAGAAATCCCTGCACCACAAGCAACATTGATGAAAATGATTGTAGAAGGTATCATGGGCGGTCAATTGCCTTGGAACTTGGTATTCATTGGCGTATTCATTGCTTTGGCAATAGAAATTGTTGGTGTACCTGTAATGCCTTTTGCAGTTGGTTTGTATCTGCCTGTCCAATTAAATGCTTGTATCATGATTGGTGGTTTGGTAAACTTGTTCATGAACAGAAGAAAAAATATCGACCAAAAAACAAAAGACCTGCAACTCAACGACGGTACTTTGTACTGTGCAGGTATGATTGCGGGTGAAGGTTTGGTTGGTATTGCATTGGCAATATTGGCGGTATTTGGTTTAGACCCTTCTGCTCCATTGAATGGGTTCAGCTTCGGTATGATTGGTAGTATCATAATCATGACATTCATTATTTTGACACTTTTGAAAGCTTCTTTGTGGGGCAAAAACAGGGTGAAGAAATAAGAAATGAAAAAAAAGAAAGAACAAAAACCACAAGTAAATTATTTGGATATGATTCCATCTCCTGTAATTACAAAATGGCAGACATCGGAAGATGGAATTGTAACATTGTTTATTGAAAATAAAGGTGCTTTTCATAAAGTGGCACAGGTTGTGTTTCGCAAACCGAAATACACACAGGTACATTTAGATGCAATGGGCAGCTTTATATGGCCGCATTTGGACGGCAAAAAAACAGTAGACGATATCGCACAGTTGGTAAAAGCAAAATTTGGCGAGGAGGCAGAGCCTTTGTATCCCAGAATTGCAAAGTATTTTCAAATTTTGGAGAGCTATCAGTTTGTGCAGTTGTCACCAAAGAAATGAAAAAAGAGATATTCCGAATTTGTTTCGGAATATCTTTTTTTGTATGTTTGCGTTTTTTGGAAAAGATGGTACAATGGTACACAGAGAATTTAAGACTTTTGTAAGGAACAATATCACTTTTTGTAAAAACTGATTGATATGATAAAAGCGGTGAAAAAGGAGGCAAAAAAATATGAATCATAAATTTAATGTATTGGTATGTGATGATGATAAAAGTATTGTAGATGCGATTGAGATATATTTGAAGCAAGAAAATTACAATGTTATCAAAGCGTATAATGGTTTGGAGGCATTGCAGGCATTGGAAACAAATGAAGTGCATTTGATTTTGTTGGATATTATGATGCCGAAAATGGACGGCTTGAATACAACAGTGAAAATTCGGGAAACATTGAATATTCCTATCATTATATTGTCCGCAAAATCAGAGGATACCGATAAAATATTGGGTTTGAATTTTGGTGCAGATGATTATATTACAAAACCATTCAATCCATTGGAATTGTTGGCAAGGGTGAAAAGCCAAATGCGTCGGTATACGGCACTGGGCAGTATTGCGGAAAAAAGCAATATCATCAAAATTGGTGGTCTGGAATTGGACAAAGATGCAAAAGAAGTGCGTGTGGAAGGAGAACCTGTCAAATTGACTGCCACAGAATATGGGATTTTACAGCTTTTGATGGAGAATGCAGGCAAGGTATTTTCCATAGACCAAATTTATGAAAAAGTATGGAATGAGTTGTCTTTTGCACCGGAAAATACGGTTTCTGTGCATATTCGCCGTATTCGGGAAAAAATAGAAATCAATCCGAAAGAACCCAAATATTTGAAGGTGGTGTGGGGTATTGGCTACAAAATCGAAAAAATCTAAGTTGTATCAAACAAAACTGAAAATCATTGCGGTTTGCATTATCTTTTTCAGTGCGATGATGATATTTTTTTGTGGTGTGATATTTTCGAATGTTTCACAAAATTGGAGCAAAAGTATATTAGTGGAAGAAAATTTTTATGACACAAAAGAGTTTCGGCGTATGTTTTATGATGCCTTGGATAAAGCGATATTGGTAGATGTGCATTATGGGAATGAAACCAACATTCAAAGCGGGGAAAAAGTCAATCGGCAAGAACTGATTTCAGGATTTAAGCGGTATTATAATATCATTGATGGTGTGATTACCAGTAGCACAAAAATCAATGATACATATGATGGACTGATGGTATATGGAACCATTCCGGAAACATTACAGGAAAATTTTATCGAATATTCGCAGTTGGTGGAAACAAGATTGCCACAATATCGCCAAATGTATATACAAAATCAGCTGGACGAGTATCGAAAGGCAGTGCGATATTTGGAAGGCTTGCAAAATTTTTACTATTTTGTGGAAGATGATGCAGGGTATATTGTTGCAGGCAATGCCGGCAGGGCAGAAGTCAATAACAAAAACAGAACCATGATGCTTTCAGCGGAGTTTTGCAGCGATAATATCAGCGAGAAGCCGAAATTGCCACCATATAGTAATTATTATTTGGAACAAAGCAATTATACCGTATATGCTGCCATTGATGAGCCATTGATTGGTGATGATGGTTTTGCAGACCTGTACCAAGAATTTCAGCTGGCACGCAGCAGTCTGCCGTATTTATTCAGTATTTCAACCGTAGCGGCTTTTGTAATCGTCATTTGTTTGATTTATTTAATGCGTGTGGCTGGTCAAAAAGAAAAAAACGGGCAGATACAATATTTGTGTGTCGATAAAATATATAATGAAATCCATTTGCTTTTGGTTATATGTTTGGGTGTGTTTTCATTTTGTATGGCGTTGCTTTTGACTGATTTCATACGATATCGCAGTATCCCGTTTTGGGCATATGTATTTACCACGTTGCTTGGTATCTTGTATAGCATTGATGTAGCAGTTGTGGTGAGTTATCTGTTGTCTGTCAGCAGACAAATCAAAGGCAAAAGCTTTTTCAAAAACACATTGATGTCAGTACTTTTGAGAAAAGTAGCTTCTTTATTTACAGGAGCAACATTTCGTGGCTGGCTGAGTCTGGTGATGCTGACGTATGGTATGGGAAACTGCGTATTGGTGTTTTTGATGTTCATGTATTGGGTGACAGATTATATGCTTTTGTTTTTGGGATTGTTGATTGCATACAATGTGTTTTGCCTGTATTTATTTATGCGTGCATTGCGTTCCTTGAAGCGGATTATGATTTCTGCAAGAGAAACTTCAAAAGGAAATTTGACATATCAGTTGGATTTGTCCGAAATTTCCCCGTCTTTTTTGAATTTTGCAGAAGATATTGCCAACATTCAAGATGGTTTGAAAAAGGCAGTGGAGGAAGCTGTCAAAGGCGAGCGTATGAAAACGGAATTGATTACCAATGTTTCGCATGATTTGAAAACACCTTTGACATCTATCATCACATATGTGGACTTGCTCAGACAACAAAAATTGGAAAATGAAACCGCAAATGAATATGTGGAAGTATTGCACGTAAAATCTTATCGTTTGAAACAGTTGATTGAGGATTTGATTGAAGCAAGTAAGGTTTCCAGTGGAAATGTGACAGTGGAAAAAATGCGTGTGGATTACCGACAATTAACTATGCAAGCCATTGGAGAGATGGAAGAAAAAATTCAAGAGGCGGGTTTGGAATTCAAATTACATTCCGAGCAAGGTGTGTTTGTAGATGCAGACGGACGACATACATGGCGGATATTGGAAAATATTATTTCCAATGCAGTGAAATACTCTATGAAAAATTCTCGTGTTTATATTGATATTTCCAAGACGGAAACGCATGGGGTACTTGTCATGAAAAATATGTCTGCAACACCCATTGATTTTGATGAGGATCACTTGATTGAGCGTTTTGTGCGTGGAGATAGTTCCAGAACAACAGAAGGGAGCGGATTGGGGCTTTCGATTGCACAAAGTTTGGCAGAAGTGCAAGGCGGGACATTTCAAGTACGGATTGATGGTGATTTGTTTAAGTGTATTGTCAAACTGCCATTATGGAAAGAGGAATACCATATGCAAAAATACACAGAAGAAACAGAGCAACAGGAACTTTTTGAAGTAACAGATGATGTCCAGACAGAAGAAAAAGAATGAAAAAAACGGTATGATGTAAAAATCATACCGTTTCTTGTAAGACGCCGAATGGAGAGAAAGATATGCAGTTCGGTGTTTTATAAACATTGAGATATTTAAAGGCACAATCTATTTGAAATCAAACAAATCAGAAGGTCATTTAGGAAACACCAACGGATTTCCGTATGCATCACCCTGTAAGTATGCATATAACAGGATTCGACTGAGCCGTCTGCCGTTTTCGCCGCTGTCAGTCCAAAATTGAAAGTGACATAGGCTTTTTCACAACCTTTTCGGACATTCACATTCAAGTCTAAGAAGAATTCATGTAATGTTTCTTGTATTTGTGTGTGCATCTGTTTTATCTGTAATGTATGCTTTTGCATTGCCGTCAAAATTGATAAATCCCATTTCACCGAATTGCCGATTTGTTTGAACAATTTTTCGGTACAACTCACGCAGCATACTACGAAAATCAAGAGGGGCATTACAGATATTGTACGGACACTCCAATGCAAGTATATGTCGCTTGGTAATACCCTAAATCATGAATATAGACCGGCATATTGCAAATCAGCACTCCAAAGATGTTCTTGAAAGTTACCGGTTTTCAAATAATTTATATGCTGTACTATATTTTCCGTTACATTTTGTAAATGTTATCTTGTCTGTCATTGTTTTCCCCTTCTATCTGTCCTTGGAGTGCTATTGATATCCTTATCCATTTTATCGGGATTGTTCCATAACACGCTCTCATTCGAAAGTTTTATGGAGTACACTTGCTGCAAGTCAACATGAAACTTTTCGCTGTCTTTCAAACAAGTCAATCCTTCGTAGTTGTCAAATTTGTATCCAATCTTGCCATATGAGTCAACATTGCAAATAGCTCTTTTCCCGAAAGGCTGTTTTGCAACTATTCGAGGAAGCCGCCGAAGTTATCCGTTTGATTTTCCACTTGTTTGTGTACGGGAAAATCAAGTGAAACAAGGACTCTCTGAAAAAAATCCTCATATGGTAGGGGGATTGTGGTGATGTTGTCAATTTTAAGACCACAAAGCATTTTTGCGACAAGTGAAACCACTATGAAAGAGTCTTACCACTTCTGTCAAGCGTATGAGTAAAAAAATTTTTTTTACAAGAAAGCTTGTGACACAACAATTCCTACCTTTTAGTAAACGGGATACCAAAAAGTGCCTTCTTTTCAAATACGGCAGTCCTTGCTAAGATATGCCATGTAAACAAGAGGGCAACGCCCGTAAAATTCTAATTTTGAAAAGGAGATATGCATATGCAGAGATTTACTATTCCAAGAGACCTTTATTTTGGAGATAATGCCATGGAATATCTGGCAACCGTTAAAGGGACAAAGGCATTCATTGTCTATGGTTCTAACCGTTTGGAATCCGATGGTGTCATCGGAAAAATGCAGGATTATCTGAAACAGGCCGGTATCGAATCCACCACATTCTCCGGTGTTGAGCATGACCCTTCTGTTGTAACTGTCCGTGAGGGTGCTCGTCAGATGCGTGAATTCCAGCCAGATGTGATTATTGCAATCGGCGGTGGTTCTCCCATTGATGCTGCTAAGGCAATGTGGGTGTTCTACGAACATCCAGACTTCACTTTTGAAGAAGCCGCAAAGCCTTTCAATTTGCCTAAAATGCGTAACAAGGCACAATTCATTGCCATTTCCACTACAAGCGGCACAGCTACTGAGGTAACCTCTTTTTCCGTTATTACGGATAATGAAACCGGTATCAAATATCCCATTGCCGACTATAACATCACACCTGATGTGGCAATTTTGGATACCACGCTGGTGGAAAAAATGCCTCAAAACTTGGTGGCAAACACCGGTATGGATGCACTGACACACGCATTGGAGGCTTATGTTTCCACTGCTGCCAATCCGTTCACAGATGCACTTGCGATGCGTTCTATCGAGATGGTTTTCAAGCATTTGGTGAAGTCTTACAACGGTGATATGGAATCCCGCAAACAAATGCATCTTGCTCAGAATCTGGCCGGTATGTCTTTCTCCAATGCAATTTTGGGTATTGCACACTCCATGGCACATAAATCCGGTGCGATTTTGGGTGTTCCACATGGTTTGGCAAATGCCATTTACCTGCCAAACACTGTTCGTTTCAACAGCAAAAATCCAACCGCAAACAGCAGATATGCGGAAATTGCACAGCGTATTGGTCTGAGCGGTCAGAATGAACAGGAACTTGTATCTGCATTGATTGCAGAAATCAAAAAAATGCGTAACGACCTGCACATGGTTGGCTCATTGAAAGCATATGGCATTGAAGAAGAAGTATTTATGTCCAAGGTTGACAATATGGCAGTGACTGCTGTGGCAGACCCTTGCACTGGTACAAACCCCAGAGAAATCAACCCTGAACAGATGAAAGACCTCTATATTGCCGCTTACTATGGTGAGGATATTACATTCTGATACGAGATTTTATCTTCAGTATTACGCTTATCAATACATTATTTTCATCAGTGGTGGGATTGGATAAACCGATTCCACCATTTATTTTCTATCTGAAAAATCGTACTCGTCTAGTAGCAAACAACCCATAATTTAGGAGGATATATGCAAGAAACAACAAGTGCAATAAAAGTATTAGAGCAGGAAAACATACCATATATGTTCTATTCCTATCCAACAGAAAACGGTCCTGTGGCAGCTGTTGATGTGGCTGCTTATTTCGGATACGCCCCAGAACGATTGTTTAAGACATTGGTGACATCAGATCACAAGGGTGGTTATTATGTATTCTGTTTGCCTGCACACAAACGAATGGACCTGAAAAAAGCAGCATCTATCGTAGGCGTCAAGAACCTTCAAATGCTGAAACCAGAAATTTTTGAAGAACTGACCGGCTATACACATGGTGGCTGTTCGCCTTTTGGACTGCGGACAAAAATGCCCATCTATGTGGAGCAAAGTGCCAATAATTGGCATACCATTTATGTTTCCGGTGGCAAAGTTGGCTATCTCATTGAAGTACAGCCTAAAGTGCTGGAAACTTTACTCAACGCCCAGTTTGCGGAGTTTACAAAATAAAATAAAAGTAGATGACACGATAAAATTTCAGAACTAGATAAAAAACGATATTGATGCAGAAAATTCTTCGATAAAAAGGTGGAAGCGGAACTGAATGAAAGAATTGATGAGCAGTTCCGCATCGTTGGCTATAAAGAGAGAATGGCTGGAAACGCCCCTGTAATCAACGTAATTTTGTGGATATTTATGCCGATTCGAAAATGAGGGGATATATCATATTGCCGAAGATACAGCACCTTCGCCTTGCATTTCAAGAGCAAAGCTCCTGAAGAAATTTTGGGAATTCTTAGACAAAGAACCGAATATTGATTTCTTATGGAAAAATAAGAGCGAATGTAGGCTGGTTTTATTTGATTTGAACTATATTGGAGAGAAACTTGGGAGAGGAGCTTATGAAAAAAGAAATGATTCGTGTCGTTGATGCGACACAAAACAACTTGAAATGTGTGTCTGTGGACATTCCAAAAAACAAAATCACCGTAGTCACAGGCGTTTCTGGTTCCGGAAAAAGCTCGCTGGTGCTGGATACGGTTGCAGCACAGTCCAGAAGAGAACTGAATGACACATTCCCCAGCTTTGTGCAGCGGTATCTTCCAAAATACGGACGTCCTCATGTGGGTAGGATTGAAAGCCTGCCCCCTGCCATTGTTATCGACCAGAAAAAGCCTTCCGGACAGGTACGCTCTACGGTGGGAACATATACCGACACATACTCTCTGCTGCGGCTGTTATTTTCCCGTGTGGGTGAGCCCTTTGTAGGATATTCGGATTCCTTTTCCTTCAACCATCCCCAAGGGCGTTGTCCTCGCTGTGACGGTCTGGGAGAAATCACAGAAATCGATGTTCATAAACTGGTGGACTTTGACAAATGTCTGAACGACCATGGTGTTATTAACTATGTAGCCTATGAGCCGGGTCAGTGGCGTTGGCTCTATTATGGTGCTTGCGGACTTTATGATCCCAACAAAAAAATTCGGGACTTTACACCGGAGGAACTGCACCTGTTCCTTTATCAGAAACCTATGACGCTGAAAAATCCACCCCCAGATTATTACAAAAACGGTAAATATGAAGGCCTTATGTATCGTATGAATCGAATGCTCAAGAGAGATGATGCCAAAGTACATTGGAAAAAGCTGGAGCCTATTGTGACTCAAGGTGTTTGCCCGCAATGCCACGGTGCAAGACTGAATACAAAAATTCTGTCCTGTAAAATCGGCGGAAAGAACATTGCTGATGTTACAAAGATGCCGTTGCAGGAAATCATCACATGGCTGGGGGCAATTCAAGAGCCGATTGCCGTAGATATGAAAGCAGCACTCGAAAGCAGAATTCAGGCACTGATTGATATTGGTCTTGATTACCTTACGCTAGATCGTGCGATGGGGACATTGTCAGGTGGCGAAGCACAGCGGTGTAAAATCGCAAAATATAACAACTCATCACTCTCTGATATGCTTTATATTTTGGACGAGCCAAGTGTAGGACTGCACAGCCACGATATTCATCGGCTCAGTGATGCGATTATGGAACTTCGTAATAGCGGAAATACCGTTTTAATGGTTGAGCATCATAAAGAAATGATGGAAATTGCCGACCATATCATTGATATGGGACCAGGAGCAGGCACACTGGGCGGCGAAGTGCTGTTTGAAGGAACTTATTTGGAACTAAAGTCTTGTGATACGCTGACCGGTCGGCTTTTGCGGCAGAATACAGGACTGAAAAAACAGCTGAGAACGCCAACAGATTGGTTTACACTCAGACATCTCACCCTGCACAATCTAAAAGATGTTTCTGTCAACCTGCCCAAAGGACTCCTGACGGTCATTGCCGGTGTAGCAGGCTCAGGCAAAAGTTCCCTGATGCAAGCCTTTGCCGCTCAATCGAATGAGAATGTAACCCTTATCAGCCAAAAAAGTATCGGTATCAGTCTGCGATCTACCCCAGCCACTTATATGGGTGTTGCCGACAATATCCGAAAACTGTTTGCAAAAGCAAGCGGGCAAAAAGTGGGGCTATTCTCGTTTAACGGTGCAGGTGCTTGTCCTATTTGTCAGGGAAAGGGTGTTATCATCTCAGAGATGGCATTCATGGATGCAATTGAAACCGAATGTGAAGCCTGTGGCGGCTTGCGTTATTCCAAAGAAGTGCTGCAATATACGATAGATGGTCTGCATATTGCAGAGGTCATGGATTTGACCGTTGAACAGGCCATGGAACGTTTCCAAGGGACAGACATTGCGAAAAAACTGAAACCACTTGCAGACGTTGGTCTGTTTTACCTCCACCTCAATCAGGCACTTTCTACTCTATCTGGAGGAGAATTGCAGAGAATGAAACTGGCCTCTTATTTGGGAAAAGCGGGACAGATTCTTGTACTAGATGAGCCGACAGACGGCCTCCATTTGCAAGATGTGCAAAATATCATTACTCTGTTTGATAAACTGGTTTCTGACGGAAATACGGTATTCTTAATCGAGCATAATCTGGATGTTTTGAAGGCTGCAGACTATGTTGTGGAGGTTGGCCCCGGCGGTGGCGAGGAAGGCGGACGGATTATTTTTGAAGGTACACCAAAACAGTTGCTGCAAAGCAGTCAGTCTGTAACCGGTCCTTATTTGGGAAAAGCACTGGGCAAATGACAGGAGGATATGATATGAAACAGGCAAAGACCAACGCTATGCGGATACTGGAACGGCAGAAAATCTGTTATGCATTAAGAGAATTTCCTTTAGACGGGCAGAAAGCGGCAGATTATCTGGGAATTCCTCCTGCCATGATTTTCAAAACGCTGGTGACAACAGATACAGTCGGCAATTATTTTGTGTTCTGTGTTCCCACCAATCAGGAGCTGGACCTCAAAAAAGCTGCCAAGGCTGTTGGCAGCAAACGAATCGAAATGCTGAAACAGAAGGAACTTCTGCCTTTGACCGGCTATGTCCATGGCGGCTGCTCTCCGGTTGGTATGAAAAAGCTTTTCCAAACGGTACTGGATTCCAGTGCCAAACAATGGGAAACCATTGTGGTATCGGCAGGTCGTGTCGGTATGCTGATGGAATTGTCTTTAAGCGACCTGACTCAAATCGTAAATGCTCATATAGAAAGTATTACGAAATAAGAGATACAGAACACAATCAAATACGAAAAGGAGATGGTACAATGGAACTTACGGAGTCATGTGAAGCTTTGCAGGCTTATCTTTTGGAGCATCGTAACGAATTCATAAAACGGTATCAGGCTGCAATCAAAGAAGTTGATACGAGGCTTGCGATATTAAAAGATGATTTTCGTATTCTGAAAAAGCGAGACTGTATTACGGCTGTTCAGTCAAGAATCAAATCAGATGCAAGTATTTTGGAAAAGCTTACCCGAAAAGAGCTGCCAATAGATTTGGTTTCTGTTTATTGTAAATTAGATGATATCGCCGGAGTCCGTGTTATTTGCAAATTTATTGACGATATTTATATGGTTGCCGAAAAGCTAAGTATGCAAGACGGTTTTGTGGTAATAGAAATCAATGACTATATCAAAAACCCAAAATCCAATGGATATCGTAGCTATCACATGGTTGTAGAAGTGCCGATTCTTTTAGAAGGAGTCAAAGAATCTGTGCGGGTAGAGTTCCAATTGCGAACAGTTGCCATGGACTTTTGGGCGAGTCTGGAACATGACATCAAATACAAAAAAGACTCTTGTGAATGCGAAGATATCGTGGAGGAATTAAAATTTTGTGCAGATACCGTTGCAGCCGCAGACCAGCGTATGATGGAACTGCGGGATAAGGTAGCTCAAAAACACCTGCAATATCAGCAGAATGTGTAGTAATATATCCTATATTTTTAAGAAAAAGAATTATGTATAAACAATGCAAAATCAGTTTTCATAAATTTAAGAAGATGATTTCCGTATGAAGTTAGCAGATATGGACGCCGTCACAAATAAAGAAAGCCTGCAAATAAAAAGTCAAGCCCCAAGCAGCAGGACTTGACAACAGAAAATTTTGCAGGCAGTATGTAGACCAAGAGGGTAATACAAATAGGTCACCACAAAGTGCTGACTTGAAAAATATGCAGTGAAAAGCGTCAGATGTGCTTTTGCAGTATAGTTCATTTGCAACGGACAAAACCATCTGCCCATTACCTATAGTAACAGGAGATATTTATGGAAAAAAGGAAAGAGATAGATACATATATTTATAAAATCTTTGAAAAAAGACGTGACCTTACCACAGAACAAATACAAAAACGAAATCATATAACAAAAAATATAAATAAAAAAGCGATGGCTGTCCATCGCTCTTTTATTCTGAAAGGTATCGTTGTCTTATATGCATTTTTACAACTCTTTCACTTTCTGGTATTTGCATTCTTTTTTGTAACGAAATAAAAACACAATATTTAGACATAGTAGACAACTATAAAAATCCCAAAAGCTAAATAATCTATCCATTTTTATGATATTGTAAACAAACATAGAAATCGTTACATATGGTACTATAATGAAGTCAGGAGCAAAAAAACATACCAATCCAAATATATCTAAGAACCCAATCAGGATAATATAAAGTTTTGTTGCAGTATTTTTGTTCAAAAATAAACATTGATTTTTACGACGCATATATATTGCCAAACCAATCGCAACACATATTTGCATAATACCAAATATGATATCTAGCGTGATATAATCGTATGTATGGTTGAAGTTAAATACAAGAAAAAAGAGTAAATTGAACAATATTTCTGCAATGATACATTTGATAAACAACCATTTCACATTTTTTGCGATAAAGAGTTCTTTCATACAATCACTCCTGTATATTTTTATCATATCAATCATTTATAGACGGTGTAACAGATACATTTAGTTGAAGTATTCCAATATAAAAAGATAAAACATTGCAATGATATATCTTTCTTCCATCACCTCACTTATATAAAAATAACTGTACGATGTATTAGCTAATATAATAGTCTATTGTATGTATTGATATCATAGAAAAAACTATTGCAATAGTCAATACAAAATTTCTTTTTCAAAATAAAAAATCAAAGATAAGAAAAAAGAGACCAAAAATTGACCTCTTTTTCTTGTTTCTTAGATAATAT
>JAHHTU010000037.1 GCA_020024455.1 Anaerotignum sp. | reverse complement strand
GAAACTCTAGAAGATTATTTTTGTAGACTGTAACATATGTTTGACAAACCTACATTTCCGCAAACAAAACATTTTTTCGAGCGGTAACACCGCCCGAAAAAACATTCTGATTTTCAGCCCTCTTGTAATGTCTCCCATTCTTCCATCAACTGTTCCAGTTTTTGTTCTGCCACCAATTTTTTCTCATAAATTTCCTGTGCTTTGGTATAGTCTGTACTTGCTGCTGCCATATCCGCATCTGCCTGTGCGATTTCTTGTTCCGTTTGTTCAATCTGCTTTTCCACACGTGCAATTTTTGCAGCCAATTTTCGTTCTGCGGCTTGTTGTTCTTTTTGTTTGAGCCAGTCGCTTTTTGTGTCGCTGATGGTTTGTTGTTGTACAGCTTGTGGCTGTTGTTTTTGCAATTCTGTTTCTTTTCGTTTGCGTTCTGCTTTCTTTTCCAAATAATAATCATAATTGCCTTCATATCGTGTCACACCATCAGGGGAAAGCTCCAATATGATTTTTGCCGTTTTATTGATAAAATAACGGTCGTGTGAAATATAAACCACAGTCCCCTCATAACGATGAATGGCATCTTCCAATATTTCTTTGGAAAACATATCCAAATGGTTGGTTGGTTCGTCCAGCATCAATAAATTGGCTTTGGAAAGCATGATTTTTGCCAATGACACACGTCCTTTTTCTCCGCCGCTGAGTGCAGACACAGGCTTAAACACATCGTCCTCTGTAAACACAAACGCTGCCAACATATTGCGAATTTCGCCTGCGGTCAATGTTGGATATGCATCTGAAATTTCATTGAATATGGTTTTGTTGGTATCCAAATTTTGTTGTTCCTGGTCATAATATCCCACGTGTACATTTGTACCAAAACGCATCAAACCGCTATCGGAAGAAACTTCTCCCAAAAGCATTTTAAACAATGTGGATTTCCCCACACCATTTGGCCCAATGATGGCAACACTCTCACCTCTTTTGATATCTAAGTTCACGTGCTGAAATAAACGATGTCCCCCATAAGATTTTGACAGTTCTTCTGCGTGCAACACATCACTGCCACTGATGATACGAGGTGTTAATGTCAAACGCATATGGTTGGGCAGGCTATCCGGTCTATCCACCAATTCCATTTTATCCAGTTGTTTTTCTCGACTTTCGGCACGTTTGATAGACTTTTCTCTGTTAAACGCACGCAATGTGCGAATGACTTCTTCCTGCCGTTTCAATTCCTTTTGTTGGTTATCGTATGCTTTCTGTTGAATTTCACGATGGATTGCCTTTTGACTGGTATAAAAAGAATAGTTCCCGTTATATACTGTTGATTTTTTGTTTTCGATTTCCACCACTTTTGTCACAATCTTATCCAAAAAATAGCGGTCATGCGAAATAATCAAAACCGCACCATCGTAGCTTTTCAAAAAATCCTCCAACCATTCAATCGACGCAATATCTAAATGGTTGGTTGGTTCGTCCAATAACAATAAATCCGGTTTGGAAAGCAACAATTTGCCCAAATAAATTCTGGTTTTTTGTCCACCGGAAAGTTGGTGCAACGGACGGTCAAATTCTTCCTCCGAAAAGCCCAACCCTTTCAAAACGCCTTTCATGCGACTTTTATACCCATAACCGTCATTTTGCTCAAAAAAATGTTGTAATTGGGCATAATTTTCCATTTTGTCTGACAACTCTTTGCCACTGAGCTGTGTCATCTCTTGTTCAATTTGCCTTAATTGTGTTTCAGCTGTTAAAATTTTTTCAAACACAGACAGCATTTCTTCGTAAATGGTACGGGTGCTGTCAATCTGTTGGTTCTGTGCCATATATCCCATCACGGCATCTTTTTTCAAATAAATTTCACCGCTGTCGGCACCGGTTTCCCCTGTCAATATCCGAAACAATGTGGTCTTACCTGCCCCATTTACGCCGACAATCGCTGTTTTTTCCTTTTCTTCCAAACGAAATGTAATATCTTTGAGTATGGTATCTATGCCATACGATTTTTCTACTTTTTGCACGCCAAGTATCATATTTATCCCTCCATCATTTTTGCAAGGTTCTTTCTGTTTTCCTATGATACCAGAAAAAACGGCAGAATAAAAGAGTTATTGTTGACAATAAAATAACATACATGATATACTGAAATAAATTTGAGCAGGAGAGGACTTGGGTACTATGGATAGTGAAAAAAAAATTTCACCCGCAGTGATAAACAGATTACCTCGCTATTATCGCTATTTGGGCGATTTGCTGGAAAGCGATATTACACGAATTTCTTCCAAAGAGCTCAGTGCAAAGATGAATATTACAGCTTCTCAAATTCGTCAAGATTTGAATAACTTTGGTGGCTTTGGTCAACAAGGATATGGCTATAATGTAGAATATCTTTACAATGAAATCAAAAAGATACTGGGTCTTGACCGTATGTATAACATGATTGTTGTTGGAGGTGGCAACATTGGTCAGGCTTTGGTCAATTATACCAATTTTGAAAAACGTGGATTTGTCATAAATGCTGTTTTCGACATCAATCCCCGTTTGGTCGGTATGACCATTCGTGGCATAGAAGTATATGACATCGACAGTATGGAAGAATATGTGAAAAATAACCATGTTGATGTAGCAATTTTAACATTACCACGCTCCCAATCTGTAAAAGTTGCCAATGACTTGGCAAAATGGGGTGTCAAAGGTATGTGGAATTTCAGCCATGTGGATTTACAGGTGCCTGATGATGTATTGGTAGAAAATGTACATCTGACAGATAGTTTGATGACATTATTATACAAAATCAACGAACTGTATAGTGAAGAAAATGACTTACATCAATTACAAAACGGCTTGCCCATCAAACAACAACATTTCGTAAACGATGAAGAATAACAAAAACAGACATATCTTTTCCGATATGTCTGTTTTATTTTCCCATATTTTCAAATGTGCATTTTTCTATTATACTAATGGTAAGAATAGAAAAAGGAGCGAAACAACCATGAGCAAAGCAGATAATATTTTCATTCAAAATTGTAAACAAATATTGGAACATGGCTTTTCCACAGAACAGGAAAAAGTACGTCCCCACTGGGAAGATGGTACACCTGCATATACCATCAAAACATTTGGCGTTGTCAATCGTTACAACCTGCAAGAGGAATTTCCGCTTTTGACATTGCGTGCCACCAACTGGAAAGCAGCCATTGATGAAATATTATGGATTTGGCAAAAAAAATCAAACAACATCAAAGACTTGAACAGTCACATCTGGGACGCTTGGGCAGATGAAAACGGTTCTATCGGCAAAGCATACGGCTATCAACTGGGCGTACCTTACCAATTCAAACATGGTGAAATGGACCAAGTGGACAATGTGCTTTGGCAGTTAAAAAATACCCCCTATTCCCGCCGTATTATGACAAACATCTATAATTTTGCGGATTTGTCCGAAATGGGGTTAGAACCTTGTGCATACAGCATGACATTCAACGTCACAGGCAACAAACTCAATGCCATATTGCACCAACGCTCCCAAGACACATTGGCAGCAAACAACTGGAATGTGGTACAATATTCTGCATTGTTGATGATGTTTGCACAGGTGAGCGGTTTGGAAGCAGGCGAATTGGTACACGTCATCAGCGATATGCACATCTATGACCGTCATGTATCTTTCATCAAAGACCTGATTGCAAGAGAAACATTCCCTGCACCAAAAGTACGCCTCAATCCGGACGTGAAAAATTTCTATGATTTCACCGTTGATGATTTTATTGTAGAAGATTATCAACATGGCAAACCCATTGGCAAAGTACCCATTGCCATATAAGAAAGGAGGTATGACTTTTGCGCTTGATTGTAGCCGTAGACCAACATTGGGGCATTGGCAAAGACAACGATTTGCTTTGCCGTATTTCCGCCGATATGAAATATTTCCGTCAAATGACAACCGGACACACTTTGGTATTGGGCAGAAAAACATTGGAATCTTTCCCAAACAAAAAACCACTGCCCAACCGCAACCATATTGTGTTGACAAACAATATGGCGTATGAAGCGGAGGGCGTCACACTTTGCCATAGCATCGAGGCATTGCAAACACTTTTGCAAGCATATGATACCGATGATATTTTTGTCATTGGTGGTGGCAGTATTTACACACAATTATTGCCATATTGTGACACTGCTTATATCACACATATTCAAAAAACATTTGATGCAGATACCTTTTTCCCCAATTTGGACGAAAATCCCGATTGGACATTGACACAAAAAGGTGGATTGCAACAAGAAAACGGCATTGCATTTTCCTTTGATATCTACACAAAACAGAAATAAACAACAAGTCTCCCTTTTTTATGATATACTAAACATAAAAAAGGGGGATTTTTATGTTGCTTGCCTTTGCTATGGTTTTACTTGCCTGCGTTGTTGGGATTGGTGCAGGTATTTTATTTCTTTTGGCTGTGATAGTCATATACAAACAAAAACAAACATTTCCTTTCAAAAAATTGGTTTTGGCTCTCTTAGCTCTGTTTGGGATTGGTGCGTGGATTGGTGGTATTTTATTTGCTATTCTTACCATACAGATACTACCCGAAATACTTTCGTTGTTTTGATATCAAAAAAGCCTGATGCGTGATACATCAGACTTTTTTATATACATCATTATTTGTTTGCGTAGTTATTGAAGTAGTTCTGTACCAATACGATGGGAGTACCTTTATCCCCACTACCGCTTGTCAAGTCACACAAAGAACCAATCAAATCCGTCAAACGACGGGGTGTTGTCCCTTCGGAAACCATGTTGCCTTTCAAATCGGATTCTTTTTCTTTGATACGTTGACGGATTGCTTCTGCCAATGCTTCGCCTTCCAAATCTGCAAAGTCATTGTCAGCCAAATATTTCAATTTTACTTCATTTGGCAAGCCATTCAAACCTTCGGTATAGCCTGCACCAACCACAGGGTCAGCCAATTCCCAGATTTTTCCCACAGGGTCTTTGAATGCACCATCACCATAAATCATCGCTTCCACGTGTACGCCTGTACGTTCCATGATTTCTTTTTGAATTTGTTCTGCCACTTCCTGTGCATTTTTGGGGAACAATTTTACAGTGTTTTCTGTCGCTTTGTTAGAACCCAGCAAACCATATTCAGGGTTGTAACCGCTGTCGTTTACAGATGCACACAAAATTTCGTCCAATGTGCAAACTTTTTCGCCGCCTGCCGCCAAAATACGACGTTTGCTTCTTGCTCTTGTATGAATATCACAACACAATACATTTTTTGTGAATTTCAAAATAGATTCAGGGTGATTTGCAAATATAATTTCTGCTTCTGCACCTTCTTGTTCAATCAGGTTTCCATAATATTCCACATAATCCACACCTGTGAATGGGTGTTTGATGCTGCCGAAAATACGGCGGTAATCTGCCAATGTCAACACATCTGTATAAGGATTTACGCCGCTATCGTCCAACAAATCCATATCAAACAAGTGATTGCCCACTTCATCGGAAGGATAACTCAACATCAATACCACTTTTTTTGCACCTTTTGCAATCCCTCTCAAACAAATTGCAAAACGGTTTCTGCTCAAAATGGGGAAGATAACACCAATGGTTTCGCCGCCCAATTTTGCTTTTACATCTGCCGCAATATCATCTGTTGTTGCATAATTGCCGTCTGCTCTTGCCACAACCGCTTCCGTCACACAAATGACGTCTTTTTCATGCAATGTAAAACCGTCTGCTTTTGCTGCTTCCAATACGGAGTCTGCCACAATTTTTACAATATCATCACCTTGTCTGATAATAGGCGCTTGAATACCTCTGGAAATTGTACCTGCCATAAAAAATACCTCCTAAACGTTGTTATAAACTCCAAACAGGAATATCCTGTATTTTGCCATAAAAAAAACATCAAATTTTGCCTGCAATACGCCCTTTGACGGGATTGAAAAACAAACTTGATGCAAAATAATAGGTGAAACTTCCAATCACCGACAAGTTATTTTACCAAATCTGGCAAGGGATTGTCAATATTGGAAACCATAACTTTTTATAGAAACATACTTTTCTTTTTGGCTTGTTAAGGACTTTTTATGCCTTTTATCTGAAAATCGCAATATTTTCTTCCGATAAAATTAAGAATTGTATGATATGCTATGTACAGAACAACAAAGAAAGGAGAAATGGCTGATGGTTCCTTGGACAAATTTTTTTGAAACTGCTTTCGGAGAAATATTCTTTTTGTTTTTATGTATCTCTCCCATACCGTTTATATGGCAAACCGTTTTCGCAGATACATACACCACCAACACACAAAAACTTTGTGTTTGGCTGCTTTGTTTGTACGCCGTCGGGTTGTGTTCTTTTACCGGCATCACAACCATATTGTATCGTAATTTCTCTTTTTACCCTGATTGGCATTTTGCATTATTGGGCGATGTATTCGTTTCTCCCAAACAATATATTTTCAATATTATGTTATTTATGCCTTTGGGCTTTTTGTTGCCCTTGATGTGGAAACCATTTCATTCGCAAAACAAAATATTGTTGACCGGATTTCTCTGTTCTTTTGCAATAGAATTTTTACAAATGTTTTGCGGTCGTATGACCGATGTGGACGACCTTTTGACCAATACCGTTGGTGCTGTGCTGGGATACTGGTTGTTTGTGTTTGTGGAACAAAAAACGATATTCTATCAGTTGGATAACCAACTATCCGGCTGATACCATACAATATTTTTGCCCACCTTACTTTTTTATATACTTTTTTCTTTTGAAAAACGTCCTTTTGTAAAACAAAAGGACGTTTTTTTATGATAATTAGATGTTATCCATTTTGATTGCTGTTTCCAATGCAATTTCCATCATCTGTGTGAATGTGTTTTGTCTTTCTTCGGGTGTTGTTGCTGCACCTGTGAAAGGTATATCGGAAATGGTTACCATTGTCAAAGCACGTTTGTTCAATCTTGCCGCATTCATATATAAACCGGCAGATTCCATTTCCACTGCCAAAGCACCCATTTTCGCCCATTGTTTCAATGCATTTTCATCATCATCATAAAATACATCAGAGCAAAGTACAGGGCCGACTTTCAGGTCTACACCCAAATCTTTTGCTGCTGCTACGGCTGTGGAAAGCAATGTGTAATCTGCGGTTGGTGCAAATGTACCGGGCAGATTGTATTGGTTTGCAAAGTTGGAGTTTGTATGTGCAGACATACCTGCCACAATATCTCTCAACTGCAATTTATCACTGATTGCCCCTGCAGAACCAATACGAATAATATTTTCTACGCCGAAAAACGCATACAACTCATAACTATAAATCCCAATAGAAGGAATCCCCATACCACTTGCCATCACAGAAACGGGTACACCTTTGTATGTGCCTGTATATCCTTGTACCCCACGAACGTTATTTACCAATTTTGCATCTTCGAAAAATGTTTCTGCAATAAATTTTGCACGCAAAGGGTCACCGGGCATCAATACGGTTTTTGCAAATGCACCTTTTTCTGCTGCGATATGTGCTGTTGCCATATTTCATCATCCTTTCTGATTATTTCTTTTGTACTTCTTATTTATCATATCAGTTTTCTATAACATTGAAAAGCATAAATTTCTGTTTTGTATAAAATACATCAAAATACTTGACATTTCTGTCAGAATATGTTATCAATTAGAAAGAACAACGTCCGTTTTGTAACGGACAACAAAAAACAGATAGAGGTGCGACAACGATGAGTACTCCTTTATAAACACTGCGGGACGCAGAAAGGACGAAAGGCAATGCCGCCGAAGTGATTGGAATTTGTCCCATATTCCGATTGCTGGTGTGATATAAAATATATATCATACTGTCACTTTTGTGGAGCGCTATCATAAACAACAACTTTTTTTCAATTTCTACACTGAAAAATATCAGGGGTTTTTATGTGCGTGCAACATAGAACCTCTTTTTTGTGTTTCCGCAAACTGTTTTTGTCTCAAATATGAGGCATACAATCGTTTTGAAGTATTTTGATGAGAGGAGTTAGGAAGGTATGTTTGAACAAAAAAGAAAAACCGGTTTGAGAAATTTCTTGATATTCTCTGTGGTTTTGGTACTGATGAGTGTGACTGCATTTGCGGCAGGCGATGAAGTTGCAACAAGCCCCAGCCATATGTATGCAACATTCTGGGCTTTGGTACCACCTATCATTGCCATCATATTGGCATTGATTACAAAGGAGGTATATTCCTCCCTATTTATTGGGATTGTGACAGGGTGTCTGTTTTACACCAATTTCAATGTGGGGGAAGCATTCTTGGTTATGGTCAGCGATACCACAGAAGGTGGTATACTGGCAAATATTTCTGACCCCGGAAAAGGTGGTATCCTGATATTCTTGGTTGTATTGGGGATATTGGTTGCTTTGATGAACAAAGCAGGCGGTTCTGCGGCTTACGGAAAATGGGCAAGCCAGCGTATCAAAACCAGAAAAGGGGCTTTGCTTTCCACATTTGTATTGGGCGTGCTTGTGTTTGTTGATGACTATTTCAACTGTCTGACCGTTGGTAGCGTCATGCGTCCTGTTACAGATACACATCAAGTATCCCGTGCAAAATTGGCATATATCATTGATGCAACCGCAGCCCCCATATGTATCATTGCTCCCGTTTCTTCTTGGGCAGCAGCCGTATCCGGTGTGGTAGAAGGACAGAATGGTTTGGAATTGTTCATTCGTTCCATTCCTTATAATTTTTATGCATTGTTGACCATTGTTACTATGTTGACTGTCACTATTTTGAATTTTGACTTTGGCCCTATGCGTCGTCATGAAAAAAATGCACAGGAAAACAACGATTTATTCACCACCTCGTCCAGACCTTTTGAAAATGCAGAAGAAACAGGCGTTGTGGGCAATGGTGGTGTGATTGACTTGGTATTGCCTGTTATCATATTGATTGTTTGTTGTGTGGTTGGCATGATTTACACCGGAGGATTTTTCAGCGGCACTTCTTTTGTAGATGCATTTGCAGGTTGTGATGCTGCACGTAGTTTGTCTTTGGGTTCTGTTGCCGCACTGATTTTGACATTCTTCATTTACATTCCACGTCGTGTATTGCGTTTTAGTGACTTCATGGATTGTTTATCCGAAGGCTTCCGTGCTATGGTTCCTGCAATCTTGATTTTAACATTTGCTTGGACATTGAGCGGTATCACAGGTTTATTGGGTGCTGATGTATTCGTTGCAGAACTTTTGAAATCCGGCGAAAGCAATACTTTGATTACTTTGTTGCTGCCTGTGATTGTATTCTGTATTGCCGTATTCTTGGCATTTTCCACCGGTACCTCTTGGGGTACATTCGGTATCTTGTTGCCCATTGTTGTTCCTATTATGGAACCCAACAGCGAAATGATGGTATTGACCGTTGCGGCAACATTGGCCGGTGCTGTTGCTGGTGACCATTGTTCTCCGATTTCCGATACCACCATTATGGCATCTACGGGGGCACAATGTGACCACATGAACCATGTTTCCACACAGTTACCCTATGCCTTGGTAGTTGCTGCTGTTTCTGCGGCAAACTATATTTTGGCAGCATTTATACAAAACTGGATGATTAACTTACCGATTGCCATTATATCTATGATTTTGACCATTTTACTGGTAAGAAAATTAACCAAACCTCAAAACACATGATAGTTTCTATCTCCAACCAAATCTGGTTGGAGATTTTTTTTATGGCATACGTGTTTTTTCTTCCTTTTCTATTGCGGAAACAATCGTTTCATCGGTGGTGACAGAAACAAAATACAAGTCTTTATCGGTTTGTAATGCTGTCGCCTGCACATCATTTGTTATCTGTGTTTGTTTCTTTTTGTCCACATCGGTACGCAGTCCAATGATGGCAGTATGTCCTTCCACCACAACGGCACTGCCTTGGATACCATCTATGCGACCAATTTTTTCTTTGACATCTGCGGCACGCTCTGCCATAGATTTTCCATGGACACGTTCTGTGGCTTTGGCTGTTCTGGTTTGCAGCAAATTGTTTTCCACCACCGCAAACGAACACCCACAACAAAGAAAAAGTATCAAAATACTGCAAAAAACCATTTTTTTCATGATATTACGCCCCCTTTTTCTTTTTTATATTGCCCCAAAAAATGATTTTTTGTTTTGTAAAATACAGTGATTTTTTTTGTGATTTTCTGTTATACTGAAAAGAAAAGGAGGATTTTCCTATGCCAAAACATCAACGCATTGTCATTTCCGACATTGAAGAAACACCAAAAAACGGACACTATATCACAAATACGCAATATCGGCGTATACAAGCACTCTTTGCCCTATTGAGTTGCATGGTTGCCATTTTGGTATTGCGGCCACACAAAAAATAACGTATTTCTTGCCATTTGATTGGCTTTTGGTTATAATGAAAAACAGTATTGACAAAAGAAAGGAAGAAGAAAACAAATGAAACTGGGTATTGTAGGTTTGCCAAATGTAGGCAAAAGCACATTGTTCAATTCTATGACACTGGGAAAAGCAGAGGCGGCAAATTATCCCTTCTGTACCATTGACCCAAATGTAGGGATTGTGACTGTGCCTGACGAACGTTTGCACAAATTGACACAAATGTACAACTCCGCAAAAACCGTTCCCGCTGTCATCGAATTTGTAGATATTGCAGGTTTGGTGCGTGGTGCAAGCAAAGGCGAAGGCTTGGGGAATAAATTTTTGTCCCATATCAGAGAAGTAGATGCCATTGTCCATGTGGTGCGTTGTTTCCAAGACGGGAATGTGGTACACGTAGACGGTTCTATCGACCCCATTCGTGACATCGAAACCATCAATTTGGAATTGATGTTCTCTGATTTGGAAATCCTGGATAGACGCATTGCCAAAACAGGGAAAATGGCAAAAGCAGACAAATCCTTGCAAAAAGAAATGGATACCCTCCAAAAATTAAAAGACGCTTTGGAACAAGGCATCTCTGCAAGAGCTGTGGAGCTGGACACACCGGAAGAAAAAGCATTTGTGGACAGCTTAACCCTTTTGACAGCAAAACCCGTATTGTATGCCGCAAATGTGGCAGAGGACGATTTGGCAGACGATGGGGCATCAAACGAATTTGTTTCCCGTGTGAGAGAATATGCCGCAAATGAACACAATGAAGTATTTGTATTATGTGCAAAAATAGAAGAAGAAATTTCTGATTTGGACGAAGCAGACAAAAAAGAATTTTTGGCAGATTTGGGCGTGGAAGGCAGTGGCTTAGACCGTTTGATTGCCGCAAGTTATCATTTGCTCGGTTTGATTAGTTATTTAACCGCAGGACAGCAAGAAACCAGAGCATGGACCATCACAAATGGTACAAAAGCACCACAAGCCGCAGGTAAAATCCACAGTGACTTTGAACGTGGTTTCATTCGTGCAGAAGTGGTTGCTTACAATGATTTGATGCAGGCAGGCTCTTACACTGCCGCAAAAGAACAAGGCTTGGTACGTTCCGAAGGTAAAGAATATGTTGTCAAAGATGGGGACGTTGTATTGTTCCGTTTTAATGTATAATCTTTCCTAAAAAAGAGCAAATCAAAAGATTTGCTCTTTTTTATGCCATTATCTCCCATATGGTTTTTGCGAAAAATATCAGCAAAACCACAATCATAAACGGTTTTACAAATTTTACGCCTTTTTGAGAAAATAATTTGACACCAATGATATTCCCAACAATACTGAAACACCCTGCCACAATTCCCAGCGGCAAATCTACCACACCATTTGCCAAAAATACCATCAATGCCGAAATATTGGTTGATAAATTGATGACTTTGGTAGTACCTGCCGCCTCATGGAGTGCAATATGTGCCAAAGCCGTCAAAAGCAATATCAAAAATGTACCTGTTCCCGGTCCGTAAAAGCCATCATACACCCCAATGCAAAAAGAGATGACCGCACACAAAAACAATGTCTTTCCATATGGATAAGGTGTTTTATCTTCCCGCAAACTTTTTTTGCCCATCACATAAAACGCAGTCAATGGCAAAATGACCATCATCACCACACGAAACACATCTGCGGAAAGCAACAATGTAATCCTTGCCCCCAAATAAGAGCCAACCAATGCAAACACCACACAAGGCAATGCTTGTTTCCGGTTGATATACCCACTTTTTGCAAAACGATATGTCGCAATGCTTGTCCCCATGGCGGCACTCATTTTGTTGGTTGCAATCGCCGTATGCACCGGCACACCTGCAATCATATAGGCAGGCAATGAAATCAAACCGCCACCACCTGCAATCGCATCTACAATCCCTGCCACAAACACCAATGGACAGATGATTGCATACATCATCAAAGTTTCCATTTTTTTCTCCTTTATCCTTTGTTTTACACCTGTCTTATGATAGCAGTTTTCTGATTTTGTGGCAATAAAAAAGCACATACGATGTGCTTTTATTCCAATACAACGCCTGCAATATGGCGAATGACCTCCCCTGCCAACAGCATACCTGCCACAGGTGGCACAAAGGACAAACTGCCGGGGATTTGTCTTTTGCCGGTTTCGGAAGATGTTGCCGGCTTTTGGGGCAATTCTTTGGAGTACACCACTTTGACACCGCAAATTCCTCTGTCTTTCAATTCTTTTCGCATGACTTTTGCCAAGGGACAAACCGATGTTTTCGCAATGTCTGCAATTTCAAAGCGAGAAGGGTCAAACTTATTCCCTGTCCCCATGCAACTGATGATAGGGGTATGCACCTTCTTTGTTTCTTCAATCAATATCAATTTTGATGTGATGGTATCAATGGCATCAATGACATAATCATAAGATGCAAAATCAAAATATCCCCGATTTTGTTCTCCATATACCAAACAATGTGCCTCTACAACCGTTTCTGGTGAAATGTCCGCAATGCGTTCTGCCATCACAGCCACTTTTTCACGCCCGATGGTGCTTTGCAATGCCACAAGCTGACGGTTACAGTTTGTCAAACTTACCGTATCCCCATCTACCAGCGTGATATGTCCCACACCGCCTCTTGCCAGTGCCTCTGCGGCAAAAGAACCAACACCGCCCACACCAAACAATGCCACCTTTGCCTGTCTTAATTTTTGTATGCCTTCCACTCCCAGCAACAATTCTGCACGGGAAAATAAATGCAACGTTTCTTCCATATGTTCCTCCTGCATATTCAATTTTTTTGTTTTTTGTGACATTTTGGTTTTCTTTGCCATGGAAAAGGTTCATATAAATACAATATGGTTCGTACAATGCTGTCGCCTTGTTTGCCTTTTAATTCATAATCTGCAATGCCTTTTGCTTCCGGTATGGCTTCCGATGTTGCATAAGATATATCGGCAGCTGCCATCATGGACAAGTCATTTTTATTCGTACCAAATGCCACAATTTTGATGTTTTTGGCATTGTCCATGCCCTCCAACATTCGCCGCATCATATATTCCTTGGTTGCTGTTTTATGATAGATTTTCAAATGGCAATATTCCGGTGGTGTTTCGGATTTATCACGCAAAAACAGCAAGTCTTTTGCACCTTCGAGTTGTTTGATTTGCTGTTCCACCACATCTGCCTCATCATCTTGCAACACCAACAAAATATAAACAGGTATGCCTTCTTCGGGCATATCCCCATACACATAATTTCGATGTGGCGATATTCTTGCTTTTTCGTATAATTTTTTTTCTTCTTCATTTTGAAAATCTTTATGATAAATCAACAATACATCTTGCAACACCACATTCAAGAAATAATGTATCCCTTTTTCCTGTAAAAAATCACAAAGACGTTTTGTCATCTCTTTGGAAAGTCCATGACAAGCCAAATATCGTTTTTCTTTCAAATCATATAATACCGCACCGTCCATGGCAATGACTGGTAATTTCAAATGAATATTGCCCACATCTGCAAGCAATGATGCAGGTGTACGTTCTGTTGCAATGGTAAATTTTACACCATCGTTCAAAAGCTGGTTCAACTCAAACACACTATATGGACTAATCCCATATTTTTCGCAACATAACGCTCCATCAAATCCGGAAACAAAAAAGAATTCATTATGTTTCTTTCTTGGCAGGTGTACCACATTGACACCCAACGACACCACAATCCCTACAATGGTTTCAAAAGAACGGTCGATGGCATTGAGCAAAGGGTCTCTGATATCTTGTGATAGTGTGACACTGAGCAATACCACCCCTGCCATCGCTGCCGCACCTGTTTTTTTTAATACGATTGTGATATACATTGCCGGAATGACCGCAATCGCAATACAAAAATATCGCATCCATTCAAAATCCATCGGAATCCAATCCACACCATATAATACCAAAAGCCCCACAATCGCACCTGTCAATGTGCCAACAATACGATTGAATGCCACCGTTACACTGTTTTCCACGTGCGGCTGCATACAAATGATAGCTGCAATGGTGGAAAATACGGGTGCGCCTTGTTTGCCACGCAACAAATAAATCAATAAACAAATTGCAACAGCAATCGCCGTTTTTACCATACGCATACCAATTTTTGGCAATTCTGTTTCCTCCGTTTCAGACAAATATTTTTTATTATCACAGTATAAATTTTCTATTGGGTACTGTCAAGCCACAGCAAACAAAAAACCGTTTCTTTTCAGCAAAAAAGGAGAATACCAAGTATTCTCCTTTTTGTTTTATTTTTTCAAATTGCTTTGATTATGCTTCTTTTTTCTGGTTATATGCTTCCAATTCCAAGATAGCATCTTTAATCATAGCTGGTGTAATTTCATATGGGGAGTAATCCAAGTCATATTTTTGTACAGCAGCTTCCAATACAGGGTCTAATTCTTCCACAGTTACTTCGATATCTGCCAATTTTGTAGGCAATTTCATGCCTTTGTAGAAATCGAAATATGTATCCAATTTGTCATATTGTTTATCCAATGTCAACAATACCAATGTACCATATGCAACCACTTCACCATGGCGGTGTCTTGTTTCAATCTGGTGCAACATTGTCATACTGTTAAACAATGCGTGTGCCAGATTGGTGTTGTATTTATGGGAGTCTACCATATTGGATACCATACCTGTGTTAATGAAAATATCCAATGCAACTCTTTCAATCGCTTCGGAAGCACGATTGTTTTTACAATCTTCGATTGCTTGGATACCATATTTTAACAAAGGTTCTGTACAGCAGCTGCTCAATGCAACGCCGGCTTCTTCGGAAACGGTCAATTCGTCCTCTTTGCCTCTTGCAGAGAATTTTACTTCGACTTCCTTACTCATACCGTCACCAATACCAGCCCACAGGAATTCCACGGGAGCTTCTGCAATCACTTTTGTAGAAATAAATACGTGTACAGGAGGTCTATCCACACGGAAAAATGTACGGAATACATGATTTGGATAGTAGTAAATGCCCAATGCGGAAATGCAAGCACAAGTGGATGCAACCGTAGGGAATGTAAAATAAGGTTTGTTCAAATTGTGAGCAACCAATTTACCAAGGTCAATCGCTTTCCCACCACCCAAACAGAAAATCATGTCCGCATTTTTTACGACATCTCTCTGTTGCAGTTCTTCTGCATATTCAAAAGCAGCTTCGCCAGGGAAATCAATAAATTCTACAATCTGTACGCTACTACCTTCAATTCCTTCCAATACATATTTTTTTGTTGCATTGATTGCAATATCATCACCAATCACAACAGCCTTTGTGCCGTAAGGGGAACATACCGCATCAATTTCTTTGTACGCATTTTCGCCTGCGCTGTATCCTGGAAAAAATACAGAATAATTACTCATTTCACATTCCTCCTATTTTCTCTACAATAAATTGGTTTTATTTATGTTACACAATGCTGCCGGCTATCTTTGACTCTCTGCACAGCAGCATTGTTCATTCACTTTTTTGAATATTCAGTGATTAGTTGGTAGCTTTTGCTGCCTTGTATTTTCTGATTGCATCAGCCAATTTCGGCAGAATCACTTTCACATCACCAACGATACCCAAATCGGATACATCAAAGATTGCTGCTGTATCATTTTTATTGATAGAGATAATCAATTCAGAACCTTCCATACCTGCAACGTGTTGGATTGCACCGGAAA
>JAHHTU010000036.1 GCA_020024455.1 Anaerotignum sp. | reverse complement strand
ACACGCGACTTACTGATTACGAATCAGTTACTCTACCAACTGAGTTATTCCGGCGTAAACATATAAAATTTATATCCGTATTATCATATCACACTCATATTTTTTTTGCAACAAATTTTACAAGAAAACAAAAGATTTTGTTTGACAGATACAAATTGTAAAGCAGTACTTTGCTGCTTTTTATAAAAAATAAGAAACAAGCTCTGTGATATGTTCAAACAGAGCTTGTAAAACAATTATCCGATGAAAAGCTGCACCCATGCACCGGTTTTGCTATCATAACCAACACCGATTTTGGTAAATGCAGAATGCATGATATTTTCTCTATGCCCTTGGGAATGCATCCAGCCATCTACCACTTGTGCCGGTGTGGGATAGCCCAGTGCAATATTTTCTCCCATTGTGCCGGCAGAAATGCCAACTTCTTCCAACACAGTAAAACAACTTGTGCCATCTGGTCTGTCATGAGAAAAGACAGTGTTTAATTCTGCTGCACGAATGTTTGCTGCTTTTTGCAAGTCCTCTTGTAATTCCAAGGGAGCTAAGTTTTCTTTTTCTCTTTCGATATTGACAAGACGTACAACTTCTGCTGCATATGTATCTGTGCTTTGGTTTTTGACATTGTTTTTGGCATCTAAACGAACATCGACAATGCGTTGTTGTCCATTCCATGTAACAGTCATACAAGATTGTGCTGTTTCATCTGCTTGCAAATGTGCCTCTGATGCTTTTTGGAAATCTGCAAGTTTGAAATAATATCTGCCGTCCAAAAGAAAACATTCTGTTTCTGATGCAGTACCATCAAAGTCAATTTGTCCTTTTTCCATACGAACCATGGCACGTTGTTTGGTCAATCGTTCTGTTGTATTGCCGGAAGCTGTAGCAGTGGTATCCAATGCAATCCCTTTTTCTGTGGGACGAATGCCGACATTTAAGCAATTGCTGACATCTCTTGCACGAATAAAATTGAATCCGTCTACATTATAACATTGTATCGTCTGTACAGCACCATCATCAAAACGTATTTTTGTATTTTGCAATGATGCATTTTGTTCTGCTGCCATAGCGTTGACAGATAATCCGATGGTTGTTGTGACTGCGAGTGTCAGTATTTTTGTTGTTCTTTTTTTCATCATCATTCTCTCCTTTTTATTATTTTTATTATAAAATAAACTGGTTTTTTTATGATAACAAAAAATTACATATTTTTACAGTGGTCAGAAAAAATTTATTCTTTTTTTTCTTGGGCAAGTGTTAAAAATTCCCGTGTCATACGTTCGTTGCGTATCTGTTGCTGATAGCTTTCCCGTTCTGCTATCATAAAATTTTTCAACAATTCCATATGTGCTTTCTCAAAGACCGGATTGGTTTTGCTTGTTGGGAAATTTGTGTTTTCGATATGTGGTTTTGTACTTGTGTCTATATAGGTAAAATTTGTGAAAAATGTTTCTTGTTCTTTGTTTACTCTTTCCAAAATGGTTTCTATTTGTTCCGCAGATGAGTGTATTGCTGTTTTGTTTTTGTGTTGTTCGTATCCTTTTGGAGAATAAATACCCGCATCTTCAAGTGGGTGGCTGTATACAAATGTATCTTTTTTTTCAGAAAGTTCTGTTCTTGTTTCCGTATGTTCCATATACATTCCCCCTTGTGCATATAATCGTTTTGGTAACGATAATACAGAAAAACGGATATCTTAATACCATATGTTGATTTTATCACATGAATTGCCATATGAAAATACGAAATCGCAGATATCATATATCAAAAAAAGAAAGAAATGATGAAAAAATTTTAAATATTTGCATATTTCTTTGTACGATTGGTCTGTTGGTATTGCTGTTTATAGAAAAAAGGTTCTTCCATACAGTTGATTATGTCATGGAAGAGCCTTATCATGGTGATTATGCTTTATGGTCATATTGTTTTACTTCGACTTCTTTTTTCTCAAAGTCGATAAAAATTTGATAGGCATAATTATCTTCACTGGTGTCCCAAATTTCCACAAATTTTGGTGTTACTTCAATGATAATTTCTGTATCTTCATGGGAATATTTGTTATAACTTCCCCAAAGGAATTTTTCATACAGTTTTTCAAATCGACGGTCTTTTTCATCAACCACCAAGCCTTTGTTTTCAGCAATGCCCTCTATCTGGACACCACTCCAACAAAGTGCTACCTGCGGATTTTCAAAAAGTTGTTTTGTTTTACGGAATGCTTTGTCTGTTTTGAAATATACTTTTTGGTCGTAAAACAAGCAACTGACATTACGCACCATCACATAATCATGGACAGCACTTGCCAATGCCATAATTTTCCAATCACCCAATTTTTCAAACATGATATTGACTGCTTCCTCAAATGTCAATGTTTTATTGCTGCTAAAATGCATTGTTTTCTTCCTCCTTAGTACACAAGTTTCTTGATTGGTACACTCACTTTTTTATAAATCACGACTGTAATGCATGACACAACAGCACGGGATACCACATTGAATGGAATGACGGAAAATGCCACCATAGTGGGCACATCTCGTATCCATGGATTGACTGCGGAACAAATTTCTACAATACCTTCCCAATTCATGCCATATAATTTCATATATGTCGGGAAAATGATATAAACACTTGTAAATACTGCCACAATCACACTGATAACGCTACCGATGACCAGTCCGATGACAGCTCCTTTTTTGGTTTTGTGTTTGTAATAATACAGTACTGCCGGTATCACATATGCAAGACTGAGTAAAAAGTTTTGTATTTCCCCGACAAGCATGGATTGACTGCCTTGAAATACCAGTTTCAAAAGCAGTTTCAGACTGATAATTTCTACTGCACCCAATGGCCCAAGAATGAAACCACCAATGATTTCCGGTATGGGTGATAAATCAAATTCTGCAAAGGGTGATAAAATCGGCACAGAGAAACTAAAATACATAAAAAGAAATGAGATGGTTGCCATGAGTGTTACCATGGTCAAATGACGGGTTTTGCTGTGTTGCATGATAAAAAGCCTCCAATCAAAAAAATTCCGAAGCCAAATGATGATATCTTTGGCTCCGGAAAAAATTTCATAGAAAGCTTCACAAAAATCTGTATACTGCAACAAAAGAACACGCCTCATGCGTACACAAATAAACATCAATCCTATCTATTGCAATTTATCCAGTCTTTTCCCATCCGGACTATACCGTCGGTTTTGGAATTTCACCAAATCGGCCTATATGACATATAGGTTCATGGACTATACCATCGGTCGGGATTTTCACCCTGCCCCAAAGACTATCAATATGAACTTGAACTTCAAGCACATGGTAACACAGAAATGATAAAATAGCAATACATTTTTTGAAAAATTTTGAAGCAAATTTTCACATTGTGCCAAACGCAATGTGAAAAATACTGGTTTTGTATATAATATCCTTGTAAAATAGCAGACAAAACATAGAAAATTTGCACAATACAAAGTATTTTATGATGCTTGGTTGATGTGTTCTAATGCTGCTTTGACTTCTTCTATCTGGTTGGAGTTTGGAAATTGCTGTTGTATTTTTTCATAATAGGATTTTGCGGTTGCAACATCTTTTTCCTGTTCTGCAATTTTTCCCAGATAAAAATAAACATCATCTGCAAAATCTTCTGTGGACAAAAATTTGACACAATATTCTAAATCGGTTTTGGCATCGGCAAATTGACTGCTCATAAATGCGGTTTTTCCTTTGTTGTAAAACAATTCTGCCGCTTTTGGTGCAACCGTTGCTTTTAAATCATTATACTTTTTCATATCTTCCTGCGAAAAGTCAAAGGTATTGATGGTGTCCAAAGCTGTCATACATTCTTCCCATTTTTGCTCGTTTGCTTTTGCAATCGCCGTTTCCAATAATTCTAAATTTGCCTGCTTGGTTTCTTCGCTGCGCAACTGGTTATTTTCGGTTTGCAATGCCTGAAATTGTTCCCGCATAGCAGCAACTTCTTCGGGTGTCATATCGGTGTTTCCTTGAAATTGCTCTACTTTTGCTTGCAATGTGTCAATGGTTTGTTTTTGCTGCTCATAAAAAGAAGGCAAAATCAAAGTAAAAATGACAAGTGTTGCAGTCAGAATACCAACCCCAAAGGATATGAAATCCCGCTGTGCCAATAGGTGTGTATTTTTCTTTTCCCCACGTTTATAGCGTGGCAAAGGGGGCGGGCTGTCTGTCTTTTTGACAGAAATCACATTCGGTAAATTTTCATAAGAAACTTTGCGTTTTTTCAATGAAAATGTTGCATGGTGGTTGGGTTGCTCGATTTGTTGCAAATAATGTAATGCAAGCGGATTGTTGCAATCTTTTTGCAATACGATTTCAATAAAATGCAAAGCACGTTTTTCATTTTCTTCCATCAGGCAACAAAGCGTCATCAAATTGCAGGCATCGAGAAACTGCGGATTACAGTCCAATGCTTTTTTCAGACGAATGATGGCGACATCATCGCTGTTTTGTTTGAGGTAATGCAATGCTTGGTTATAATACTTGACGGCATCGTTATATTTTTCCATCAAGCGGGCATTTTTTTGCAATGTGTTGATATATTCTGTGGCAAAATTGTTTTTTGGTTGTAAAGATGTGCTGATAATCCAATGTTTTAGGGCATCTGCAATGTGTCCGACTTCCAAATACAATAACCCCAACAGATTGCGGGCAATGATATTGTTTTTGTCAAACAGAATACTTTGTTCCAATGCTGTAATGGCTTGTGACAAATGGCGTTCCTGTGCCGCCTGCAATCCCTCGTTATAAAACCGCATAGAGGCATTTTTCATTTTTTGGAATATAAAAATATCCGCTTGACAATAGGGACAAATATAACCAGATGAAACATTTGTGCCGCAATTCGGGCATTTCATCTATCATCGACTCCTTTATTCTGATTTTACATTTGTGTGGTGCTGATTTTGTTCATGGACAATATGTTGCAAAATGTCCAATAAATCTTGCATTTGTGTTTGTTGCAATGCGTTTTCCATATCACGGATTTCCGTGACAGGTTTATATTTTTTCAATTCTGTTTGAAAATCAATCATGATGGCTTTGCTCCTTTTCTTGTTGTAATATCTCATGGATTGCCCCTACCAGATATAATGAGCCACAACAAAGAATAATGTCTTGCGGCTGTGTGATTTGTTTGGCAAGTGCAAATGCCTTTTTTACATCAGCCTCTGCAAACACAGGCTTTTGATGGTGTGATGCAATCTCTGTGAGTGTTGCGACATCGGTTTTTCTGTGGCTTGCGGTTTCGGTACAAATGGTTTGGTCTACCAATGGCAATATGGTTTCTATCATCGTTTGAAACGCTTTATCTTGCAAAATACCCAAAAGCAATGTAATTTTTTTGTTTTTGGTGTAAAGCGGCAATGTTTGTGCCAATTTTGCGATACCGTCCACATTGTGTGCCCCATCTAAAAGCAACAAGGGTTTTTGTTGTATGAACTCCATTCTACCTGCCCATGTTGTGTGTAAAATACCTTCCAAAATGGCAGACTGCGAAAGGGTAATGCCCTGTTTTTGCAAAATGGCACAGGCATTGCATACCATGATACAGTTTTGTATTTGGTATGTGCCGGATAACGGCAGTACGATTTTGGGGTATGTGATACATTCGTTTTTTACGGAAAAAATGGTTTTTTCCATATCCATACATTGTATTTGTATATCACTTTCGTTTGCACAGTAAAACGGTGCAGACAGTTTACTTGCGGTTTGTTTTGCAATCTGATAAACTTCGTTTTGTTGCGGATAGAATAAAACAGGACAGTTTTTTTTGATAATCCCGCATTTTTCGTATGCAATTTCTGCCAATGTGTTGCCCAAAATCGCAGTATGGTCAAAACTGATGGACATTATCAAACTCAACAACGGCTGTTTGATGACGTTTGTGGCATCATATCGTCCACCCAAACCAACCTCCAACACCACAAAATCCACACCGCAATCTGCAAAATATAAAAATGCAACAGCGGTCAATACTTCAAATGTTGTGAGTGGTTCCGGCATTTGTTGGCAACATTCTTTGACGTGTGAAAGATATCTTGCAAAATCCGTATCCGATATCGGTGTTTGGTTGATTTGTATTCTTTCATTATAATGCAACAAATGCGGAGATGTATACATACCAACACGATAGCCGTTTGCCTGCAATACAGAAGAAAGCATGGCAACCGCAGAACCTTTTCCGTTTGTACCTGCCACATGGATACAAGACAATTTGTTTTGTGGATTGCCCATATGCTCCATTGCGGTTTGCATACGTTCCAATGTTGGTCTGGTACCCGTTTTGGTTTCCTGCTCCAAATAAGCGATACTGTCTGCATAATTCATATAAAATCCCCCCAGTCAAACAGTCTTTCATTATTATAGCAGTTATGTCATTTTGTGCAATATCATTCAGAAATATGAAGAAATTTTTATCCGAAAGAATGGTTCTGAAAAGAAAAGGTTGTGCGAAAAGGAAGAAAACAGTATAATAAAATCAATTTCAGTCAAAATTTGAAGGAGGGATTTCTTTATGGAAGAAAAAAATGAACCACAGGAAAGTTCAGAAAATATAGAACAAAAGCCAAAACATAGATATACAGAGCCGAACGATGACTTCCAAACAACGTATTTTCCAAGACGTGACAGAAGTGATACGACCTATTACGGACAACACAGACAAAAACCAAGACAGACCACACAGTTTCCGAAATCCGAAAAAAAGGAATCGGAAATACCAAAAACGGAAAAATTGGAGTATACGTATTTGCCAACTGCAAAAAATCAAATAGAGTCAGAAGAATTTTTGACAAAAACACAACATACCCGCACACCGAAAAAACACATAGAAGCAGAATATGCCCAAAAACAAAACCGAAAAGAGGAACATATCACAAAAAGTGGCAGAACAAACAAAAAAAGAAAGAGGAAAAGAAAAATGACAAAAAAATTCAAAGCCATTTTGGTCTTGGTAGTTGCGATTGCATTTTGTTTTGCTTGTTTTCAGTTTGCCAAAGGCTTGATGATGACCGATGGCAGTACGGATAATTTGACAGGACAAACGGTATCTGTTACCATTCCCAGTGGTGCAAGCACAAAAGAGATTGCAAAAATATTGAAAGAAAAAGATTTGATTTCCAACACATTTACATTCCGTTTGAGCAGTAAAATCAATGGATATGATGGCACATATCAGCAGGGCAATTATGACGTGGACACCGGTATGACAAATACACAGATTATGGCGTTGTTGCAAACGGGAACGGTGCAGAACAAAAATAAAATCACAATACCGGAAGGATTTACCGTAAAACAAATTGCACAGCGTGTGGAAGAAAAAGGCATTTGCAGTGCAGACGCCTTCCTGCAAGAAGTCAATCAAGGTACATTCCCACACGCATTTTTGAAAGATTTACCGCAAAGGGAATATCGTTTGGAGGGGTATTTGTTTCCGGACACATATTTCCTGACAGAAGATATGACTGCACATGATTTGATTTCCATGATGTTGGATAGATTTGAACAAATGTATACCAAAACATATCAAGATGCCGTGGCAGAAAGCGGACATACCTTGGACGAAATTGTGACGATTGCCTCTATGGTGGAAAAAGAAATTTCTTTGGACTATGAAGAACGTGCAAAAGCGGCAGGTGTGATGTATAACCGCTTACAGCAGGATATGTCACTGGGCATTGATGCGACCGTATTGTATGCCGTCGGCAAAACAGGTGGAGAATTGACAAAAGAAGATTTGGAAACAGATTCCCCTTACAACACACGTTTGCATAAAGGCTTACCGCTTGGCCCGATTGCAAACCCCGGAGAGCCATCTTTCAAAGCGGCATTATATCCGGATAAACATGAATATTTGTATTATGTTCTGGAATCACAAGGCAAGTCTAACCATGTATTCTGTAAGACAAACGAGGAATTTTTGGCGGCAAAAGAAAAATACAAAGCAAGTTTGACACAATAAGGAGAACCTTTTTATGAATTATGTAACCGATGATACCATGAATGCTTATTTACGTACTGTACAACCCATGTACGACGGCATTTTAGGTGAAATACAAAAAGAAGCAATCGCAGCACAAGTACCCATCATTCCTTTGGAAACAGCCAGATTGCTGAGTGTACTGTTGACCATGCAAAAACCAAAACATATTTTGGAAATTGGTACAGCGGTGGGATTTTCTGCGGGTTTGATGTGCAGATATTTGCCGGAAGATGGTACGGTAACCACCATTGACCGTTTTGAAGTGATGCTCAAAGATGCCAGAGAAAATATCAAACGTATGGGTTTGGAGGATAAAATCACCATATTGGAGGGCGATGCGGCAGATATTTTGCCTACATTGCAAGGGCCGTATGATGTGATATTTTTAGATGCGGCAAAAGGACAGTATGGCAACTTTTTGCCACACTGCTTGCGTTTGTTGCCCGTTGGTGGTATCTTGATTGTAGATGATGTGTTGCAAGGCGGCACAATCGCACAAACCAGATTTAGTGTCCCACGCAGACAGCGTACCATTCACAAAAGATTGCGTAATTTCCTTTGGGATATTACCCATCATGATGCTTTGGAAACATCAATCATTCCCATTGGTGATGGTATGGCACTTTGTTATAAGAAAAAAGAAATTACAGAAGGAGCAAATAACCATGCACAATAACATAAAACCCGAATTATTGGCACCTGCCGGTGATTTGGAAAAACTGAAAATTGCAATATTATACGGTGCAGATGCCGTATACATCGGTGGGGAAGCGTACAGCTTGCGTGCCAAAGCAAAAAACTTCGATAAAGAGAAAATGGCAGAGGGCATTCGATTTGCACATGAACATGGTGCAAAAGTGTATGTCACAGCCAATATTTATGCACACAATGCCGACTTTGAGGGCATGGCAGACTATTTCAAAGAAATTGCAGGATTGGGTGCAGATGCGGTTTTGATTTCTGACCTTGGTGTATTCTCTGTGGCAAAAGAAGCCGCTCCCGATTTGGAAATTCATGTTTCCACACAGGCAAACAACACCAACTACCAAAGTGCAAAAATGTGGTATCAGTTGGGGGCAAGACGTGTGGTGGTTGCCAGAGAGTTGTCCATGAAAGAAATCAAAGAAATTCGGGAAAAAATACCCGCAGATATGGAAATCGAAGCATTTGTGCATGGGGCAATGTGCATTTCCTATTCCGGCAGATGTCTGTTGAGCAACTATTTGAGTGGCAGAGATGCAAACAAAGGGGCTTGTGCCCACCCCTGCCGTTGGAAATATCACTTGGTGGAAGAAACCAGACCGGGGGAATATATGCCGGTGGAAGAAAACGAAAGAGGTACTTATATCTACAATTCCAAAGATTTATGTATGATTGACCATATTCCCGACTTGGTAGATGCTGGTGTGGTGAGCCTGAAAATTGAGGGCAGAATGAAAACGCCGTTTTATGTGGGTACTGTCATCAAAGCATACAGACAAGCCATTGATGATTATTTCACAGACCCTGCACTGTACGAGCAAAATTTACCAAAGTATATGGAGGAAGTATCCAAAGCCAGTCACAGAGAGTATACCACTGCATTCTATTACGGAAAACCGGACGGCAACCAACAGGTATACACCAATAACTCTTATATCCGTGATTATGATTTCATTGGTATGGTACAACAAGACAGCGATGCAGACGGCTATGCTTGGATAGAACAAAGAAACAAATTTTCTGTAGGAGAAGAAATTGAAGTCATGCCTGCAAAAGGTGCTTCTTTCTCTATGGTGGTGACAGAACTGTTAAACGAAGCAGGCGAAGCCGTTACTTCCGCACCACACCCGCAGGAAAAATTGAAAGTGAAATTTTCCCAACCGGTAAAAGCATTTGATATGATGCGAAAATTTACAACAAATCCTTGATGAAAACAATGAGAGAGTAGAAAAGGAACAGGTTAAAGCTTATGGAATTAACACAATGTATCAATTATTTACTGACAACAGCACAACATACCGTATTTCAATACTTAAATGGAAAATTGGCAGAATATGATGTGACACCATCACAATATGGTGTTTTGAGTTGTTTGTGGCAAAGAGAATTTGCAACACCGAAACAAATTTCTGAAATTCTTTGTTTGGAAACGTCTACCATTTCCGGTGTTCTGGACAGAATGCAAAAAAAAGGATTGATTGACCGTGTCATCAATAAAGAGGACCGTCGAGAAGTGCGTGTGGTATTGACAGACAAAGGCAGAGATTTGGAAACACCGATTTCAAAAATTATTGATGAAGTGAATGAAGAAGTTTTGAAATGTTTTGATGATGCGGAAATTGCAACATTGAAAAATCAATTAAGAGTGATTGCCGAGGCAAAACATTTTACAGAAAAAGAATAATATGTATCAGGGCAAATCGCCCTGTTTAGGAATGTAAAGCATTGTGGAGTTTCTGCAATGCTTTTTTTTCTATGCGGGAAACATAAGAACGGGAAATCCCCAACTGTGTTGCAATTTCTTGCTGTGTCAGTGGCGGATATTTTCCTAAACCATAATGCAGACAAATCACGGTTTGTTCTCTTTTGTTCAAGATATGTTGTATGGCAGAATGCATTTTATGGGATTGTATCGAAAAATCCAAGCTGTCTGCAAAATCCGGAATATCTGCATTGATGATATCCAGTATCACAATTTCGTTGCCATCTCGGTCTGTGCCAATGGGTTCATATAATGACATTTCGTTTTGTGTTTTCTTTCCTGCCCGTAAATGCATCAATATTTCATTTTCAATACATCTTGCGGCATAAGAGGCAAGGCGTATTTTTTTTGCGGGATTGTATGTTTGTATGGCTTTGATTAAGCCAACCGTACCAATGGAAATCAACTCTTCATTCTCTTTTGCGGTACTGTATTTTTTGGCAATGTGTGCAACCAGACGCAGGTTGTGTATGACCAAAGTATCGGTTGCCTGTTTCTTTTCTTTCTCGTTTTCGCTTTGCAAACATTGCAGATAGGTTTGTTCTTCCTCTTTGGATAATGGTTTTGGAAAAGAACCGTTATAATAAAATCCGAACAAAAAACAAAACAAGCACGACAAAAGCATAGCCTCACTCCTACAAAGGGGATTGCTTTATTCTATGCAGGACAGTTCTTGTCTGTGCGTGTCTAATGATGTTTTACTTTGTACTTTTTTTGCGGGACAACAGAAATTTTGCAATACGAAACATCAAACAAGCCATCAAAAATCAGGTATAGTGTAAGAAAGAAAGGAGGCATTTTATGAATATAGAATGTAAGAAAAAAGAAAATATATTGATTGTGACCTTGCAAGGCGATATTGACCATCACACTTGCGAAAAAGTACGGGCTGTGATTGATGACACGCTGGAACAAATACATGGCAAACATATTTTGTTTTGTTTTTCAAAAGTTGCATTTATGGATAGTTCCGGCATTGGTGTGTTGATTGGCAGATATAAATTGATACAGCGGTTGCATGGAAAAATTGCCGTCTGTGGAGCAGGGGAACGCATCAAAACGATATTCCATTTGTCTGCATTGGACCAGCTGTTTCCGATATTCGAAACAGAAGAAGAAGCGATTTTATATTTGAAAAAGGGGGAAACGGTATGAAAAATCAAATGAAACTGTTTTTTGATGCCATTTCGGAAAATGAGGGTTTTGCACGATTGGTGGTTGCGGGATTTTTTGCACAAAAAAACCCAACCATTGCACAACTGACCGATGTCAAAACTGCTGTTTCGGAAGCAGTCACAAACGCTATCATACATGGATATGAGGGCAAAGGAGGTACGGTGGAATTGTATTGTGCCTATGACGAGGAAACGCTATATATCGAAGTTGCAGACAAAGGCATTGGCATTGGTGACATTCCCCAAGCATTGGAGCCATTATATACCTCAAAACCGGAACAGGAACGCTCCGGCATGGGATTTACCATCATGGAAACATTTATGGACGATATGCGTGTGGAAAGTGACATACATACGGGTACACGCATTTATATGCAAAAAAAATTGACCACAGAATGAGGTGGCACATATGGACAGAACAAAAGCGTTGATTTTACAGGCACAGCAGGGAAATCAACAAGCAAAATCTGTTTTATTGGAAGAAAATTCCGGCTTGATTTGGAGCATTGTGCGTAGGTTTTCCACAAAAGGGTATGATTTGGAGGACATTTATCAAATTGGTGCTATCGGTTTATTAAAATGTATTGATAAATTTGATTTCCGTTATGATGTGAAATTTTCGACATACGCCGTACCAATGATATTGGGGGAAATTCGGCGTTTTTTTCGTGATGATGGCATGGTGAAAGTAAGCAGACCATTAAAAGAAATTGCCATCAAGGCGAATCAATGCAAGGAACAGCTCATCAAAGAAAAGGGACGGGAAATTACGGTGCAGGAATTGGCTGATGCATTGCAAATGCCCATAGAAGACCTCATTCCTGCCTTGGAGGCATCAAAAGAAGTGGAAAGTCTTTCCGAGATTTTGTATGCCAATGAAAGCGGAACTGGTATCACATTGTCGGACACATTGGGCGTTTGTGAGGAAGAAACCATTGTCAATCGCTTGTTTTTACAGGAAATGCTCAACACCCTTTCTGCCAAAGAACGGCAAATCATCTATTTGCGTTATTTTGCAGACCAGACACAAACGGAAATTGCCAAGCGGTTGCATATCTCGCAGGTACAGGTATCCCGCATTGAAAAGAAGGTGTTGGCACAAATGAAAACAAACTTGGAGAAAAAACAACAATAAATTGTTCAAAAAAAAGATTTTTCGACAGAAAAAAAGTTTTTTGAAAAAAACAATTTTTATGCTAGACATTTATTGTCCCACGTGCTATAATAACGATGTGAAAACTCCCCAATATTTTCACATTGCGATTAACGCAATCCCAATAAGAAATACCTTCTCTTTGTGAAAATGAGCAGCCATCGGCAGGTTGCTCATTTTCATGTGCAGAATATATTGCATGGAAATCAGAAAGAAATACGTTGCTTTCAAAACAAATTTGAAAACAACGTATTTTTTATTTTTGCAATAATGCGATTTTGTCTGTGACTTGTATAAAATGCCCCGTATTCGGGATTTTGCTGCTACGATAGTAGGAAACATCAAAGTCGATATGTTCTATGGAAATGACTGCGGTGACACTGCTGTTTTGTTTGAGTTGATATACCTGCATACCGACTGCAGATTTTGAGGCACTCACAGAGAGCAATGCTGTGGAGATGACAGTTGCCTTGTCCTCGTTTCGCATCACAAAATACTCTTTGTCTGTTTCGATATGCTCCATATATACCAATGGAGAGCGGTCAGCATAAGCCTTCAACAGTTTTTTCCGATTGTTTTTGGTCGCATAAGCCGAAAGCTGTACTTTTGCGGCTTTGCCGTTTGCAAAGAAAAATACCATATATCCTGTATAGTCGTATGTGGTGGTCATATAAATGATTTTTTCTTCTGCCTCCATACCCAGTAGATTTTGCAGATAATCCCCCATGGCACTTGCTTTGGTATCGGCAATATCGCTTGCTTTTACTTTATAGACATTGTGCTGATTGGAGAATAACAAAATATCCGCACGGTTTGTGGTTTCGATTTCCCATACAATTTTGTCATCTTCTTTGACTTTTTGCTCTCCCGCAGAACGCAAAGATGCCAATGATATTTTTTTGAAGTAGTTTTGTTCGGTCAAGAACAGTTTGATGCCGTAATCTTCGATAAAATCTTCTTTTTTGATGGTTGCAATTTTTTCTTCCTGTATGATTTCTGTGCAACGTGGCTGTCCATATTTTTTTGCAACGTGTTTCAACTGTTTGCAAATGATTTGTTTGATTTTGTTTTCATTTTGCAATGTGTCTTGCAAATCCTGTATTTCCTGTGCCAATGTGGTCATTTCGTTTGTGCGTTTGATGATATATTCTTTGTTGATGTTACGCAATTTCATTTCTGCGATATATTCGGCTTGCACCTTATCCAAATCAAACCCTGCCATCAGATTGGGGATAACTTGCTGCTCTTTTTCGGTGTTGCGAATGATGGAAATGGCTTTGTCAATATCCAGCAATATTTTGGAAAGCCCTTGCAACAAATGATATTTTTCGGATTTTTTGTCAATATCAAACCGAATTTGACGGCGAATGCTTTTGATACGGAATGATGTCCAATGGTCTAACAGTTGTGCAATGCCCAATGTCATGGGCTTTCCGTCAATCAATACATTAAAATTACAGCTGAAACTGTCGGACAATGGCGTAAATGCATATAATTTATGCATCAGCAAATCGGGGTTTGTCCCTTTTTTGACATCAATGGTGATTTTTAAGCCGTTCAAATCGGTTTCATCTCGTACATCTGTAATTTCTCTTGCTTTGCCGCTTTTTGCCAGTGCGATGATTTTGTCAATGATAATCTCCAAACTGGTGGTATAGGGGATTTCATAAATCTCTATACAATTTTGGTCTGCGTCAAAGCGATATATGGCACGCAATTTGAAACTGCCTTTACCGGTACGATAAATCTGTTCCATTTCTTTGCGGTTGTATATCAGCTCTCCGCCTGTGGAAAAATCCGGTGCAGGCAGAATATCGCAAAGGTCAACGTCTTTGTTTTTGATATATGCTGCCGTTGCCTCACAAAGCTCTGCCAAATTGAAACTGCAAATAGAGCTTGCCATACCAACGGCAATTCCGATATTGGGATTTGCCAAAATATTTGGGAATGTGGTTGGCAACAAAGCAGGCTCTTTCATAGAACCGTCATAGTTGTCTACAAAATCCACGGTATTTTTGTCAATGTCTGCAAACACCTCCTGACAGATGTCAGCCAGTTTGACTTCTGTATAACGAGAGGCAGCATATGCCATATCTCTGGAATATTGTTTGCCAAAATTGCCCTTGGAGTCAATCAAAGGCGTCAACAATGCACCATTGCCCTCTGTCAGACGCACCAATGTTTCATAAATGGCACTATCCCCATGGGGATTTAATTTCATGGTTTGCCCGACCACATTTGTGGATTTTGTGCGGTCGCCTTTCAATAAACCCATATCATACATGGTATACAACAATTTTCTGTGAGAGGGTTTGAACCCGTCAATTTCGGGAATGGCACGGGAAACAATGACACTCATTGCATATGGCATATAGTTTTGTTCCAATGTTTGTATGATGGATTGTTCTTGTATGAAATTGTCTTGATATGTTTTTGTGGTTTTCTTTTTTGCCATGATATCACACAACCTTTCTTAGCTGATATCTGTAAAGTCAAGATATTTATGCCCTTCTTGTGCAATAAATTCTTTTCTGCCTGCCAAGTTTTCCCCTAACAGCAATTCAAATACTTCCTGTGTTTTTTGTATTTCGTCGGGTGTGACCAATATCAATCGTCTGCTTTCGGGGTTCATGGTGGTTTCCCACATCATTTCCGGTTGATTTTCGCCCAAACCTTTGGAACGGTTGATTTTGACTTTCCCTTTCAATTTCGATAAAATTGCATTTTTTTCTGCATCAGAATATGCAAAATACGTATCTTTTGCATGGATAATCTCATATAAGGGAGATTCCGCAATATACACCTTTTTTTCATGAATGAGTGTCGGCGCAAGACGATATAACATGGTCAAAAGCAATGTACGAATTTGAAATCCGTCCACATCGGCATCGGTACAAAGAATAATCTTGCTCCAACGCAGTTGGTTCAAATCAAAAGAATGCAATTCTTTATTATGTTTGGATTGTATTTCTACACCACAGCCCAACACTTTGAGCAAATCGGTGATAATGTCATTGTTGAAAATTTTGTTGTAATCTGCTTTCAGGCAGTTTAATATTTTGCCACGAATGGGAATGATGGCTTGAAATTCTGCATCTCTGCCTTGTTTGCAAGAACCAAGTGCAGAGTCCCCTTCCACGATGTAAATTTCTCTGCGTGTGACATCTTTTGTGCGGCAGTTTACGAATTTTTCCACACGGTTGTTCATATCCAAAGAACCGGTTAGTTTTTTGCGAATGGATATGCGTGTTTTTTCTGCGGTTTCCCGACTGCGTTTGTTTGCAAGCACTTGTGATGCAATTTTATCTGCGTCCATTTTGTTTTCAATGAAATAAATTTCCAGCTGTTCTTTGAAAAACTCCGTCATGGCATCTTGTATGAATTTGTTTGTGATTGCTTTTTTGGTTTGGTTTTCGTAACTGGTCACTGTGGAAAAAGAATTGATGACCAGTACCAAACTGTCTTCAATATCGGAAAATACAATTTTCTTTTCGTCTTTTTTATAGAGATTGTTTGTTTTCAGATATTTGTCTATGGCAGACACAAAGGCACTTTTGACCGCTTTATCCGGAGAGCCGCCATATTCCAAAAAGCTGGAATTGTGATAATATTCCAACAAATTGACATGGTTGTTGAAACAAAATGCCACTTCAAATTTCAATTTGTAATCCGGTTTGTCCGCTCTGTCTCTGCCGTATGTTTCGGTTTGCAGATAGTGGGTTGCGGTGAGTGCATTTTCGTTTGCAATTTCTGCCAGATAATCCTGTATCCCATGTTTGTAATAATATGTGAATGTTTCGCCGCTTGCTTCGTCCAGCAGTGTAAATGTCAAACCGGCATTGACAACCGCTTGTTTGCGTAAAACATCTTGAAAATAGGAAAGGGGAATATCAATATCGGTAAAGACATCATGGTCTGGTAACCAATGGATACAAGTTCCCGTTGTTTTTTGTGCGGTGGGTTCTTTTTGTAAGCCGCCAACATTTTCCCCTTTTTCAAAATGTAAAGTATATCTTGTGCCGTCACGCACAATCACAGCGTCCATATATGCGGAGGCATACTGTGTGGCACAAGTACCCAAACCGTTTAAGCCAAGGCTGAACTCATAGTTTTCACCGCTGTTGTTTTTGTATTTCCCACCGGCGTATAGTTCACAGAATACCAATTCCCAGTTGAAACGGTTTTCTTTTGGGTTAAAATCAACGGGAATACCCCTGCCATAGTCTTGGATACGAATGGAATGGTCTTGATAGCGTATGATTTCTATTTTATTGCCGAAACCTTCTCTTGCTTCGTCGATGGAGTTGGAAAGGATTTCAAAAACGGCGTGTTCACAGCCTTCCAAACCATCAGAACCAAATATCACACCGGGACGCATACGCACACGGTCTGCACCTTTTAACGATGTGATACTTTCATTATTGTAATTGGATTGTTGCATTTCCTGCATTGTAACACCTGCTTTATTTATGATAAAATGAATTTACTACTCTAAGTCCCCTCTACTTTACAGAAATTCCTAGTCAGTGTCAAGAGCAATAAGAAAGAATGTTCGCTTTTTGACAACATAGAACGACTTTATTTTTTCTGAGAATTATGATAGAATGGAAAAATGAGGATTGCTGTTTGGCGGTTGGTCACTCTCTGCAAAGGGGGTGATGCTATGATTACATA
>JAHHTU010000035.1 GCA_020024455.1 Anaerotignum sp. | reverse complement strand
TAGGAACTCTGTCTTTTTATTTTTATTTTGTAACATATCTATTGTAATCCTACACCGTTCCTTTGATTTAACTTGGAGTCAAATTGAAAAATTTATAATGATGTAGTAAAATATACATAAAAACAGAGTGCAAGGGAGGTGCTATTATGAACAATCAAAAGATGATGAAAGCATTAAAATATCGTTTTCGGTCTGTATTTATTGATTTTCCAGATTCCAACAAAGAGCTGTTTCATAACCTGAAACATTGTATCTTTCTTTTTGACCCAGAATGGGTGCAGAATTTGAAACCATCATCAGAAAAAAATATACAAAAATTGGAACAGATGGTGGAACAGGATTTTGGGAAAAAGCTACCTCCATGTTATAAGCTATATTTGCAGGAAATGGGAGCTAATGATGGGGAGTTGCTGTTGCAGCATATCACTAATTTAGATTATTATTTGTGGGATTATGATATTGAAGAGTTCTTACGCCATTTTGATAAAGGTGATATGGCAGAAAGTCCTCAAAAATGTATGACGAAGTTAAGGAACAAGGACTTTGTAGATAAGCGTATGTTGTCTTTTTTATGGTATCTTTTTCCCGAAGAACTTTCTGTTTCTATTGGATTTGCGTTTACCTTAAATGAAAAAAATTTCGATGAAATTGTTATGTCATCTGAATCACGTGTAATCTGCTACGATACTTTTCCAAAACAGCTTGCCTATTGTCAATATCTCAAAGCCATTCACTGGATGGAAAACCATAGTGAAAAAATGAAACACAAAAAATGGAATTCGTTTGTTTCTTCAACTTCTGACAGTATTTTTTCCGCCCGTTTTCGTGCATACTGCCCCACAGAGTGGACAGGAGAAGACGGACAGACAAACTATACTTTATATGTAACATTTTTGGAAAAACTTGAAACTCGTTTTTATTTGGAAGAGGCATGGTTTAGCCGTCAAAAGGTATTTCCTGAGAACGAAATTTCCTGTTCTGATGATGACTATACCTTTTTTTCAAGGTACATCGCATTTAGCTCTATGTCTGATTTGACTCTTTTTATTGAATTGCACCCTAATCCGTTTATATGCAAACCATTTATCCAAGTACATCTGTTGGGAAAAGATGTGGCAGAGATGAATGAGATTATGTATGCTATCTTGGAGCATACAACATTGCTTGAAGCGGAAAAAGACGAAAGCAGATTATTTGCAAAAATGGAATTGGAATAAATGAGAATAGACGCCGCATAGCTCTTTGTTAGCGATTATGCTTTCCGGCATGACCGTTTTTTTGTGCGTAAGAAAATTGTGATTTGTAAACTATGAAAGCAGAAAATCCTTTGAAGGGTAGCAATCAGGGATATGCTTATATATGAAAACCACCCGTTAGGAGGGTGGTTGTTTTTGTAATCCATTATGATAAGTCATTTCGAACTTGCATCAAAGCAAATCCCAATAGATTTTGTCCACGCCATTTTGCCATATGAAAACGGTTTTCATCTTGCATGGATAAGCCAATACCCCAAATGCGGTCTTGTACTGCACATTCTGCAAGTATAGCATCACCTGTATTTGATAATTTTTGACGTAAATCTTCATTTTGTTGAAATTTTGCCAACAAGCCTTTATAAACAATGATTTGACGCATACCATTCCATATGATTTCATCATAATTGTGTACGGAGCGACCAAGCATTTTGATTTTTCCTTGGTTATTGGTTTGTAAAATTTGTTTGGCTATTTTTGTATCTTGAAACAATAAGGCTTTTTGATACATCATATACTGCTCCATAGAACAGTATGTATGACCATCTATGGTGAAATCAGATAAATACCAGTTGCTAAAATAACCATAATTTTCGTCTGGATTATGAAATCCAATGATTTTTCGCATGATATGCCTCCTTACGCTTTTGTATGTTCTGTAATTGTGATAGATTGTTCTGTGATGGCAACATCATAACCAACTAAAATGGAAAAAATATCCGCAGGTACATACATAATATTATTTTTATGAATAAATGGTGCAACACCTAATTTCTGAGGTGCAGTCATACCAACAGCTCCTTTGATTTTTGTGCTGGAAATATAAGTATCATTTCCTACAATAAAGTGCATGGTGCGTGTATTGCTTTCCAGTTTGGCAGTATGATTTTTACTATCTCATGTGGTTGTAAGACCAAGTTTTTGTGCAGTTTCTCGCAAAGGTACAAAATATAAATCGTTTATCACAGGCAGTATATTTTTTTGATATACTACTTGTGTCTTTTCTTGGATTTTTGGTAATATCATCATATGATGTATGGTTGCTTGTGCCGGTTCGGAGGCTGTGGTCATATCATACCATGTGAAAAATGGCTGCCCTATTTGTAAATCGAATACTTGTAAAGCAGCAGCAGTATCATATGATGTAATAACGGTATCGGTATCTGTTGTCAATAAAATTTGCCCTTGTGCAGAGGTAATTGTCACCGTACCGTCTTCGTGGATAGCAAGATTTTCTATGGTGTGTAGATGTGCTACTGCAGTATCCATGGGGCTATTGATAACAATAGCCTCTGCTGTTGTTGAAGTGGTATCCTGTGCATGATAAATATATACCATATCCCCTTGTTTTCGTGCAGAAGGAGATACTTTTGTTTTTTTGCCACTATCTAAAAATGCCGTTTGTGCATCAATTTGGTAAACAATCATATGCTCTTTGCTATCTTTTATGGTATAGATGTGAAGTGATGTTGTGTATCATAAGCAAGTGATTGGATTTTTCCATATGTAAGTGTATTGCTTGGAAATTGATTTGATTGTTCTGCTGTTTGAGCTTGATATACAGAGGGGGAGTGCAGGCTGTTGTGCGAGTATACGCATAGGATTGCACGCAAGTATACTGGCAAGTGCTATATATTTTTTCATAAAGAACGCCTCCCTGAAAATGGTATTTTATGGTTGTTTTCTCATTTAGACGTGATGTTTCGGGAAAAAGTTGCAAAAAAAAGACAATATCTATCAGATATTGTCTGAAAAGCAGATGACGGGAATCGAACCCGCCTCTAAAGCTTGGGAAGCTTTCATTCTACCAATGAACTACATCTGCAAAATCTATTGTCTATTATACGCTGAAATGAAACATATGTAAAGCATTATTTTATAGGAAGGAGGGAATTTTTTTGACAAAAAAAGAATATCATATCTGGCAAAAAAAGAATACAAAAGGAGAATGGTACTGGGGTGTTGGCAATTTTTGCGGATTGGCAAAATCTCCTGTGCAAATAACAGGAGAAGCATTGACGGATTTGGAGTGGGACGGAAATGAATGTTATATTACAAAAGAAAAGGATTTATTGGGGTGTGCAAATGCACTGGTAACCGATTGGAAAAAACAGATGGAAATAGAATTTCCGGAAACCACATTCTCTATATTATGGTCATTGGATACAGGGGACGCAGATGTTGCACCGTCTGTCACACTGCGTTTTTGGGCAATTCGGAACGGATACACCATTGTCACAAAAAAACAAATCGAAAATCAGCCACATACATGGTTGGTATTGGTGAATGAAAAAAATAAAAAAGTTTGAAAAATATTCTTTTTATTTGATATGACTGTATTTCAAAATGTGGGGCATACTATTTTTGCGAAATTTTCATAAGAAAAAGAGGGAGATGCCATGCAGAAATTTATTATAAAACCCACAAAAAAATTTTGTGGTACAGTCAAAATCAGTGGTGCAAAAAATGCAGTATTGCCCATATTGGCCGCCTGTATTTTAACAAAAGAGCCATGTGAAATACAAAATGTCCCGCCATTGTCAGATGTGGAAGATATGATGGTATTGTTGACGGAATTGGGGGCAAATATACAATTTGATAGAGTGCAGGAAGTAATACGTATACAAGTGGCAGATTTGCGCACACAAACGGTTTCTTATGAAACAGCGGGAAAAATGCGTGCCTCTTTTTTGGTGGCTGGGCCTTTGTTGGCTCGATGTCAAAGTGCGTGTATTTCATTGCCGGGTGGGTGTCAAATTGGCAGTCGTCCGGTGGATTTACATTTGAAAGGGTTTGCTTCATTGGGGGCATGGCATAAAACAGAACATGGCTTTGTGGAGTTGGGTACAAAAAACGGACTGAAAGGGAAAAATGTATATTTGGATTTTCCAAGTGTAGGGGCAACCGAGAATATTATGATGGCAGCAACATTGGCAAAAGGTACAACGGTGATTGAAAATGCCGCAGCAGAACCGGAAATCTGTGATTTGGCAGAATTTTTGATACAAATGGGGGCAAATATACAAGGACATGGCACAGATACCATCACCATAACAGGCGTAAAAGCATTGCATGGTGCGACGCATAAAGTCATTCCTGACCGTATTGAGGCGGGAACGTTTATGGTAGCAGCAGCCATCACAGGCGGCGATATTGTATTACAGAATATACAGGAAGACCACTTGAAACCGGTGATTGCAAAACTGACAGAAAGCAATGTCAAAACAGAAATGACACAAGACGGAATGCGGGTATATCGCAAAGGAAAATTAAAGCCGATACAACTCAAAACAATGCCATTTCCGGGGTTTCCCACAGATATGCAGGCGGCATTTATGAGTTTGGCAGCGGTGGCAAAAGGTACAAGCGTGATTACAGAAACGGTATTTGAAAATCGGTTTTTGCATACGGCAGAGTTGCAACGTATGGGGGCAGACATCAAAATTGACAGCCGTTCCGCAGTGATTGAGGGTGTAGACGAATTGACAGGCACAAAGGTACGGGCAACGGATTTACGTGCAGGTGCGGCATTGATTTTATCTGCATTGGCTGCAAAAGGAGAAACAGAAATCAGCGATATTTACCATATCGAGCGGGGGTATTATCATATTGCGGAGAAAATGTGTGCATTGGGGGCAGATATACAAAAAAAGGAAAATTCATGAATTATTTACATTTTGTTCACGAAAAACAAGGATTGGCGTGCTATACTGTCTGGCATATAGACAGTATATACATATAAAAATGATGATGTATGAAAAAGGGAAGGGATTATTATGGAAAATCATCGAAAGCCGTTAATCTATTATTGGTTGATTGCATTATTGATTATGTTTGGCATCAACTGGTTGTTATTGCCGATATTGGCAGGAAATCAAGTGGAACAAGTAGGATACAACATTTTTTTAGACGAATTGGAAGCAAAAAATATTGACCAAGTGGAAGTCAATCCTGATGTGATTTATTATTCTTTGAAAGCAGAGCATACAGACACAGTCAACACAGAAGTTTCGATACAGCCAACAAAAGAACATATGTTGTATAGTACGGTGCGTATGAAAGACGATATGTTGGTAAACAGATTGTATGAAGCAGGGGCGAATTTCTCCGCAATCGCTCCGAAAGAAGTATCTCCTTGGGTGAGTACCCTCATCATGTTTTTGGTATTCTTTTTGTTTTGGCGTTTGGTATTTGGGCGACTGATGAAAAAAAGCGGTTTGGGTGGCAATGCCATGGCATTTGGGAAATCCAATGCAAAAATTTATGTGAAAGCACAAACCGGAAAGACATTTGCCGATGTGGCTGGGCAAGATGAGGCAAAAGAAGCATTGACCGAAATTGTGGATTTTTTGCACAATCCAGAGAAATATACCAATGTTGGTGCAAAAATGCCAAAAGGGGCGTTGTTGGTTGGCCCTCCGGGGACAGGAAAAACATTGTTGGCACAGGCGGTGGCTGGTGAGGCAGATGTGCCGTTTTTTTCCATATCCGGTTCCGAATTTGTGGAGATGTTTGTGGGTATGGGTGCAGCAAAGGTGCGGGACTTGTTCAAGCAGGCAAATGAAAAAGCCCCATGTATTGTGTTTATTGATGAAATTGATACCATTGGGAAAAAACGTGACGGCAATGGTATGACAGGCAATGATGAACGGGAACAAACACTCAACCAACTGTTGACAGAAATGGACGGGTTTGATGCGGCAAAAGGGGTTGTCATATTGGCGGCAACCAACCGTCCGGAAACATTGGATAAGGCATTGTTGCGTCCAGGACGTTTTGACCGTAGAATTCCTGTGGAATTACCGGATTTACAGGGGAGAGAGGCAATCTTGAAAGTACACGCCCAAAAAATTCAGTTGGAAGCAGAAATAGATTTTCGTGCGATTGCCAGAGCCACCAGTGGTGCTTCTGGTGCAGAGCTTGCCAACATCATCAATGAAGGGGCATTGCGTGCAGTACGCATGGGCAGAGAGAAAGTCAGCCAAACCGATTTGGAAGAAAGTGTGGAAGTGATTTTGGCAGGGTATCAAAGAAAAGGTGCTGTCATATCCAAAGAAGAAAAAGAAGTGATTGCATATCATGAGGTTGGCCATGCTTTGGTGGCGGCACTGCAAAAAAATTCTGCTCCTGTGCATAAAATCACCATCATTCCCCGTACATCGGGAGCGTTGGGATATACGTTGCAAATTGATGAAGGTGAAAAATTCCTGATGAAAAAAGAAGAAGTATTCAACAAAATTACAACATTTACGGGTGGTCGTGTGGCAGAAGAAATACAGTTCGGTTCTATCACAACAGGGGCAGCCAATGATATTGAACAGGCAACCCGTTTGGCACGTGCCATGATTACCAGATACGGCATGGACGATGATTTCGGCATGGTGGCATTGGAAACGGTCAACAATCCGTATTTAAGCGGTGATACCTCATTATCCTGCTCCAATGAAACTGCAACAAAAATAGACAGTGCCGTTGTCAAAACCATCAAACAGGCACATGATAAAGCGTACCAGATTATATCGGAACATAAACAAAAACTAGATGAAATTGCGGCATATCTCTTGGAAAAAGAAACCATCACAGGTGAGGAATTTATGCAGATTTTGCATGGTGAAACAAAAGAGGAAACGGTCGATATAGTAAAATAAATCTTCGTATTGACACAAAAAAGCAAAGCAGACATATTATATGGTGTAATGACGTGTGCAGAAAGGAGATTTGTTATGTATTGTAATAACAACATGGGAAAGCGTTATCATACCATGGGGAATACAGGAAATTATATCCCAAATGGCAATCATTACACCGCAGGCAGTACAAACACACAAAAATCAAACAGTACAGAAAAATATATACATTACAATGGTTCTATCCCGTATTGTACCAGATGCCAAAACTGTCCATGTTGTGGGCATTGCTGCATTGTTGTTGTTGTAAATACAGCAGAGATGAAAACAGGACCAAACGAAACCACACAAGAACAAATGAAACCGCAAAAGCAGGAAACATATCCCGATGCCCCAACATCTTCTGAGGATTGTGAATTGTGGTAAATGAAAAAACAGCAGGATTTTCCACATTGCCGAAAATCTGCTGTTTTTTCGCTTTTAGGGGATATACGCTGTCCCTTTTGCAACAATGCTAACAGGTACAGATAATTGTACAGATGTGATGTGGTCTGTGTCATAAGAAACCGAAACGTGCATGATACCGCCTGTTTGCCGAATATCCAGAGAGATATCGGATTTTTGCTGTAATGCGGTGATGATGCCGATGGCAGAAGTACCGCTTCCGCAGCCTCTTTCCCAGACCAAACTCGCCTGCTTGACACATACCAAAGGTTGTAATACATAAGATTGCTCGTCCCAAATCAAGATACCAAATGCATCAGCATCAATTTGCTGTTCCCATGCTGTGACAGCTTGTTCTGCATAAGTGGTGGCTTGTTCTGCCCAAAGTGATTTTGGGACAACAATATGCCAAATACCTGCAAAACATACTGTTTGCAGTCTGTAAGTGGTATCATGCAGTGTAAATGTCTTTTCCTCGACAGAAAGCGGCAAGGGCATTTCCAATGTGCCAATAAATTGCTGTTGTGTTTTTTGCATATGACAATATACAATCCCCTCTGTGCCGGAAACCTCCAAGGGAATGGTTTTTCGTGCAAGCATCGGCGGGTGTTCTTTGGAAAATAGATATGCCGCCAGTGCAAGTGTGGCATTTCCGCAAAATTCGCCTGCCATCATTTGCAGACGAGCCACAGCATTTGGGCTTTGCGGCGGTTCGATGTAGCCTGCCTGTTCTGCATATACAAAGTGGTATGCTATCAATGTTTTTGCAATTTCCAGCTGTTTTTCTCTGGGAATGGGTGTTTCAATGAGCAATGTCATATTTTGGTTTGGGCTGACTTTTACAAATTGGATATCCATATGATTCACCCTTTCGTCAGGATTGTTGGAAACGGCTTAAAAATGCTTTGGTACGTGCTTCTTTTGGATTGTGTATCAGTTCGTGTGGCTCACCTTGTTCCACAATAACACCACCGTCCATAAATATGATATGACTGGATACATCTCTGGCAAAGCTCATTTCGTGCGTCACAATGACCATTGTCATACGTTCTGCAGCAAGTTCTTTCATGACTTGTAATATTTCCCCTGTCAATTCGGGGTCCAATGCGGAAGTCGGTTCGTCAAAAAATAATATTTTGGGTTTCATTGCCAAGGCTCTGGCGATGGAAACACGTTGCTGTTGTCCACCGGAAAGTTGATGGGGGTAGGCATCGGCTTTGTCTGCAAGTCCCATTTTTCGGAGCAATTCCTTTGCGTGTGCATAGACTTCTTCTTTTGGTTGTTTTCCAATCAAAATCGGTGGTTCGGTAATATTTTTGAATACAGTGTAGTGCGGAAACAGATTGAAGTTTTGAAACACAAGCCCAAAATGTTTGCGTACTTGTTCTAATGTTTTTTTGTCAGCATAGAGGGCTTGACCGTTTGCATCTGCTTTTGCGGCAGATTGTCCCAGATAGATGAGGTCACCACCGTCCATGGTTTCCAACAATGTGGCACAACGCAACAATGTGGATTTTCCGGAACCGGAAGGCCCAATGATGCTGACTACCTGCCCCTCTTCCACGCAAAGGGAAATATCTTTTAAGACTTCATGATTTCCAAATTTTTTATGACAATGATTGATTTCCAATAAACGCATACAACCACCTCCTTAGCGATAATAACTCATTCTTTTTTCAATACGTTCCATGATAAATGCGACAATACCATTGAATAGGAAATAAAACACACCTGCGACCACAAGCGGCAGTATGGTTGTTTTTGCAGCAGAAATTTGTTTGGCAATAGTAAACATCTCCGGATAACTGATGACAAATGCCATGGCGGTGTCTTTGACCAAAGTAATGGCTTCATTTGTCACAGGTGGCACAATGCGTTTGCACATTTGTGGGAATATGATGCGGAAAAATGTTTGTGCTTTGTTATAACCCAATACGGTTGCTGCCTCATATTGTCCCACAGGAATGGAAACAATACCGGAGCGATAAATTTCTGCAAAATATGCCGCATAGTTCAGAGAAAATCCGATGATAACAGCGGTAAAACGATATTCTGATGACAAAGGGATTTGAAACAGATAATAAGGTGCATAAAACACAGCAAATAATTGCAACATCAAAGGTGTACCTCTGACAATGGCAATCCATATCTTACAAATAAATTGTATAGGCTTGAAATTTGCCAAAGCACGTTGGCATTTTCCAACAGGTTTGTTTTGTGGTGCTAAAAAATGCAGTGGTGCAAATTTTGACATACGTCCGTATGTAAGCAAAAGCCCCAAAGGCATGGAAAACACAAGTGTTAATATAAAAATCCAAAGAGAGGACAACAATCCGGAAAACAGTTGTTTTACGATGTCCAATAAAAATGCAATATCCATAAATACCTTCCTTTCTTTTTATGTAGACGGTTCACAGAAAAAAGCGGGATACCGTTTGTTTTTGTCAGCCGTCGGTGAGCAGGTAACAAGTAAATAAGCGTGCAGAGGATTTCTGCACGCTTATGAAGTTTATGCTTTGCCCAAAGAAATCATCTGGTCAAGATTATAGTCTTTGTAATTGGCTGCAATGTTTGCCACTGTGCCATCTGCTGCCATTTCGTCCAATGTTGTCTGTACTTGGTCACGCAATGTTTCATTTCCCAGTTTGAAAGCGATTGCATATTCTTCTGTGGAAAGGGGTTCTTCCAACTTACGGAATGTATCACCACGATTGGTCAGTTGATATTGTGCAACACCAATATCCACAGCGATGGCATCGACAGAACCTGCTTCCAAGTTCATGAATGCAGTGTTATAATCTGGTGTTTGTTCCAAAGCTGCAAAAGATGCAGTCAAAGCAAGATTTTCTTCGTTATCTTCTTCGTTTGTCAAAGCGGTTAATGCAGAAGATGCCGCTTGTGTGATGACTGTTTTTCCTGCCAAATCTGCTTTTGTTTGAATATCGGAGTCTGCACGCACAACAAATACAATGCTGTTGTCTACATAAGGTTTGGAAAAAGTATATTCGCCTTCTCTGCCTGTCATGGTAAATCCGTTCCATAAGCAATCCACAGTACCGCTATTGAGTTCCATATCTTTGGAAGCCCAATCCAAAGGCTGTTTTTTCAATTCCCAGCCATTGCGGTTACAAACTTCTTGTGCTAAGTCCAAATCAAAGCCAACATATTCGCCGGCATCATTTTTATAGCCATAGGGTGGGTATTCTGCATCAAAGCCAACTGTCAATGTTGTGCGTTGTGCGTTATCTTGGTTATCCGCAGGTGTTTGTGCATCTGCACCGTTGCCGCAACCGGATACTATACCCATCGTCAGTGCCAATGTAGTCAATAAAGCAAAATATTTTTTCATATACAACCACTCCTTTACAAATCATATCCTTTGAATTCTTTATCATGCTATTATGTTATCACGTTACTATGATAAAGTAAATACCAAATAATACATAATTTTTTCGGAAGAAATGTAAAAAAGTTGTGCTGTTTGTATACTTTTTCTGGAAATGGAAAGAAAGCAGTTGCTCATCAGAACAACCGCTTTCCTATCCGCATTAAGCTCTTTCTGCGGTTAATTTTATGATTTCATCATCTGTGTTTAATTCCAGTTTGATATCATAATCTCTGCCGTCCCCATCGTCAAAGCGGTCGATTAAATCGTATAAATCCTTAACATCGCCTATGACATCATCACGTTTGTCAAAACGACTTGCAAATTCATATGTTTTGGTGCGACCATCTACTTTGATACGCACTTTACTATGAGAAACTTCCACCAAACGCCCTTTTACGGTATCACCATATTCTGATGCATAATCAGCAGAAATACGTGTGACTTTGGAGCGGTCTATGTTGAATGACAATTTTACGGTAAAGTTATCATATCCATCATTAAAGGCATTTATCAATTTTTTCAATGTGTAATCATCATCTTCCAATTCCACTTCAACATCTTCGTCCAAATCATAAGTAAATTTGCTACCGTCGATATAGATGGTAATTTCATCATAACTCAATGCACGCAATTCGCCTTTATCTGCTTCTTCGTTGGTTGCGACAATTTTGGAAACTTCTTTGTTTTTGAATGACAATGTTGCTTCATGGTCATATTTTTTGTAAACTTCTTTCAATTTTTCATAATCAGAACTTTTACCGTTTAATGTTACAGCAATATCATCGGTATCGTCTAATACAGAATAGGAATATGTATTGCCTTTGCTGTCTTTGATTTCGATTGTGCTATTGCTCATGTATTTGATAATCCCTTTGTTGACACCCAGGCTTTCCTCGGTTGCAACAATTTTTGTGACTTCATCATCACGATTGACGGTCAATACAACACGATAAGAAGTATCTTCGTAATGGTCTTTGAGGTAAGAAATATCTTTTGTTTTACCATCAATTTCCACATCAATATCTCTGTCATAATAATTATAAGTATATTCTTTATTGTTTGCTTTGATGGTCAACCGACGGGAAGTCATGTGTGTCAAAATACCGTGGGTATCATCTTCGGCATGGTCAATGGTAATTTTTGTTACAATGCCTTTGCTGTCTGTGGTCAATGTCACATAATAATCGGTATCATCATAATGTCTTTTCAAATCACGGAAACTCAAATCGGTTAAAGAGTCGTAAACACGTACATCACTGCTCAATTTGTAATCATAAGATTTTCCGTTAGATGCTTTGATGGTGATTTCTTTATCGTCCAAATCTTTGATGATGCCGAATTTTTCTCCTTTTTTGGTTTCTGTTGCATAAATCTTTGTCACTTTATCATCTTTATTGAGATGCAATGTGACAGAGAAATATTTTTTATCGGACAATGCACTGTCCAATTTAGATGGAGAAGATAAGTTTTCGTTGATATATACATCTACAGAGTCATCCAAAGAATATGTTTTTTCTTTGGAGCCATCTTTGACAGTCACTCTGCTGGAACTGATGCTCACCAAATCATAAGTCAATTTATTGGTGACACCACCTACCGATTTTGTGATGGTCAATGTTTGAATATCGCCGTTTGCATAAGATACGGTGACTGCATCATTTGTGCCAACATCTGAAAAGCCCAGTTGTTCCCCATCATAGTATACTTTTGCTGTACCTTTTTTGCCAAACAGATTGATGCCTTTGCCATCGTTTGTGCGGATACTGCAAAACAGGTCGCCGTTTTCCAATACCATTGCCACAGAAACCGTGCCTGTGATATTACCACTGGAAGGCAATGTAGACGGTGTGGTATTTGGTGTTGTAGATGGCGGTGTGGGTGTGGTTGGTGTGCTTGTCAGCAGTTTATAAGATTTTACGGATAATACTGCCATTTCTGCACGATTGATATTTTTTTTCGGATTGAATTTGTTGTAATCATCACCAACCATGATTTTTTTGTCAAACAACAAATCCAAATAAGGTACAGAAGTTTTGCCGATGGTAGCAGCATCTTTGTAAGTCAATTTGGCATTCATATCCACACCATATATTTTGCCCAATGCTTTCCCAAACATCACGCCGATATCTTCACGATTGGCGTTTTGTTGCACATTGCCTTTCATAAAGCGGGAAAGGTCTGTGGTAATCAAAATACCTTTTTCCAAGGAATAAGATACCGCAGAATATGCCCAAGTGGGAATATGATATGCAACCATAATGGGTTTCCATTTAGAAATGATGCTTTCATTTGCATCATCTTTATAATATGTTTTTAATATGGAATACACCAGTTGAGTTGCTTCGTTATAAGTGACATTGTTTCTGGGTTTGCAGTATTTTCTGCCATTTTCGGAATAGCCGTTCATCAAGCCCAAATCCGCAGCTTGATTGATAAATGTTGCTGCCCCCGGCCAAGGGACTTTGCTAATGTCTGCAAATGTGGCTGCAAATACAGTGGTATTGCTCAGCAGGAGTGTGCCTGCCAATGTCAAAGCGAGAAATCGTTTCATATGATTAAACCTCCTATTTTATCAATTTGGTATAGTTATACTATATCATGAAAATGGTAAAAAAACTTTTGCATTTTCATTAAATTTTTGCAAAAATATAACAACATTGTACATAAATAGTATACAGTGGTTTGCAAAAAAAGAAAACAAATACTTTCTGTGAAAATAGACGGAATAAAATGGGAAAAATTGCAAAAGCAAGCAATAAAAAAAGACAGAGAATATTCTCTGTCTGAAAAAATTGCGGAGACAGGATTTGAACCTGCGACCTTCGGGTTATGAGCCCGACGAGCTACCGAGCTGCTCCACTCCGCGTCGTTGTAGAACAGTATAGCACAATGAAAAATATTTGTCAATACATAGACGGATTTACGGGAGAGGTAAAAAATGGAAATTTATAAAATGCCATCATGATATTGTGTTTCCAATCTTTTTTTATGTATTTTCCAGTCGGGCATGAGCTGTTCCAATGCCGCATAAAATGCTTTGCTGTGATTGGGGTGCAGAAAATGCACAAGCTCATGCAAAATGACTTGTTTGATGCAAAGAGCATCTGCTTTCATTAACTGCAAATTCAAGCAGATTTTTGTGTCCTGTGTGTGACAACTGCCCCATATGCTTTTCATATTCCGAATTTGTATGGACGGGTGTGGTACGCTATAGGGGGCAGGCAGTGGCAGTACTTCGTCCAGAATAGCGGAAAATGTATGTTTTGCACGCACTTTTAACCATTGTAAATACATGGTACGCAGTTTTTGCTGGTCTTGTGTATAGCTTTGTATCCGTATTTTGTCATTTGTGATACTGATATGGGGCAGACCTTGACAGAGTTCCAATGTGTAGGATTGCCCGAAATAATATACGGTTTTCCCATGAGATAAAAATGGAGATGGTTGTGTCTGTTTGATTTTTTCCACTTCCGCCAGATGGGTGATAATCCAACTTGCTTTCTCCTGTACAAATGCATGAATATCAGCAAGTGGCACACGAAAAGGTGCAGATACAACCACTTGCTCATATTTGTTGACACGCAAATTGATATATTTTATATTTTTTCGTTTCAGGTGATATTCAATCGGAATACCTTCATAAAAAATAACGTGATTTTCCATATGCAAAACTCCTTTGTCTATCACCAGTTTACATCACTTTCTGACAGTTGTATCATTTTTTTGCTCGCAAAATCGGACAAGGTTTGACAAAGATAGGTTTAATTCTTGTTTGGATATTCTTTTTTCAAAAAATACGCAACTTTATAATATGGAATGTGATGCCCCATTTCTTCCAAACGATGTGCAATTTTTCTGGCACCCAGTCCTGTTTCGTATGCTTGTTTGATTTCCTGTGCAATTTCCTGTGTAATCACATCGGTTTTTTTTGTGGGTTGTGGATTGTGGTGTTTGGGTTCGATGTGTTCCGAAACGGTAAAGGGAATATGCTCCATTTCTACCAATGTTGTGATTTCAGTTTTTTCGCCAATATCTTCGATTAAGGGGGACGAGGCATCTATGCTGTAATTGATGACATCACGCATTTGCCGGATATTGCGTGGATATACGGCGTGCAGTATGGCATATTTTGCCTCGGGTGTGAATAAAACATGATATTGTATGTGGCGTGCTTCCCAAACTGCATTTTCATATTTTTTGACAAAGTGTGCAAACAGACTTTCTTTTTCTTCCAAAGAGCGTTCCCGCAATGCAGGCAAATGCATTTCATATTGCCCCAGACGTTGGTATAATTCAGGTAAAAATACTTCGTGTAAATTTTTGGTGGAGGCAGCAATGACAATGACATTGATATCAATTTCTTTTGTGTCCCCGATACGGCGGATTTTGCCGGACTCGATGGCTTTTAACAGTAAGTTTTGATAATTTTCAATGGTATGTGCCTCATCTAAGAACAAAATGCCGCCATTGGCTTGCTCAAACAGACCTTTTCTTTTTTTGGAACCGGTGTATGCACCCTCCACAGAGCCGAATATTTCCATGGCTGCAATGTCAGGATTTGTAAACTGGGCACAGTTGATTTCGATAAAAGGGGCATTTTTACTGATGACACCGATTTCTTTTGCATAGTGATAAATGAGGTTGGCAAGCATGGTTTTACCTGTGCCGGATTCTCCGGTGATAATGGAGTGGCGAGGCCCGCCCAAAGAGCCAACGATTTTTTTGGCTTGTTTATATATGTTTTGCATAGTGCCCATATGCACAACGTGCTGATAATCTGCTTCGGGTTTGGATAAGCTGACTTGCATTTCCAAATGTTTGATTTTGCTGTTTAGGCGGTCGATTTCTTGTATATCCTGAAAGATAGAATATGCCCCCATGAATACACCATCTAAAAATATGGGGTAAGAATTGACAATATATTTATTAGGAGGCACCAGATGAATTTTTTTATCCAATACAGGACGATGGTTTTTTAATACGGTCAGCAGTACGGCTTCCGGATAAAAATCAGAAATATGTTTCCCAATCATATTTTCTCTTGTTTGATTGAGATAATTTGCAGAAATGTTATTGACGTATACCAGAATACCGTTGATATCTACCACATTGATGCCGTCATTGGTGTGGTCTAACATTTGGTAAGCCAGTGGTGAAGAAAAAAACAACTCCTGTGTAAGAAGCATAAAAAACACCCTTTCTAAAATGTGAGAAAAATGTGATAAAATGTTAGAATGAAAATTACAACATAAATTATAACAAATATTATAACAAAAAACCATGAAAATGATAAAAAAATATCCGAAAATCAATGGAAAATAAGTTGGCATGATTTTTGCTCTATATTTTATTGTTAGAATAATAACAAAATTAACGCCTATCTAAGGAGGAAACAAATTATGGAGTTTGGCTATTCAAAAGAACACGTACTGTTGAGAGAATTGTACAGAAAATTTGCAGAAACTGAAGTAAAACCTTTGGCGGAAGAATTGGACGAAGAAGAAAGATTTCCTGTGGAAACTGTAGAAAAATTGGCAAGATATGGTTTTATGGGTATTCCATTCCCCAAAGAATATGGTGGTGCAGGCGGTGACTATCTGGCATACTCTATGGCAGTGGAAGAACTGGCAAAAGTGTGTGCAACCACAGCAGTCGTTGTATCCGCACATACTTCCTTGTGTGCAGCTCCTATTTATATGTTTGGTACAGAAGAACAAAAACAAAAATATCTGATACCTTTGGCAAAAGGGGAAAAATTGGGTGCATTCGGTTTGACAGAACCCAGTGCCGGTACAGATGCTTCCATGCAGCAGACAACCGCTGTTTTGGAAGGTGATTCTTATGTATTGAACGGTACAAAAGTATTTATCACAAATGCAGGCTATGCTGACACATACGTAATCATTGCCATGACAGATAAATCCAAAGGTACAAGAGGTATTTCCGCATTTATCGTGGAAAAAGACACACCCGGATTTACAATCGGTAAAAAAGAAAGAAAAATGGGTATTCGTGGCTCAGCAACCTGCGAATTGATTTTTGAAAATTGCAGAATTCCAAAAGAAAACCTGTTGGGGAAAGAAGGACAAGGTTTCAAAGTGGCAATGCAGACATTGGACGGCGGTCGTATCGGTATTGCTTCTCAGGCTTTGGGTATTGCGGAAGGTGCCATTGACGAATGTATCAAATACGTTATGGAAAGAAAACAATTCGGCAAAAAAATCGGTCAAATGCAAAATACACAGTTTGAATTGGCTGATATGGCAACAAAAGTGGAAGCTGCAAAACTGTTGGTATACGAAGCAGCTTGCGAAAAAGATGCACACAGACCTTTCAGCCATTTGTCCGCAATGGCAAAATATTTGGCTGGTACAACAGCAAGCGATGTAACAAGAAGATGTGTACAGTTGTATGGTGGTTACGGTTACACAAGAGAATATCCTATCGAAAGAATGATGCGTGATGCAAAAATCACAGAAATCTACGAAGGTACTTCCGAAGTACAAAAAATCGTTATCGCAAACTGGCTGAAATTGAAATAATATCACCATTTTGAGGGCGTTGTCTTTGGTGTTCCGCCGGATAAAATTGTTTTTTTGAAAAATACAATCTGTGTTTGTGTGGAATGTGGGCAGAAACCCCTTGTAAAAAATGGGGACAACGTACCAATGCTTGCAATCAAACATTGAAAGGAGAATATATTACAATGAAAATTGTCGTATGTATGAAACAGGTACCCGATACCGTAGAAGTAAAAATTGACCCTAAAACAGGCACACTGATTCGTGACGGTGTTCCTTCCATTATCAACCATGATGATAAAACAGGTATTGAAGCAGCTTTGAAAATTCGTGAACAACTGGGTGGTACAGTAACCGTTGTATCCATGGGCCCTCCTCAGGCAGACGTTGCTTTGAGAGAAGCTTTGGCTATGGGTTGTGATGAAGCGGTATTGGTTTCCGCAAGAGAATTCGGTGGTTCCGATACATATGCTACTTCCGGTATTTTGGCAGCAGCACTGCAAACAATGGATTATGATTTGATTATCACAGGCCGTCAGGCAATCGATGGTGACACAGCGCAGGTTGGTCCTCAGATTGCTGAAAAATTGCACTTGCCTCAGGTTTCTTATGTAGAAGAAGTTGTGGAAGCAAAAGAAGGCCATGTTGTGGTAAGAAGACAGTTTGAAGATGGTTATCACATCATCAAAGCACAAACTCCTTGCTTGTTGACAGCCATTGCTGAATTAGCAGAACCTAGATATATGTCCGTTGGCGGCGTATTTGATGCTTACCAGAAAGAAATCAAAATTTTAGGTTTTGAAGATTTGAAAGATAACTTGGAATTGGATATGATTGGTTTGAAAGGTTCTCCTACCAACGTATTCAAATCCTTCACAAAAGAAGTAAAAGGTGCTGGTACTATCTTGAAAGATTTGACACCGGAGCAGGCTGTGGAAGCGATTGTAAACAAACTGGAAGAAAAATTTATCATCTGATAAAACGCAAAAAAAGGAGGAACCCCTACTATGAGCAAAGGTATTTATGTAGTAGTTGAACAAAGAAGCGGTAAAGTGCAAAACGTAGGTTTGGAACTGATCGGCGAAGCTACAAGACTGAAAGAAGATTTGA
>JAHHTU010000034.1 GCA_020024455.1 Anaerotignum sp. | reverse complement strand
TTTGTCTTTTATACCGATATTGCTACCGGTTGAATTGACTATGGGTTGTAAGTTTCATTCACTATTCTATTTTCAAAGTTCACAGTGCGTTGTTTCGTAACGCAGGATTTATTCTATCAAAGACAATCCATATTGTCAAGCATATTTTTCAATTTTTTTTGAAAATTTTTCATTTTTTTATCAAAAACCTGAAAAACCCTTGATTTTTCAATATTTTTCTAACACCACTTTTTGAAAAACTTCTCCGATATTTTCAGAAATCACCAAATCTGCTTTTTTATCCATATTGGTTGCAGACTTATTGATAAGCACCAAATGTTTCCCTCTGAAATAGTGCAACAGCCCTGCCGCAGGGTATACATTCAGGCTTGTCCCCCCAACAATGAGCATATCCGCCTTTGCAATATCCTCTACTGCCGCTTGTATGGTTTTTTCGTCCAGTCCTTCTTCGTACAGCACCACATCGGGACGCACAATGCCGCCGCAATCTGCACATCTTGTCACACCATCATTTTGCATCACATAGGGTAAATCAAATGTTTTACCGCATTTCATGCAAAAATTTTTATACAATGTCCCATGCAACTCCAACACCCGTTTACTGCCGGCTTTTTGGTGTAAATCATCAATATTTTGTGTAATCACGGAACGCAGTTTTCCGATTTCCTCCAACTTTGCCAAAGCTTTATGGCAAGCATTCGGTTTCGCATCGGGATACAGCAAATTTTTTTTATAGTATGCAAAAAATATTTCAGGGTGTGCCATAAAAAAAGAATGGCTCAATATCACCTCAGGTTGATATCCATAGGCATTGACTGCCGCAAAAATCCCGTTTTCACTGCGAAAATCGGGGATACCGCTTTCTGTGGAAACCCCCGCCCCACCAAAAAACACAATATTTTCACATTCTGCAATCCAATTTTGCAACTGTTGCAATTTTTCTTCCATCATCGAATCCCTCCTTTTCGGTTTTATTATACGCTGTTTTTGCTTTTTGTTCAATCTGCCACGTACAAAAAAGTGCTTGGAGTTCCCAAGCACTTTGATTTTTATTCTTCCGTTTCTTCTTCTTTTTGTTCTTCTTTCAAAATAACTGTGGTATTTCCAATCCTGTGGTTCTCCACACTATGCACCATAATATGCATATTGGTTGTTTCCGCTTGACAAGATGTTCCATCGTCCGGCACGTGTCCCAACACGCCACAAACATATCCGCCAAATGTATCATATTCTTCAATAGGCAATGGTAGATTGAATGCTTCTGCCACTTCTTCCAAGTCAGCACCACCTTTGATTTTCCATTCCAAAGCAGATGTCTGCACAATATCGGCTTCTTCCATGACATCATCTTCTTCATAGAAATCGCCCACCAACAACTGCAAAATATCACGCAATGTAATGATGCCGCTCAAACCGCCATATTCGTCCAACAAAATAGCAAAATACTTTCTTTCTTGTTTCATATTGCGGAACAACACGTCAGCCTTTACGGTTTCCGGCACAAAATAAGGCTTATCCACAGCATTTCTCAATACATTCTCACGACTTTTATCATCTAATCTGAAATAATCTTTTGCATCTAACACACCAATGATATCGTCGTCATCTTCGCCCGTAATCGGATAATAGGTATAACGGCTGTTGTAAATCGTTTCACTCCAAACGTCCATATCATCGTCCATATCCAATGTCACAACATCAATGCGGTGTGTGCATACTTCTTCCACAGAAGTATCATCAAATGCAAACACTTTTTGTATCATTTCCACTTCTTGTTCGTCAATCGTACCTTTTTCGTTCCCCGCTTCCAACATCATGCGAATTTCTTCTTCGGATACTTCTTCTTCGTCATCTTCCGGGTCAATCCCAATCAAACGCAATATTGCATTTGTGGATACAGTCAACAACCACACCAAAGGGGCAAACACACGGGAAACCATACGCAACAGACCGGATAATCCCAAGGCCAATGCTTCTGATTTTTTCATTGCCACACGTTTTGGCACCAATTCCCCGAACACAAGGTTAAAGTACGCCAAAATCACTGTAATCAACAACACACAAACAGATTGCAAAATCGGTTCCGGAATATTCACATTTGCCGCAACCAGCGTTTCCACCAACGGGTCAGCAAAACTTTCTGCCGCATATGCACTGGACAACATACCTGCCAATGTGATGGCAACCTGTATCGTTGCCAAAAATTTTGCAGGTTGTTCCGTTAATTTGGATAAACGTTTTGCACGTTTATCTCCGTCTGTTGCCATTTTCTTCAACTTTGTTTCGTTCATCGAAATGACTGCAATCTCCGCACTTGCGAATATTGCATTCAGTACAATCAATATCACCTGTAATATCAGTGGTTCCCAGTTCATTCTATTCATTCCTCCAAATTTTTTATTTGATACATTTCCAAACACAAAAAGGCATACTCTGTTTCTGTGAAAAATTGCACACAAACAGACTATACCTCTAACATTTCAATTTGTTTGGCATTGTCATACAAAATATACGATTTGGATATTTTTGTTTCAAATTGGCGTCGCTCTCACTGCCTTCGTCCATGCCTTTTTCCACACTCCTCTCATTTCTTTTTCTATATTCTCATATTTTTTTAGAAAAGTCAATGCAAGTCATGTTAAGAAACCATTATAGCCAACCATTGTTTTTTAAGAATATTCCAATCTTTTCCATCGCCGTTTGTAATTGTTCCATACTGTACGCATAGGAAATCCTGACATGGTTTTGTCCGTATACCCCAAAAGCGTCCCCCGGAATGACAGCAACACCGGCTTCAAACAGCAGTTTTTCGCAAAATTGCTGTGCGGACAATCCTGTTTTTGCAATCGAAGGGAATACATAAAACGCCCCTTCCGGCTCAAAACAATCCAAGCCCAAGCGATTACATTCTTTGACCAAATATTGTCGTCTTGCATCATATGCCTTTCGCATCATATCCACATCGGCATCACATAGCATATCATCTCGCAACGCCTCAATTGCCGCATATTGGCTCATTGTCGGTGTACACATAATGATATAAGCGTGTACTTTATGGATTTGTTTTATCAGCTCTTTCGGGCCAACGGCGTACCCCAAACGCCACCCCGTCATAGAAAATGACTTTGCAAATCCATTCAACACCACCGTTCTCTCTGCCATACCTTCCATAGAGGCAATAGAAACATGGTTTTTGCCGCCATATGTCAATTCTGCATAAATTTCATCAGAAATCACAAGCAAATCATGTTTGATACAAACGTTTGCAATCTCTTGCAATTCTTTTTGTTCCAAAATCGCTCCTGTCGGATTATTGGGATATGGCAATATCAATACTTTTGTTTTTTCCGTAATCGCCTGTTCCAAATCTTTGGCTTGCAAACGAAATCCGTGTTCTGCTTTTGTTCCCACCACCACAGGCACACCATGTTGCAACAATACCGCAGGTTTGTATGCCACATAGGAAGGCTCCGGCACAAGCACCTCATCACCCACTTCCAAAACGGCACGTAATGTCACATCAATCGCCTCAGATGCCCCGATTGTGCATAAAATCTGTTCTGTGTCATACACCAAACCAAAACGTCTCTGCAAATAATGTGCAATTTCTTCTCTTAATTTTGGCATACCCCAGTTGGAAGAATATCTTGTTTTGCCTTCTTCCAAAGATTGTATGGCAGCATCTCTGACGTGTTTTGGTGTTTGGAAGTCAGGCTCTCCCACCCCCAATGAAATCACATTGTCCATTGTTGCCACCACATCAAAAAATTTTCGTATGCCTGATGGTGGTAATGTCGCAATATGCTGTGCGGTAAATTCTCTCATATGTTTCCTCCTTGTGCCTGTCGAAACTTCACTTGATATAATGCATCGCTTACAGGCTGTTGTAATATGGTTTCTGTATCCTGTCTGATGATTGTTTTTTCTTTTTCTGTCATGGTGCCAATGACAGCTGCCTCTACACCTGCCACCCGCAATTTTTCCACCAACTGCTGTCCATCAAATGCGGTAATCACCATCGTACCGCTGGAAATCAAAAGCAATGGGTCAATTTCTGCCTGTCCGCAAATTTCTTTTGTTGCTTCTGTCAGAGGAATGGCATCTGCAAACACACGCACACCCAAACCGGAACATTCTGCCACTTCCCAAACAGCCCCCAAGATACCGCCCTCTGTTGCATCATGCATTGCCGTTGCACCATGTTCCACCGCAATTTTGGATTCTTTGCCCACAGACAAAAATCCTTTATATTCTTTTGCCTCTTGCAAAAGTGTTTCCGACACCAAACCTTGCAGTTGTTGTTCATATTCCTGTGCAATGATGACAGTGCCTTCCAAGCCTGCCCATTTTGTCATCACAACATCTTGTCCCACCTGTGCCCCGCCTGTGCAAATCATATGGTGTTTTCTTGTCTTTCCGATGATGGTTGCAGAAATGACTGGGCGATTGACTGCATCTGTCACTTCGGTATGTCCGCCCAATATTTCAATGCCTACTTCTGCTGCCGCTTCCAAAGCACCTTGTGTCAAATGCTCCAAATCCGCCTCATCGCTGTTCGGTGGCAACAACACGGTCATCAATATGCCAATCGGTTGCGCACCTGCGGAAAATACATCATTACAGTTGATATGCACTGCCAAATATCCGGCATCTTTTGTCGCTGCTGTAATCGGGTCTGTGGAAAATACACAAAGCTCGCCTTGTGGGTCTATGGCAGAACAATCCTCACCCGTTTTCGGTCTTACCACAACATCTGCTCTATGCACTTTGCTGTGCGTCACCGGTTGCAACACCAATTTTTCCAATATTTGCGGTGGTATTTTTCCAATTTCAAACATATTCTGTTTGCTCCTTTCTGTAAAACCCCAAAAAGGGCGTTCGCACGCTACGAACCCCCTTATTGTTTGTGTTTACTCTGCTTTCTTTTCCTCTGTTTCTTTTGTATTTTCAGCTGTTTCGGCTTTCTCCGGTTTCTTTGTACCAACCGTCACATAATCTGCCGCTGCACGATAAGAAGATGAACTGAACCAATCTTTGCTCGCCTGTTTTCCATTTTCGTATACCACTTTGTATACACTGACTTTTGCACCGGTTCTGCCTCTTGCAGTCACAACCTTTTCACCTTCCGGTTTATTTGGGTCTTCTTCCACAACCTCTTCGGGCTTTGGTATGGTTGCTTCATATACGGTTTCATATTCTACTGTATGTCCGCTGTTGTGTGACTCGTGACCATATATATTCATCACCAAATTGCCATTGCTTGCATATGCCTCAATCAGTATGGGATATTCTGTATTGTTTTTGAATTTCAAATCTTTGTAAGTACCGGCAACGGCTGCATCTCTGCCCAATGGTGCGTACCCTACGGTCATAGAATGCGGATGACGTTCCACAACGTCCAATTCTGCCATCAATGCCGCATTATACAACGTGGTTGTCACCTGACACACACCACCGGCAACACCTTTTTCTACTTTCCCATTGTTATAAATGGCTGCATCTTTATAACCACCTGCATACGTTTGAGAACCCAGTTCTGCATTTGCAGAGAACACTTCTCCCGGTGCAATCATGGTATTGTTGATATAATTGGAACCAACTGCCAAATTGGTATTTCTGTTTGGGTCTGCATTATTATATTTTGTAGTATAACTGCCAATCAAATCCGTAACATGACTGTTGGCTTCTGCGGTAATCTTTGGCTGTACTGTTTCTGCCACAATCTGTACACTTCCGCCAACTTTGCTATCCAACATCGCTTCTGCCTTTTGTTTGGCATCTTCCATATTCATACTGCGGCCTGTTTGTTCCGGTGTTACCACAAATTGCCCACCTTTTCTGCTCACCGTACTGTCCACAGCTTCTTTGTTAAATTCTTTTGCAATGCCATTCAATTTTTCGGACATTTTTTCTCTGTTGTAAGAATACTCCAAGGGAATGTCAATGCCTTCTTTCAAAAGGATTTTCCCTGTTTTGAAACATTCCTTTTCCGTACCTTCTCTGGCTGTACGATATGCCTGTTCCACAGCTTCTTCCAAATGATATCCCGCATCTACTTCTGCAAAGGGTACTGTCCATTGTTCCGCATCATATTGAAATGTCACAGTTTGATTGTCCACTTCTGTTTTATACTTTTCTTGCAGTTGTTCCAATGCCTGTTCTTTTGTCAAACCGGCCATGGAAATCCCTTCCACAGACACCCCTTGATAAATATTTTCTGATGCCAAAAGTGTATTTACCAAATGTCTTTGGTACAGAAAATATCCAAATACCCCAATACCACATACGAATAATACACTCAATACGCCTACCATCATTTTTCTGTGTGTATGTTTCGCTTGATTTCTTTCTGCCCTTTTTTTTCTTTCTTCCAATGAAACCCCCAACTTTCCTCTTTCATTTTATTGACATTCGTTTTGAAACCTCAAAAAAACGGCTTCGCTATGATTTTTTTATGTTGTGTTTTTTCCATATATTGTAAAACATGAGAAAATCAAACACTTATTCTATCATAACGAAACCGTATCTAAAAAACAATATCAAATCTGATAAATATTTTTACATTTTTATTACAGAACTTTTTTACAAATTTTTTCTTCTTTTTTTCATATCTGCCAATTTTTGCATAGTATCTTGTTGCTTTGGCACTGTTGTTTGTGTTTGTTGTTTTTTTGCTTTTTGTTCTGGTTTTGGTTGTTTTTGCAATATGGGCTTTTTAGGTTGTTTTTCTTGTTTTTCCTGTTTTTGCGTTGCTTGTGTCCATATGCGTTCCATCTTCATTGTCACAAACACAAACCGACGCAATGCAATATCCACCAAAAACAACAATAGCCCCACAATCAATAGCATATGCTGCAATTCTTTTTTTGCCACAGTACCGGATAATGTTTTTGCAAACACATCTTCCCCCTTGGTTAAGATACGTCCGCCTGTCATATCCGCAATCTGTTGCAATACCTGTGTACCGTTTTGTTTTGTAGTCATATCATACTCTTTGGGATACCCAATATAAAAACCGGTATTGCTGTTTGTCTGACTGCCGTCTTTTTTGGTTATGGTGATATTGGCAATATATGCCCCTTGTTTTGCCGTATCCAATACCCCTTCGTATGTCTGCGGCGTCATCATCTGCAACGGCACATCAAATGTTTGATGTTCTGCATTGACTACTTTTGCAGTCACTTGTTCCACCGTCTCATCAAAAGGCATTTCCAAATGCAAAACACTTTGTTTTTCTGCCGCCTCCGCAGATAATACCATATCCCCTGCGGCTTGTGTTTTCATCGTCCATGCGACACTGTTTCGCAAAACAGAAACGCCTGTATCCACCGCCAACCAAGATTTTGACCATAACCCGTCCACATCGGCTGTCCACACCGCACTTCTGCCAAGCCCATACTGCCACGTTGCCAATATCGGCTCGTCTTTGTCACTCACCAGTACCACATCGGCACGGCTTTTTGCATTTGTCCCCACATAACCACCCAAAGACGGCACACTTTCCACCCCCGACAGTATCGCAGAGGCATTCTGCTGTTTGGGATAAAATGTTCTGTGGTTCAAAAATTCTTTGCCTGCCAATATGGTTTCTTTTGCAAAAATCTCAGGTAAATCCGTAAATTCATCTGTAAAGTAATATCTGCCGCCACCGGCTTCTGCCAATCGCTCCAATAGACGCACATCGGCATCTGCCCCAACAGCTACCGTAGAAAGTGTGATATTTTTTTCTTTCATGCGTTGCAAAACGGCTTGATAACCGCTTTGTTCTGCCTGTCCATCTGTCAAAAGCAAGATGTGTCGTTGTTTTGTCTGTTCTTGTTCCATTTGTTGCACTGCCAATTCCAAAGCGGGCAATATACTTGTACCACCACCCGGCTGTATACTGCCTGCGGCTTGTGTCAAAGCATTTTGATTTTCGGTTACTTCTTGTGGCTGTGCCACCCATTGTGCAGTATCATCAAATGTGACAATCCCCACTCTGTCTCCTTTTTGGAAATTGTCCAGACTGCGAATGACTGCCTCTTTTGCCATTTCCAAACGTGTCACACCATATGCCCCGTCCTCCATACTGCCGGAACGGTCAATCACCATAAACATACTCATATCGGACGCTTGTCCTTCTGTTTTCAAATCCATATTGACAGGCAAAATATCCTCTAAAATCGTATTTTGATAGCCGCCCAAAGCAAACGCATTTTCGCCGCCGCTGACCAAAAGCCCGCCGCCTGTCACACGCACATAACTTTCCAGTGCTTCCAAAAATCCTTTTGGCAACTGCTCCACAGAAACATCAGCCAATATCACACCATCATACGTGGAAAGTTGTTCTATGGTAACAGGTGCCGTCTGTGCCTGTATCCGTTTGATATGCATTTGTGTATCCAGCATATCTTCCCAAGCTCTGCCGCTTTCTTGCTGTTCCACAATCAGCACTTGTGGGACATCTGTGATGTATGTATAAGCATATACTTGATTGTTTTGCGGCAATGTATCCACTTGTGCTGTAATCTCTGCACGATATGTCACACCACCGCCCTTATCTGTGATATCGGAAAATACAACTTTGTTTTCGCCTTTATGCACAGCAATCTCTTCTTGTGCAATCAAAGCATTGCCTTTATATAATCGTATGGTTGTGTCGGTATCTGTATTGGCATTGATTTGCAATGCAATGTCATATCTTGTGTTTTTGTTGATAACTTTTGGTAACTGCATATTTGTCAGCTGTACCTCTGCGTATTCTTCTGCGGATAACGGCATGACATCTACCACAATGCCTTGTGCCGCCAAAGCCCTTGCCTGTTGCACCGCATCGTCCTGTGTTTCATTCCCATCAGATAGTAATACGACTCTTTTTGCGGTTTTTTCAGGCATCACAGAAGCTGCCAATCGCAACACCGCCGCAATATCCGTACCGCCTTTATCCACTTCCGAAACAAAACTTGCCGAAACATCGACATCTTTTGCCGGCAACTGTTCCACACCTGCCAATCGCCCAAAGGACAGCACACCCAAAACATCTTTTTTATCCTTTGCCTTCTGTGCATCTGTCAAAAAAGCTTTGATTTGTTGTTCTGTATTGGTTGTGCTGGCGGAACGGTCAGCCGCAAAAATCGTAGTTGTACCATTGGCTTTGATGCTGATATCGGGTTGTGCCATTGCCAAAATCAACACACCACATACCACAAGCCGTATCCCTGTATACCATTTTTGTTGAAATGATGAACCAAACTGTCCTTTTTTTGCAATCCAAAGCACAACCGCAAACACCATAGGCAGCAATACCAGCCAAAGCGGTTGCTGTAATTCAATTTTCACGACAATTCACCCACCATTCTGTTAAAATCACGCCCAACAATAACAACAACAACCAAATTGTGATTGGTTTTCCTGCATGAATGGTTTTCTTGGCAGCTGTTGTTTGTTCTGCTTTTTCTTTTGTCACATACAAGTCAGACTCGCCCACCGTTTGTGCATTCACACCAAAAGGCGTGGTTGTGGTATTGCCCTTTGCATCGGTTTCTTTGAGCAGATACCAACCACTTTGTGTGGTTTCTGTCAATGTTCTTGCAGGTGTTGGTGGCAATATGGCAATCTCTTTGCCCTCTGCGGTTTGGACAACTGCCTTTTGTGTATCCGGTTTTAACGCAAAGGATACTGCCTGTCCTGCCACACTTTGCGAAACACCGGCAACCTGTTCTGGAAAATACCATTCCATTAAACGATACCACATCACAGGAAACGTTGTTTGCAACGGAAAATCACTGTTATGTACATCAAATCCAAGTGCTGTCATTTTTCTGCCGTCCATTTCTCCAAACAAACCCAATGTCTTGCCTTCTGCCTGCAATATGGTTTTCCCCCAATTTGCGGAAAGCGGCGTGCCTTTTTGCAATGCAAATGTGATATCCTGCATATTTTCCAATCCTGCCACATCTGTCCCCCTCACCATATCGGAGAAATTCTGTTCTGCCCCTACGGTAAACCATGGATTTTTCGGTGGATTGAGAAACAGCAGGTGTCCATCTGTCGGCAATGTTTCCGGTATTATGCCGTCAAAAATGTATAAGCCATATCCCTCTGTCTGCACTGCTTCTGTTTTATAAAAGTCCACTTGTTCCAGCAGCGACAATGCTTTTTCCAAAAAGATATTTCCTTTTGTTACCAATAATACTTTTTGTGTCTGTGCTTTTCCCACACCCAAATAACGTACATCATCTAAGGGAAGTGCATCTTGTGGAGAAACACGCACTTCCAGTGTCTTGGTTTGTTCCGAAATCCCCTCAAACACCACATCTGTATCCTGTTGTGGTTGTAATGTTATGGTCTTTGTATCATATACCGCACCATCTGCAAACAATGTTACCGTTTTTTGTACGGTTTCTGTGCCATATTGATGTAATCTTGTCAAAACATATCCGCCATCTGCTTGTAAAGTATGCGAAAGCAATGTCACAGCCGTATTTTGCTCTTGTTGGTTATAGATTTGCTCCACCGCTTCCATACTGCCCAAATTGCCATAATCGTCAGTATATAGCACAATATCCCCACCCAAAGCGTCTTGTTCTGCTGTCAAAAGTGTTTTTGCACGCTCCCAATCCACGCCGCCTGCTGTGGGCTGTGCTTTTTGCAGTAATTGCAACACGGTTTGTTTGTCCTGTCCGCCACTGACTGCCACAAACGGATTGTCTGTCAACATCACCAATGAAAAAGAGGAATGTTCGGGTGATTGTTCCACCCAATCCATCATATCTTTTTTTGCCAAATCAAAGCGGGATTGTTTGCCGTCAGCCGTTTGGGTTTGCATACTCAAAGAACAATCCAATGCCAATACGGCATATTGCACCTGCATATTGCCTGCCACAAAAGGGGCTGCCAAAGCAAAAGACAACAACACAGCCGCCGCAATCTGCAAGAGCATCAGTTTATTTTTTTTCAATTTTTGCCAAGGCTGTTGTGATTTTGTTTGTGTCAACACCTTTTCCCAAAGAAATAAACTTGGCACCTGTTTTTGTTGATACTTCTGTTTCCACAAATACATCCCGATAATCACAGGTACTGAAAGCAGTGCCAACAATCCCAAAGGCTGTAACAATCCCATGCCCCTTTTCCTCCTTATGTTTGATTAAACAAATGATTTCAAATGCTCTGTCACATCATGTCCTGTTCGATATGTAACAAAAAATGTATCTTTCGGTTTCAAAAACTTCAAATATTTTGTCATACTGTCCACAATCTCCAATTGTACAAATTGCTCATACACCACCATGTTTGTAAACAGTACTGTTTGTTGCGTTTCCTGCTGTGCCATAGCAAATTTCCATTTGACTTCATATGTTGCAACAGGTTTTTCGTGTGGAGGCAAAGCCTCTGCTTTCTGCCATGTATCCACTTGCATCAGTTCGATAAATCTTTCTTTTTGTTCTACCATTTTGGGAATTTTCAAATCTGTGCGAATACAAACCAATTCTTCTCTTGGTTGATGACTGATATTCAAAAATATTTCTTCTGCCCATTGTATCTGTGCAAAAGCCTCCATCATTTGTGATTTGTTTTCATACATTTTTTGTTTCATTTCATCTGTCATACCACGAAACTCTTTGATATTTTTTTGCATCTCTTCCCGCATTTCTCTCCATTTTTGATGATGTTGCATTGACATAACCCCCTCATCATGTTTGTTTCACATATGGATTAAGCACCAAATGCTGTCAACTGTTTCACCACGTCGGCATCTACGGCATATGTGATATAAAATGCATCTTTTGGTATCATAAAATCCAAATATTTTGTCATACCGTCCAATATTTGCAACTGTACATATCCATCATATACCACCATGTTTGCCAAAACCAATGTTTTTTCTATGTTATTGTCATCTTCCCCGATATAAAATGTACGTCCCACATCATATGTTGCTATCGGTTTTTGTTGTTCTGGCAAACTATCCACTTTTTTCCAATCCTGTGTATGCATATCGGAAATAAAATCTTCTGTTTCTGTTATGGTTTGCTGTGTTGGCAGGTCAGTTCTGGTCAATACCACTTCTTGTTTCATTTCATCATCAGAAACAAAAAACACTGCTTCTGCCCAGTTGATTTGTTGCAATTCTGCTTCTATTTCTTTTTTTTTAGTATCAAACTTCTGCTTTAATTCCTTGGTAGCACCTTTGAGCTCCTGTATGCCTTGTTTGACTTCTACCACATCTTCCTCTTTCACCACACCACAGCCACTCAAACCAATCGTAGCCAAACATATACAAAGCCATATTGTTTTTTTATTCATTTGATATCCTCCTTATTGCTCCAACGTGGAAAAATAATCCGAAACCAATGTTTTCATACCATATGGAATATTTTGTTCTTCCAAAGAACGCATGGCATCATTGCGATATTGTTGATATACCGTATCGTATGGTACGTGTTCGCCTTCTTCTCCCATAGTATGATGTTCTGTCATAGTTGTTTGTCCTTGTTCTGTGTCTATGCCTTGTAACTGCACATCTTCGTCTGCTTTATTGGCAGCATTTCTTGTGTATATAGGTTCTGCCTCTATGTGTCCTCTGCCTCTGCCGTTGCCGCCGCCTGCTCCTGCACCATTGCCTTGCATACCATTTGTACCATTTGCCCCTTGCGTACCATTTCCGCCGTTACCGCCTTGCTGACCTTGATTGCCTTGTGTACTTTGATTGCCTTGATTGTGTTGTGCACCTTGGGCATTTGTCTGTGCTTGATTTTGCATGGTGTTATTGTTTGCGGATACTGCATTTTGTGCCAAACTCTGGTTCATTTTTTGCAATCCGTATCGCAATTTTGCATTGGTATTTGCCTGTGCGGTCACTGCCTTTTGCAGTTGTTGCAATGCGTCTTGCAAATTTTCATCATTTTGCAATGCATCTTGTAATTGTTGCAACGCTTCCTGTAATGCTTCGTCAGAAATTTCTGTCTGTGCCAATGCCTGTGCCAACGCCGCTTTTTGTTCAGGGGACATATTTTGTATTTGTTGCATACGTTCGGCAATGCCTTTGCCGTTTCCCTGCTCCATCTGTTTTGCCAAGTCTTCCATACCCGCTTGTTTTTTGAGTGTTTCTGCCAAAGCAGATAAATCTTTTGAAACACTTTGTTTTTCCAGCTGTTTCATTTCCTGCTGTGCCTGTTGTATAGCATCTTCTGCCTGTTTTTGTGTTTTTGCCTGTTGCAACGCCTGCTCCAAACTTTTGACTGCTTTTGTAAATATCTGTTTTTCTTCTTTTGTCATTTCTTCTTGCACTTCTTCTTTGACTTGCTCGATTTTCTCTAATTTTGCATCTGCAAATATTTTTGCCTCAGGTTCTCTTTGTATGGGTACAAATCCCACACAAACCAAAGCCGCAAATACCACAGCACACAATCGCAGCCATTTTTTTGACAGTTGAATATGATATTGTTTTGCAAAATCTTGCTCCTTTGCTTTTGCAAAGCCATCTGCCACAGCCAAGGCTTCCACATCATTGTTTGTGCCTCTTTGCAACAACTCCATGGTTGTAATCATACGCTCTGCACCGCCACAGGCATCTGCTGTGGCTGCTGTTTCTTGTGCTGTGACTTTTTTTATCCAAAAAGTGGTAACCAATGTTGCAAGCAACCCGCACAACAGCAGAACGCCACACCAGAACAGCACATGGTCGATGCGGTAAAATTTCGATATCAGCAACAACAGAATACCCATACTGCCTGTAATGCTTTCCCATATCAAAAACCATTTGCAAAACCGTTCCAGCATCAATTTTCTTTTTAGAGGAAACAGCAACCGCAGAAATTCTTTCATTTTTTCCGACTCCTTTTTTGTTCTCTGACAGGGTTAATCATATGTGCCGACAAGAATACAAACAGCACCGTAACCACCAAATCAAATACAATATGCAACAACCACATATGTGATACCAACCATAACTCCGTATCGGACGCACCGTCTACAAATCGGATTGCCTCATATGCGATACTGGTACCCAGTTGTGCATCTATGATGGAAAAGAACGCAACACCGGGATTGGGAACCAATGTTATAATGCCGGTCAACAGTGGCAATTCACCTGTTTGTGATACACTTGCAGAAACCACCAAAAAACCAAGTGCCAACAATGTCCCAAAACATAACACACCAATCACCAAATACATCAGTACAATGGAAGTAATGGTCTTTTTGAATACACAGGAGAAAAATATGGAAATTGCCCCCACCATGCAAGCATTCACCAGTACAAACAAGAACATTTCCAAAACCTGCACCAAAGACACACTGCCAAAATAAAACGTCAACCCAAAGATTGGTAATGTTGCCAAAATCAACAGCAAAATATACATCAAAGACGCCATCAATTTCCCCATGACAATGGAAAGCGGACTCATTTTTGTGACCAAGAGCAAATCCAATGTCTGCCGTTCTCTCTCTCCGCTGATACTGCCCGCTGCCACCGCAGGCACTACCAACATCACCAGTCCCATCTGCATAGATGCCAGCACAATATACAGCACCAACATACTTTCCGGGTCAAAAGACATATTGTAATTTTGGAACATATTCATATAGATATAGAAAAATGCACCCAACGCCGTAATGCCCAAAAAGATTGCCACCGTTGCATATGTTTTCCAATTTCGCATGGTTGTAATTGCTTCTCTGCGTAATACAGGATTTATCATATGGTTTCACCTCCCGTTACTTGCATAAAGATTTCTTCCAAATTGCCTTCTTTTTCTTGGAACGATAACACAGGGATATTTGCCATCACCAGCTGTTTCAAAATATCTGCCAGCTGTTCTTCTGTGCCATCGAATACAAATTGCACATCTGTGGTTTGCTCTTCAATCTCTTTTACCGTAGGCATTTGTTGTAAAATGGTTGTCACCTGTTGTGCATCTGCCATAAATTTCACATGAATGATACGCTTTTGTGTCAACTGACGCATAATTTCCCGCACAGTGCCTTGTGTTGCCACCTTTCCGGCATTGATAATGCCAACTTCGGTACACATTTCTGCCAATTCCGGCAAAATATGCGAACTGATGACAACTGTTTTGCCCATAACCTGTAATTGTTTTAAGATTTCTTTCATTTCCACCCTTGCTCTTGGGTCTAATCCCGATGCCGGTTCGTCCAAAATCAACAAATCAGGGTCATGTACCAAACTTCTTGCCAAGCACAGTCTTTGTTTCATGCCTCTTGACAAACTGTCCACATATGCGTCTTTTTTGTGCGAAAGGTCTACAATTTCCAATAAATTATCAATGATTGCCTTTCTTTCGCTATATGGGATTTCATATGTACCTGCATAAAAGTCCATATATTCCGTCACTTTCAGATTGTCATATACCCCAAAGAAGTCCGGCATATATCCGATTTTGCTACGCAACAATCTGGGATTTTTGGTCATATCCACATCACCTAAAAAGATATTGCCGTCTGTGGCACGCAACAACCCTGCCATCATACGCATGGTCGTTGTTTTGCCTGCCCCGTTTGGCCCGACAAAGCCGAAAATGCTACCATCTGGTATGGTCAAATGCAAATGGTCTACGGCTGTAAAATTTCCATATTTCTTTACCAAATTACGCAGTTCAAGCATACAAACCGCCCCCTTTCACACGCAGTTTGGGTACTTGTATATACCCTTGTTCCTGTATAAACACTTTGATTTGTATTTGTCCCTGTGCATTCAGATAATCCGTTGCCGGCGTATAGGGGCTGTCTTGCAATTCTTCCCATAGTTGTGTTTTGTTGTTGTATATTTTTGCCGACTCCGTAATACCACTGATATACATATCATTTTCCAAATAAAACTGTATGGTATCCACACGCACATCTTTACCAATGGTATAAGGCAGTATGACTTCTGCCGGATTGTCTGTATTGTTATTCAAATTACACGCATTTTCCCATCTGTCATAAGACAAATCAACATAATCGTTTTTGTAATCCTGCATGGAAGGCAATATGGTAAATGGCAAATCAAATGCTTTGATTTTCGATAAATCCCTTGTAAATGTTTGATAATAAATGTTGATACTGCTTTCTGCCACCGGTTTGCCATTGATGTATTTATTGCCGCCAAATATCGGATTTTCTGTAAATCCGTAAAATTGGCAAACTTCTTGTTTGTTATCCCAACCGATTCCTGATTCATTTTTCCTATCTGTCCATTCTTTGATTTCCGATATCAATTGTTCTTCTCTTTTTAAGCGAAATCCTTCTTGTATGGAAATTGTACCATTGCGAACCAATGTCATTGCGTTCATCGGGTGACCATCTTCACTGCCATACAACGCCATATCAATTTGGTCCCGATAATAGGTTCCGTTTAATTGTTCCTGTTTGATTTTATGATTGATTTGTACGGTTTCCCCTGCGGGAAGTTCTCCCACTTTTATAAAAAAGTTGCCAACACCCAACATGGCATCTACAAAATGCACATTGGTATGATTGGTCACACTGCCCGTTACAGTCTTGTCATCGAATGTGACATCACAATCCACATTTCCGCCCAAGTTCCATGTCGTATTTGCAGTGACGGTGTGTGTTTGCCATGCACCGGTTTCATAAAATGTCATGCTTGTTTTCTCTTGGTCATACAGTACTTTATATTGGCAAACAGCCTTTCCCTGCTGATTTGCATAATAACGTCTTGCGTCGGTCGGCTGTATGGGGATATTCTCTTCTGTTTCAAACCGCAACTGTTCTTTGTTTGGTGATTTCATGGACATATATACTTCTGCCTCTGCGATGGGTGTATCTTCTTTCATTTCCACACTTGCCACAGAATGAAACATATTGCCTTGATATGGGCTGTTTTTTGCAACCACAAACATCATGACCAAAAACACCAACGACATCGCAGGAATATAAATCCAGCCTTTTTCCCGTTTGTCTTTTTTCTTTAAGATATAATAGATGACAGGGCCAACAAGCAAAATATATATCACAATGCCGCCAAATATCAAATACACAATACCGGAAGAAAACGGAGGCATACTGGTTGCAATGTATTCCAAATTGGTAGAATAGTTGTTTTCTTGCACAAAATCATGCGGCACAATTTCGTTATACCAATGTGCCAACAAACCTGTATTGTCTTTCAAATCTGCAAATGGTGTCAATCCCAATGCAAAGTGGTGTATCAGCACATTTCCACTGCCATACCCCAGTTTTGACAACAAGGGGTTGCGTGTGGACTGCAATTTTTCCCCTTGGATATTGGCTGTTTGCATGGCAGAGGACAATGCAATCCCCTCCGCATTTGTTTGCGGAAATGTCTGCACACTGCCGCTTCCCTCTATGGTCACATTGACAAAATCCAAACCGGACAATACTTTGCTTGCCTGTGGGCCTGTACCAAGCAACAGCAAACCCCCATTGCTCACCCAATTTTGCAATGTTTTTCTTTGCACATCAGATAAACGCTTTGTATCAAAATCATCTATCACAATCGCTTGAAAATTGTGCATCACTTCTTCTTCTGTCGGAAATATGGTTTCATCTAAGAAGCAAGTAAAAGAACTTTTCTTCTCCACAGTATCTGCTTGAAATTCAGACCAATATTGCATGGTTTGGGGTTGTTCGCTCAACACCCCCACCATAACCGTATCTTCTCGTTTTGCCTGCATGGGTACATTTTTACGATAAATGACCGTCCCCGCATCATTCACCAATGTAATTTCCAATGCTTTTACGATGGTATTCATCGGCAAATTCATGTGAATAGTTTTGGTGTTTCCTTGCTCCAAGTCCAATGCATGGCTGTATACGGCATATTCTACACTATCTGTTTCATTTTGAATATACGCCTTTGCTTGCAATTCTCCATGAAAACCTTGTCCCAAATTTGTCACCGTTGCCACCAAAGGGGTGGTATATGTGACCAAATATGCTCCATCAAACCCTGCCGTCACTTGCATTTCAAACAGTTCTCCCCCCACTTCCTGTTCCAGTGGTATGGTTGATGCCTCATCTACCTCCTCTGTGGGTTGTACTGCGGAAACGGCATTGACCGTTTGTGCCGCAAACACAGGCAATATCGTTCCCAGTACCATAATCACGACAATCACAAGTGCAATCATTGCAACCATTCGTTGTTTCCACTTTTGCTTTTGATGATATTTCATAATGCATTTTCCCTCCTGCTTTACATATATTTCCATAGTAGTATTATAACAAACTTACACCGGATTTTTTTTAACTCTTTCTTAAATTTTTCGTTTATTTTTTTGAATAAGCAAAGAGATATCCAAGCCCATTTCTTGCAGAAACCGAGAGGGCTTTGCAGGCTTATCATATCTGTTTTTGGCAAAAGAAAGATGTAACCTATCCTTTGTGCGTGTCATACCGACATAACAAAGGCGGCGTTCTTCCTCCAACCACGCCCCATCTTTGCTTTTTTCATATGGTAAAACCCCTTCTGCCATAGATGGCAGAAATACTGCCGCAAACTCCAATCCTTTTGCGGAATGAAATGTTGTCAATGTCACCGCATTGGCATGATTTTGTTTATATTGGGATTGTTCTTTCATTTGTTGGCTCATTTCTTCCAACCTTTTTTCAAACATACGGAAATCTTCCGTTCCTTTTGCAGTTTCTGTAATTTCGTCCAAAATTTCCAGCATAGACGGCAGATTTGATTTGCGGTATGATGCATACTCTGCCAAATATTCATCATATCCCACGACATTTCGAATATAACGCAATGCTTCATATGGTTTTCTTCTTCTGATTTGTTGCAAATCCCCCTCCAAGCGTTCCAACTGCTCTGACTGCCATTTCTGTAATGATGGACAAACATATAAACTGCGTAACAATCCATACGGCATCTGTTCTGCCTCTGCCAATAACGCCTTACTGATATATCGTTTTGGTTTGTTCATGATACGCAAAAGTGCTTGGTCGCTATCCGGATTTTCTGCCAAATATAAATATGCCTGCAAATCTTTTGCAATCCAATGGGTATAAATGTTCAATCCACCATCTTTGATATGATACGGAATACCTCTGCGATACAACGCACGGGCAAATGCTCCTCCTTGTATATTGGTACGGTAAATCACAGCAATTTCTGCCAATGGCACACCCTGCGATATCAATGCTTGGATACGCTTTGCCACTTCTTCCGCTTCTTCTGCGGTATCTTCTGTGGTAAAGACTTTGATTTTGTCCCCAACCTCTCGATTGCCCTTGATATCTTTTTGATAGCGATATGCATTTCTGCCAATGACACGCTCTGCCAAGCGAATGATGCGGTCTGTGGAACGATAATTGACATCTAACACAACTTTTTTTGTATGGGGATAATCTTTCGGAAAATCCAGCATAAAATCAGGTCTTGCACCACGAAATCCATAAATACTTTGGTCATCATCGCCCACCACAAACACATTTTTCTTCTCCCCTGCCAATAGCTTTAAACAAGCATATTGTGCCGCATTGACATCTTGAAACTCATCTACCAATATATAATCAAATTTTTGTTGCCAATACGTTCTTTCTGTTGCATCATTGTGTAACAATGCGTAACACTCTGTCAGCATATCGTCAAAATCAATTTTTTCCTGTTTGCGTTTTGCCGATGCAAACGCTTTTGCCAATGCCTGAAACTCATCGGGCGGCAATCCTTGGGGCTGAAATGTGGAAAAAGTCAGCAGTTCATTTTGCATCAACGAAAATTGATTGGAAAACAGCTGGATATACTCGTCCTCGTCCTGTGTTTCGATATGTAGGTCATGCATCAAGTTTCGCAACATGGTTTTCTTTTCTTCCTCCTGCAACACCTGCTCCACACGATATGCATATGCTTTTCTCAAAATCCGAAAAAAGATACTGTGAAATGTCCCAAACACCACGCCCTGTTTATTGGATAGATGTTGATATCTTTCTTTCATTTGTTCCGCTGCTGCTTTTGTGAATGTAATGACCAATATTTTTTGCGGTAAAACACCCAATGTTTCTATCAAATATTTGATACGGTATACAATCACCGTTGTTTTTCCACTGCCGGGGCCTGCCAATACCAACATGGGGTTTTTATCATGTTGTATCGCCTTTTTCTGATTTTCATGAAATTGCGGTTGCATGGCAATTCCTCCTTTATCTTTTTTATTCCTTTGATTATAGCACATTCCAAAATATTTTTTTGGGTTTTTTACCATTTTCTATTGACAAAAGTTTTTTTCTGTTGTATTATCTTTCTTGCCTAACATTTGTGAGTGTAGCTCAGCTGGATAGAGCGTCTGACTACGGATCAGAAGGTCGCGTGTTCGAATCATGTCACTCACAGCAAAAGCCGTTTTTTGATAAAACGGCTTTTTTCTTTTTTCAATTCTTTATTACACATCATACTCTTGCATAATCTGCTTTTATAAGGATTAAATTGACATCAAGCAACCCAAATGTTACAATAAAATAAATATTTTTATAAATCTATATGCATCAATCACAAACAAGTACAGTTCAAAAAACATCAATAAATTCGGTAGTGTTATTTTTTGTATATACAATATTTTTTCTTTTATTCACAATGGATATATAGCGGAATATCATGCATCGGATTATTTGCCAATCCATACATATTCCACTATATGCACATAAAAATATCAATATATATTTTTACAGAAAAGGGGAAATGATTATGAAAAAGCACGCACCACTTCGCCGCCTCATGGCATTCTCTCTGACACTGTCACTGGCAGTCACTTCTTTGGCTGTTCCGGTTTCAGCTGCGGATAGTATGCTAAACAGCGGGGCATCTGATTTGCCCAAACTAAGCAAATCAGAAATCACACAACTTTTGAAACCCTCAACCGCAAACACACAAATTTTTGCCGAACAACCCTCTGTTTCTGCACCGTATTTTGCAGGCAAACTGACTGATAGCACATTGCAGATGGGAATTGACCGTCTGAATGTCATGAGAAAAATTGCAGGTTTGCCAGATGTGCAGCTCGACCAAGAACGATGCGAAATTGCACAACATGGTGCTGTCTTATTGGCTGCACATGGTCGTCTTACCCACAGACCGTCTAAACCGGCAGACATGGACGAATCTTTTTATCAAAAAGGATATGACTCTACATCTTCCAGCAATATTGCACAAATGTGGGAAACCAAAGACCCGCTTGGCTATGCAGTAGATATGTTTATGGACGACAGCGACTCCTCCAACATTGACAGAGTGGGACATCGCCGTTGGCAACTCAATCCAAACATGGGCAAAACCGCATTTGGTCATGCAGGAATGTTTGTGACAGAATATTCCTTTGACCGCTCTGGTCAAGGTTGTGATTATGACTTCATCAGCTGGCCTGCTTCCGGAAATTTTCCAAATGATATTTTTTCCGGAAATCATGCTTGGAGTGTTTCCTTAAATCCCGAAAAGTATAACGCTCCTAAACCATCAAATGTCAATGTGAAAATCACACAGGAAAGTGATGGTAAAGTTTGGAATTTATCAAGTTCCAATAAAGCAGATGGTTATTTCAACATAAATTTAGACGGTTATGGCGTTCCCAACTGTATCATATTCCGTCCAAACACCAATATGCAATACAATGAAAACTATCATGGACTGTATACAGTGGAAATCGACGGCTTGCAAACCGCATCTGGTCAACCAACCACCATCTCTTATCAAGTGGATTTCTTCTCTACAAAAGGAGATGCAACAAAACCGGAACAGCCTCAGAAACCCGAACAACCACAAAAACCTGAGCAGCCTCAGAAACCTGAAAAACCGCAAAAACCTGAGCAGCCTCAGAAACCTGAAAAACCGCAAAAACCTGAGCAGCCTC
>JAHHTU010000033.1 GCA_020024455.1 Anaerotignum sp. | reverse complement strand
AAATGCCTGCATAGGTGCAAATGCCAATGATGCTGCCAAAGCCATGGATAATGTTCTTTTTGTTGTTTTTTTACTCACAAAAACCCCTCCATCTCAATGTTTTGTCTCCTAATTTTTTAGGTTATAACAGAATAAATCTTCTGTCATAAATCGGTCAGGGGGTATCCTGTCTGTTTTTGTCTGATATGCTCTGTTTTTACCGCATATCATGTTTTCAAAATATCCTCGTAAAAAAACATCAAAATCACCGCAAATTTTTATCATTTTTTGCATGAAAATAAAGCCGTATTCAGATTTTTGGCAATCGGCTTTTGTTTTTATGTAATTTTTTTGAAAATGTACTTGTATTTTTATATAAAACATAGTAATATATGGAAAGTGGATATTTTATATAAAAATATTGCCAGTATATTTATGACAGAAGATTTAATCCGTAATCTTGCTGTCTTTTTTTGTGCAAACATGGTCATGATACAATCAAATCCATTTCCTCCAATCGTTTCAGATGTTCTTTTCCTGTTTCCATAATATAAATTCTTGTTGTTTCGATATTGCAATGCCCCAACAAATCTGCCAATTTTGCAATATCTTTTTCTTTTGCATAATATGTTTTTGCAAATAAATGTCTTAAATTATGCGGAAACACTTTTTGTGCAGACACGCCTGCTTTTTGGCATATCTGCTTCATTTCTGTCCAGATGTTGCCTCTGTGCAATGCTTTTCCCGTTCTTGTCCGAAATAATATTCCTTGCACAATCCCTTGTTGTTTTGCGTATTTTTTCAACTTTTCCCTTAACTTTGACGGTAAAAATATGACACGGTTTTTTCCTTTGCATTGTACTTCTGTTCTGCCATGGTCTACGGCTTCTTTTGTAATTGCTTCCAATTCCGACACCCTAATTCCTGTTGCACATATGGTTTGTATCACAAGTGAAAGTCTTTCTTTTCCTTCGTTTTTTGCAGTTTGCACCAGTCTTTGATACTCCTGTTTGGTTAACTCCTTGTTTTCTTCACAGAATATCTTTCGTTGTACTTTCAATAGCTTGATTTTCAAATCTTGTCTGCCCATATATATCAAAAATCCATTGATTGCGACTAATTTTCCGTTTACACTTGTACTGCAATACTTTTTTTGCAGTTCTTGCTTCCATAATAATAATGTTTCTTTTTCCCATTTTTGATTTCTCAAAAATGATATGCACTGTTCCAATGCCAAAGTATATTTTTGAATGGTAGCTTTGCTTTTTTCCTGTTCCCTTAAATATTGTAAATATTGCTCTATTTCTTTTTGCATATATTTCACCAGCCTTTTTTCTTCTATGCCTTTATCATATACAAAAAAGAAGTATTCCAATCATTTTCATATATCAAATCAGAACATAAATGACTGTATTGCAAAAGCCAAAGGGTTTGCTTTGGCTTTTTTGTGTGTATCATATTTCTGTTTGTATTTCTTGTTTTGTGCAACCATGCAGCTTTTGTATCATGGCAAATGCTGCACAAATATGAAATTGTACCGCCCCTGTACAATCCACACAAATGTTATCGGGTTCTTGTTTTTTTATGGAAATATGGGTTTGATACTGCGTGTGGTACTTGGTATCAAACCTTGCTTCCAAAATATCAAACAAATCCAATTCCAGTATAACCGCATCATATCCACAGGCAAGCCATTTGGGCGGTATGTGGTTCATGGGTTGTGTGAGTAATATATGCAGTGTCAGCTTATCGTTGCGATTGTGCCACTCCCATTTGATGAGTTCTGTTTGTTCCAGATTTGGCACCATATCATACAATTTTTTTAGAAACGTTGTTCCTTCCACAATGTTTGTCCACATCATCATACACTCCTTTTGTCATATCATGGTTCCAACAGAAATAACAATTCTTTTTGGTATCTTTTTGACCGCTCGATGTCCTGTTTGATGGGATTTGGTATTCTGTTGATGTCTGCATTGTGTTGCAAATCTGCGATTTTGACCTGACAAGCCCATGCATTTTGTTTGACTCTGTGCAAATACGCAGTACGGCATTCCCCGCTACGTTTTGTAATGGCAATTTCATATGCACATACTATCATATCTTTCATCAAAATCCCTCCCGTTTAAAAAAACAGCTCTCTTGTGCAATACAAGAGAACCAAGACATCTGTCAAAAGTTATGGTTTATATCGTTTTGTATTCGGAAACCAAATTGCAGGAGTAAAAATCGACAGTCCCACCACCGTTTGGTCACTCGGATTAAACACACTATGTGGTGCATTGGCTAAAATGATGGTGCTGTCTCCTGCCTCCGAGTGAATGGTTTCTCCCGAAATATCAATATCCAACGTACCGCTTTCCAGCAATATAATTTCCTCACTGGGGTGTATGACCGGCATTTCTCCGTCTGCGGTATGTGCGTCCAGCTCAAAGCGAATGACCAATGATTGCGGGGAAAATGTTGCCGACGGCATTGGTGTCAGCAAATGGTAACGAATACTGGTATGCGGTTGTGACAATGTGATGATATCTGATTTGCGTGTTGTCAGACCTGTATCCACATCTCCCCCCATAAATAAATACGTTGGTACATCTAATGCGGCACTCAATTTGCGTAATGTAGACAAAGAAGGGTCTGTCAAATTCCTTTCAATTTGTGAAATATAACCAATAGAAAGAGCTGTTTGTTCTGCAATTTCTTTTCATGTAATGTTTCTGGATTTTCTGATTTTTCTGACTTGCTCTCCAAGCATGAATGTTTGTTCCTCCCCATGTTCATGATTTCTTTTAATATATCACGAAACGTACAAAGAGTAAATAAACAATCCTATGACAGCACAATGATTTTTTTTATAAATGCTAAAATATTGATGAGTCGTTTTATATAAATATCTACAAAATCATCATAAAAGTATAAAAATATTTGACGAAAAATTTTATAAATAGCAAAATTTTTATGAAATTATAATTAAGGGAGGCAGTATTTATGAAAATTACAGATTTGAAAGTAGAAGTGGTAAAAATTCCTTTGAAAAAACCTTTCAGCATTGCATTTGCTGTGCAAAATGTACTATCGGTATGTGCCATGCTGTAGTATTGCAAGATATCAGAGGCAGAAACCGCAGTGCGGGCGAATGGATATCCAACTACCACAAAGTAGAAGACGGCTGCTGCCAGCGGCAACCAAATGTTATATTTCATCATTGTCATCAAAGACCCGCAAACAAAACAAAAACTCGGCAAATCCTGTGACAATCAACCATTCATGGCAGCCGCACAAAATGCTGTCATTGCCGCCGAATCTTTGGGGATTGGTTCTTGTTACATTGGGGATATCATAGAACATTATGCATATCACAAAGATTTGTTTCAATTACCCGATTATGTATTTCCGTTGGCGTTACTGTGTTTGGGATATTATAAACCGAACTACCCACGGGTACATCGCAAACGGTTTGCCAAAACACCTGTCGTGTTTTCAGAAACATACCATTGTCTGACATTCACAGAATATCAAGAAATGTTTGCAGAACACGAAAAAACATATGCCCCTACCAATCCATATGGTGCGGATAATTACGCAAAATGGCACGTTCTGTCAGAGTGGCTTTGAAACATTGGGACGTGGCAATGCATAAACCCTAAGATTTCTCTTTCTACTTTATATAAATCAAAAAACAAGACAGTGAGGATACTGTCTTGTTTTTGATTCAATCCAATAATGCTGCTACTTTGGGAAAAATCTCTACACTGCGTTTCAAAATCCCATGCATATATGCAATCGCAATCCCATAATTCACAATTGGTATCTCTGCATTTGTGGCTGTCTGTATACGATACAGCATTTCTTTTTCGTTGAGCATACAACCACCGCAATGAATGACCAATGCATATTTTTCCAAATCCTTTGGAAACTCCTGTCCTGATGTAAATACATATTGTGGATTTGCTTTGGCACACTTTGCAATCCAATTCGGTATTTTGACCGTACCAATATCGCCACATTGTCTATGGTGGGTACAGCCCTCCGAAATCAAGACGCAATCCGTATCCTGCAATGTGGATATTTTTTTGACAGAGCGTACCAATGTTTCCAGTTCCCCTTTATATCTTGCAAACAAAATGGAAAAAGAAGTCAGCAACACATCGTTTGGCACATCTTTTGCCACACGTCCAAATGCTTGGGAATCGGTAATGACCAATTTTGGTTTTTGCTTCAATGCCTGCAATGTTTGTGTCAATTCCGTATCTTGGCAACAAACCACTGTGCAACCTGCTTCCAAAATATCCCGAATGGTTTGTTGTTGTGGCAAAATCAATCTGCCCTTTGGTGCAGAGGCATCAATGGGAATGACCAACACCACCACATCACCTGCCTCCAACAAATCCGCAACAATATGTTTTTGCGGTGTATTTGGTTTGGCAAGTTTGCCCAGCAATTCTTTACATTCTGTAATCCCTTTTTTTGTCACCGTGCTGACACAAATTTCGTTTTCTTTGCAATTTGGCATATCTTCAAGCAAATCCACTTTATTCCAAACCAGCAGATACGGCAATTTTCGTTCTTGAAATTGTGCAAGCAACGCCGTATCTGTTTTGGACAATCCCTTGCAGGCATCGACGACCAATACGGCAAAATCCGTTTGTTTTAAAATATCGTTTGTTTTTTCCACACGCAATGCACCCAGTTCGCCCTCGTCATCTAAACCGGGGGTATCAATCACCAACACAGGTCCCAATGGCAACAATTCCATTGCTTTTTTGACAGGGTCTGTGGTTGTGCCTTTGACATCAGACACCACTGCCAGATTTTGCCCTGTGATGGCATTGACCAAGCTGGATTTTCCTGCATTGCGGTTTCCGAAAAAACCAATATGTATCCGTTCTCCGTGGGTTGTACCTTGTAAACTCATCGTATCCTCCTTAGAACCGAAAATCTCTACGGTTGGAATTTTGAATATCTTTGATATTTTGTTCTGCAATTTGGCGTACTTTTGGATTGGGTATCTTTTGCAATTCTTTTTGAATCACTTCGTAACCCAGTTGTTTGGTTTCTGGCGTGGCATAATCCTGCAAATATTCGGATAATGTCATCAAAGCATTGGGGTGACAACAATTCAATATCTGACCGGATTTGCACAAACTCATGAAACGGTCACCGGTACGTCCCAAACGATAGCAAGCCGTACAGAAAGAAGGAATATGGTTTGTTTCCATCAACCAACGCACAATTTCGTCCAAAGTGCGTTGGTCGGATACGTCAAACTGTTCAGAGTCATGTGGACGTTCTTCCTCTGTATATCCGCCAACGGAAGTACGGGACGCACCGCTTGCCTGTGAAATGCCCAGACGCAACAATTTGGTACGCACTTCTTCGGATTCTCTTGTGGAAATAATCATACCTGTATAAGGCACTGCCATACGGATACAAGCCGTAATTTTTGCAAATGTATCATCGTCAATGCCGTTGTCAAATGTATCGGGGTCAATATCATTTGCTTTTTTCAGACGTGGGACACTAATGGTATGCGGGCCAACGCCATGCACTGCCTCCAAATGTTCTGCGTGCATCAAAAGCCCTGCAAACTCATATTTGTAACGCTCCAAGCCAAACAATACACCTAAGCCGACATCATCAATGCCACCCTCCATGGCTCTGTCCATTGCCTCGGTATGATAAGCATAATCATGTTTTGGGCCTGTGGGGTGCAGTTGCTCATAACTTTCTTTGTGGTATGTTTCTTGGAATAGAATATAAGTGCCGATACCTGCATCTTTCAATTTTCTGTAATTTTCCACGGTGGTTGCGGCAATATTGACATTCACACGGCGAATATCCCCATTTTTATGATGGACACCATATATGGTTTTGATACTTTCCAAAACATATTCGATGGGGGCGTGTACAGGGTCTTCTCCTGTTTCAATGACCAAACGTTTATGCCCCATATCCTGCAATGCAATGACTTCTGTACGAATTTCTTCCTGTGTCAGTTTTTTTCTGGCAATGTCCTTGTTTTTGGCATGATACGGACAGTACACACAACTGTTGACGCAATAATTTGACAAATACAAAGGGGCAAAAATCACAATACGATTGCCATAAAATGCAAGTTTGATTTCTTCCGCAATGCGATACATTTCCTGTATTTTTTCTTCGTTTTCGCACGCCAGCAACACAGATGCTTCTCTATGGTTCAACCCCTCACAAGTGTAGCCGGTTTCTGTTTTTTTGGGGCGTGCTTTTTCTAAAATGGCATCTATCAGTGGCAAATTGTTTTTGTTTTCTTCGGCATATGCCAAAGTCGCTTGTATTTCGTCATGGTTGATAAATTCTTCTGCTTGCAAAGAACTTGGATTGTATATCATGGGTATGTACTCCTTTTCTGATTTATCGTTTGACATCGCCACGAGCCACCACGACCTCATATCCGATGGCAGCCATGCGTTGTTTCAATTCCTGTAAATTTTGTGCAGCCTCAGGCCCACTGGACAATTTATTGTTGTAAAGCATATATTTATCCCGTACATTTGCAGGGGATAAATTGGGCATCACCACATTTGCCCCGCTCAAAACCCCTTTTTCCCGTCCCTGTGCATCAATCGAACCCAGTGCTGTGGTTGCAGGCAACAATACATAAGGGTGTATGATACGCACTATGGACAACAAAAAGCACGTCATTTCCAATGTGCCTGCCATTTGGTTATAAAACGGCGTATCTTTATGCGGAATGAATGGGCCAATCCCGCACATATCGGGTTGAAATGTTTCTATGAATTTCAAATCTTTTGCAATATGTTCCGCTGTCTGGTAGGGGGATTGCACCATAAACCCACACCCCACCTGATACCCGAGTTGTTTCAGTGATTGCAAACAATCCATACGTGTATCAAATGACATTTCTTTTGGGTGTAATTGCTGATAATGCGGTTTGTCTGCGGTTTCATGACGCAACAAATAACGGTCTGCCCCTGCCATACGTAAATTGCGGTAGCTTTCTTCCCCACGTTCCCCCAAAGACAACGTCACCGCACAATCGGGATACTGTTTTTTGATGGTTTTAAGCAAATCGCAAAGTATCGCATCAGTAAACCAAGCGTCCTCTCCGCCTTGCATGACAAATGTCCGAAACCCTAACCGATACCCTTCATGGATACAGGTCAATATTTCATCAGGTGTCAGACGATACCGCATACAGTCCTTGTTGCCTGCACGGATACCGCAATACAGACAGTCATTTTTGCAAATATTGCTGATTTCAATTAAGCCACGGATAAATACGGTTTTTCCATATACTTGGTCTGCAATTTTTCTTGCAATACCTGCCAAATATGCCCGCATTTTTGTATCTTGTGCTTGTATCAGCTGTGTATATTCTTCTGTTGTCAGACTGCGTGTGTCAATGAGTTTTTGTATCAGTTGTTTCTGTTTATGCGTCATGTTGTATGATATTGGACAAAGCGGTTTTCACACTCACACCGGATAACTTGCCCACCTTTCCTGCCAATGAAGAAATGGTATCTTGCGGTGCATCTATGGCAATGCTGATGATATTGATTTTTTGTGTTTTTGCACGATAGGGGATACCCATACGCCCAATGATATACTGGCTGTAATCATGCAACAAATGATTGAGTGTTTCCACTGCGTCCGGATTTTCCACAATAATGCTCATCACTGCAATTCTTGTTTCCATGTTGTAAACCTCCTAAAAAGAAAAAAATGCCGCTCCCTGATTTCGGTGCGACAAAAGAAACCCACAATATGCGGGGTATATTTTTGTATGTAGCACCTTTCACGCAGAACCAATCTTTGTGTCAGGAAGTATTATCTGCATTATAGCAAGCAATGTGAGAAAAAGCAATAAAAATTCTGCTATGAAATGGTACATATTGTATTCAAAAAATAGAAATTGCCAATGAAGCTCTATCATATTTCTTCGCAAAATATATATTCTCCAACAAAAAAACTTGCCAAAACCTATGACAAGTTTTTTTGTTTCTTCGTAAAAATTTATTCTGTGCCTGCCAAAGACAATATCGCCAAACCGGATATGATGATAGACTGCACCAGCTTATCCACTTCTGCATATTCGTTCGGCTGATGAATGGTTTCCTCCTGCCCAGGGAACACAGGGCCAAATGCTACCATATTGGGAAACATTTTTGCATATGTCCCCCCACCGATTGCCAGTGGTTTTTGCATATCGCCTGTCATATCTTGGTATACTTTCATCAATTTTTGCACCAGCACACTATCCTGTGGCACATACAACATATCGGTTTGCCCCATTTGCAAAATCTCCATACCATATGCCTCTACCGCCTGTTTCACTTTTTGTGTGATGGTTTCGGGATTGCCGTTTTTGGGATAGCGAATATCCAAATCCAATGTCATCATTTGTGCATCATACTGCAACATACCCAAATTGACTGTGGTTGCCCCTGTTTCTTCGTCATATAAATCAATGCCCAATTTTTTACCGCTTGTGTCTATATGATGGGATATAAAATCAATCAAATGTTGAAAATCTCCGCCAAATGGTATGTCTTTGATTTCGTTCACCAAGTTACATACGGCATTTTCTCCGTTTTCCGGTCTGCTTGCGTGTGCATCACGCCCACTTGCCTCTATCACCGTTTGATTTTCTTTTATGGAAACAGATACTTTTTCATTTCCCTGTATTTGCATCGGTGCATCTGCAACCAATGTCAATGTACATTTTGGCGGTACTACATTTTTTGCAATCCCCGCTTTCATGCTCTCTACCAATATATTACCTTTGCTTGGATTTGCTTTGCCGATGTGCATATGCATGAGCCCTTTTTCAAAGAAAATCAAAGGATACTCTGCGTCGGGTGTGAAACCGCCCTCCGGGATTTCTTCCCCGCTTGCAATATAATGTTGCATACAGCTTGCCCCACATTCTTCGTCCATACCAAAAATGACACGCATTCTTTTTTTTAAGGGAATATGTAAATCTTTGATAAGTTTCAACACATACATTGCCCCCAACGTCGGACCTTTGTCGTCCAGCACGCCTCTACCATAGAGTTTGCCATCATGTATTTCCGCTCCGAATGGTGGATATGTCCAGCCTTCGCCCTCCGGCACAACGTCCAAATGTCCCAATATGGCAACCATGCTTTCGCCTTCACCAATTTCCACCCAGCCGGCTCTGTTGCCGATATTTTTTGTTTTCAGTCCCCATTGTTTGCCCAAATCCAACGCAAATGTCAACATTTCCTGCATGGGCAATCCATACGGTGTTTCTGGTGTACCCTCGGCTTTCACACTGGGTATGGCAATCCCTTTTTTGATGACATCTAACAGTTCATTTTGGTGTTCCCATATTGCTTCTTTTAACAAATTTTCATATGTTTGCATTGTTTCGCCTCCCTATTTGATATTTCAATAGCATACCATATTTTACAAAAAAAAGACACAAGACTTTTGTCCTGTGTCCTGTGTTTGTCATACAATATACGTCAACAAATATAAAATCAAAATATGTACAGGATAGAATGCATAACAGAAATATTGGAATATTTTACTATGCCCGCCCTGTCTGCCCCGATACAACCAAATGGGAACGAGTGCAAACAACGCCAGCCCCTGCTGTACAAATGAAAATTCTTTGCCAAATAGTGTGATGGGATAATACATACTGCCCAACAAATGCACATTTACCCAATACATGGCAATGACTTGTCCCACAAAGCACCACCATGCTCTGCCATGGAAAACATAAAATAGGAATACCATCAAAACGCCTGCACCGTAGTAGTCCGTCATGCCGATTGTCCCCAATCCCGCACAAACCAATACAATCAACAATATCAACGGTATGACAAACCACTTTTTGACACGTTGTTTGACTTGTTCGATGCCCCAAATGCCACCCAATGCAATCAAAAATGTCCATAATACGTTTTGGTGATACGGATATATGACAGATGCCCCGTACATCAAATTGAACGGAATTTCTGAAATCACTGCAAACAAGAGCAACCGTAACATATATTTTTTGAAATTATGGGTATGGAAATATCCCTCCACTGCCAGAAACGCAAATATGGGATATGCCAAACGCCCCACACAGGTCAGCCAATTTTGCCCCGGAATTATCGTTGCCCACATATGGTCTGAGAGCATGAAAAACATTGCCAAAATATGTAATGTTTTCGCACTGATATCAGGTAATTTTCGGTATATTTTGTTTTTCAAATCTGCCATATTTGCCTTCCTCCTATATGTTTGCATGATTGGTGCAATTATCCTATCATATCAAAAATGCCATGACAATATATTTTGATGCATTTCCATATTTTTTTAAGAAATCCGTATGAAAAATATTTATATTTCTTCGCAAAATATTTTTCAGAATTGCTTTCACATCGCACACACCAATCCAACACACCACTACGATGATATACTCATATTCTTTCTCCGCTTTGTGTAGTATCTGTTTTACAAATATTTATATTTTTTACCAATCTAAATAAACGCAATTTTATTTCTTCGCAAAATTTTTGTTTGCCACCCACACAAAGAGGTTGCACCTTTTACATCTGCATCTATATCAAACACCTGCTTTTGTGCCAATCCAAAGAACCATACTCATATTTCTTCGCAAAATCTTTTTACGATATTGTTTTTACACCACACACAAAATACAAAATATGTACCACCCATACCAATGCCAACACCGCACGTCCCATGGGTATCTCTTCCATCATCAAAAATCCAACCCCCATCACAACACTTACCATTGTGATGATATATGCTTTTGTACGCACTGTCATACCCTCGCCCCGCACATAAGATTGTAAATGTTTTTGATACCACTTTGTCTGTATCAACCATCTGTGCAAGCGTTGGGAACTTCTTGCAAAACAATATGCGGATAACAGCAAAAACGGTGTTGTCGGCAATACGGGCAACACACTACCCAAAACACCCATACCAATGCCAAAACAACCGACAATGATATAAAACCATTTTTTGATATGCATATTTCCCTCCATCATTTACAAAAAAAATAGGAAATCTGATTTGATTTCCCATTTTTTGTTATTTCCGTTTTTTTATCATACCCATTTCATCTGCCACCTCCAAAATCACCGCATCTATGGCTTGTGATTTATATGCAGGGTTGATTTTATTTTTACGTTCTGTAAAATCATGCACAAGGCTTACCATTTCGTCCACCAACGCTTGTTGGTCTGGTGGAAGTGTTTTCCATTTTGTTTTTTTATTCATCATGCTTTGTTTTACCACTTTTGAAAACAGGGTACGAAAAATTGTTTCATTCATACAGCAATCCCTCCAAAACACTGCTTTTTCCTTATCATGTTCCAAATTATAGCATACTTTTTTCCTGTCCTCAACTTTATTGTGTATGTTATTTGTATAAAAAAAGAAACCATATCCATGATATGATTTCTTTTTTGTGTCTGCTTTATACCTGTGCCAAAGCCTGTTGCAAATCTGCAATCAAATCTTCCACGTGTTCCAATCCGACAGACAATCTGACCAAATCCGCTCCCACACCTGCGGCTGTCAATTCTGCATCTGTCATCTGGCGATGTGTGGAGGAGGCAGGGTGCAAAATACAAGTTCTGGCATCTGCCACATGGGTGGCAATCATAATCCTTTGCAAATGTGCCATGAATGTTTCTGCGGCAGCACGACCGCCTTTGACACCAAATGTCACCACGCCGCAAGTACCGTTCGGCATATATTTTTTCGCACGTTCATAATAGCGGTTGCCTTCCAGTCCTGCATAATTCACCCATGCAATTTTTTCATGCTCCTGTAAAAATGTTGCAATCTGCAATGCATTTGCACAATGGCGTTCCATTCTCAAATGCAAAGACTCCAAGCCCAAATTTAACAAATAGGCATTCATCGGAGCAGGCGTTGCCCCCAAATCACGCATCAGCTGTGCAGTTGCCTTTGTGATATATGCCCCTTCTTTGCCAAAACGCTCCGCATATGTCACACCATGATAGGAGTCATCGGGTGTGGTCAATCCGGGGAATTTGTCTGCATATGCCAGCCAATCAAAACGACCGGAATCCACAATGCAACCGCCCACCGTTGCATCATGCCCGTCCATATATTTTGTTGTGGAATGAATGACAATATCCGCACCCCATGCAAAAGGACGGCAGTTGATGGGTGTTGCAAATGTATTGTCAATCACCAATGGTACACCATGTGCGTGTGCCGCTTTTGCAAATCGTTCAATATCCAATATCACCAAAGCAGGGTTTGCAATCGTTTCACCGAACACCAATTTTGTATTAGGTTGGAATGCCGCCTCTAATTCTTCATCAGTACAATCGGGGTCTACGAATGTCACGGAAATGCCCATTTTTTTCATTGTCACAGCAAACAGATTGTATGTACCGCCATAAATTGCGGCAGAAGAAATCAAATGGTCACCCGCAGAGCAAATATTGAACACAGAAAAGAAAGATGCCGCCTGTCCCGAAGATGTCAACATGGCTTTTGTGCCACCTTCCAATGCACAAATTTTTTCTGCCACATAATCGCTGGTCGGATTTTGCAAACGGGTGTAAAAATAGCCTTCTGCCTCCAAGTCAAACAATTTTCCCATTTCTTCACTGGTATCATATTTGAATGTGGTGCTTTGCACAATGGGAATCATGCGGCTTTCGCCGTTTTTTGGTGTGTATCCTGCCTGTATACATTTTGTTTCTTGGTGTAACTGGTTCATGTTGGTTGCTCCTTTCTGTTTGTCATGCGTCAATTTCATGGATATGGTAAGGTGTTTGCTGATATACAAAATAATTCAGCCAGTTGGAATAGAACTGATTTGCGTGTGTTCTCCAACGCATCGGCGGTGTTTGTTTGGTATCATCTTGTGGGAAATAATGCAGAGGTATTTGTATTGGCAAGCCCTTGTCCAAATCCCGCTGATATTCTTTTGCCAAAGAATCGGCATCATATTCAAAATGCCCTGTAATAAAAATGCGTCTGCCCGACTTATCCGCAATGATATGCGGCCCTGCCTCCTCGGATTGTGCCAAAATTTCCAAATCTGCCACTTTTTCGATATCTTCCGTGCGTACTTCGGTATGGCGGGAATGTGGGCAAGCAAACACATCGTCAAATCCTCTCATCAAAATATGGTCTTTCTTTTCCACGATATGCGTAAAAATACCGAATTTCTTTTCTTTTAACCCGTATTTCGGAATATCGTAGAAATAATGCAATGCCGCCTGTGCCCCCCAGCAGATATGCAACACACTGAACACATGGCTTTTTTCCCATTCCAATATTTCGCACAATTCTTCCCAAAAATCCACATCTTCAAATGCATAGTTTTCAATCGGTGCACCTGTGACAATCAAACCATCGAATTTCTGGTCTTTGATTTGGTCAAATGTTTTGTAAAATGCATCTAAATAAGCGGTTGCGGTATGTTTTGCCGTATGGCTTTTCATTTGCAACAATTCCACTTCCACCTGTAAGGGCGTATTGGAAAGCAAACGCATCAACTGCACTTCGGTTTCGGTTTTGTTCGGCATCAAATTCAATATGACAATCCGCAACGGGCGAATATCTTGGTGTACAGCACGGTGCGGCGACACCACAAAGATATGTTCTTTGTTCAATATTTCATATGCTGGCAAATCTTCTTTGATAATAATTGGCATTTCAGATACACTCCTTTTTCTTTTACAAACAGCAAAAAGATACAAGCCGAATCTGATTTCTGATATAAAAAAACGGCTCGCATCTTTCGAGCCGTTTTTGTTTCACCTTTTTTGGTTTCTCTCAAAATGACTGCGAAAGTTTTATGCACATCACGAAAAGCATAGACATCATCATGCCCATGCTCATCATCATATCCATATGCAATTTCAAATCAAACGTGAAATTTTGCATTGTAAAAACCCTCTCATCATTTCAAAATATTGTCAAATACGGTTATATTATAAACATTTGTCTTTGACCTGTCAACACTTTTTGTGAAAGCACCAAAAGAAAAACATCATGCATTTTTACGGCAGGCAGGTGTTGGGCGGTTTGTCAAAAGCACCTGTTCCACGCTCCAATAAAAATTTTCTTTGCCGATAAATGTATCCAATTCGGTACGGCGTATCATTTTCATGGCATTTTCAGGCAATCCGCATATGGCAATATCCATGCCCTTTGCCCGCACATTTGCCACCAAATCACGCAATGTCTGGGCACAGGAAATATCAATATTGGACACCCCACGCATGGAAAGCAACAATGTGTCACAGCCTTCTGTGTGTGTGGCAATGTCTGCAATGGCTTGTGTGTTTGCAAATATCATCGGCCCTGTGATGTACGCTACCATGGCATTTTCATATCGTTTGCACAATGTTTCATCTGTCATGTGCAAGCGTTCCATGTCCACACGTTCGTAATTGATTTCAATGAAAGACAAGCGGGAAACCAAAAATATCAAACCAATGACAACACCAACCAAAATTGCAACCGTTAAATCAAACACAATCGTTGCCACCATCGTTGCCACAAATTCCAACATTGCCCCTTTGAATTTATGGGAAAACATATAAAAAATAGAATTCCATTCATTCATACGGAATGCTGTCACCATCAACACCCCTGCCAATGCCGCCAAAGGAATTTGTGACATCACAGGAGCTAACAAAAACATGGAAATCAACAGCCCCAATGCATGAAATACCCCTGTCAATCTGGTTTTTGCACCCGAACGAATGGCAACACTGGTACGGGCAATGGCTGCGGTTGCAGGAATCCCGCCAAAAAACGGCAGCAAAATATTCCCAACACCTTGTGCAACCAGTTCTTGATTGCTGTTCAAACGTACCCCTGTCATCTGTCCGGCACTTGCCCCACACAGCAAACTTTCAATCATACCCAATATGGCAATACTAAATGCAGGTGCAATGAGCTGTGCAATCATCTGCGGTTGCAATGCAGACAATTTTAAGCTGTGTTCGGGAAATAATGTTTGCGGAATGGTTCCCACCACTGCAACGTCCAAATGGGCAGCCATACTGACTGCCGTTGCAATGATGATGCTCAGCAAAGAGGCAGGCACAACCGCATTCCATTTTTTGGGGAAAAACACCATAAACAACACCACAAACAACCCAATCACAACCGCTGTCAAATTCGGGTGAAAGCCCAATCTGCCATAACTGATGAGTTTTGCAATGGCAGTCGTTCCCTCACTTGTCGTACCAAAAAAGTTGTCAATCTGTCCCAATGCGATAATAATGGCAATCCCTGATGTGAAGCCCGTAATGACAGGCGTGGGAATGAATGCCGTCAGTTTTCCCAAACGGAGAATCCCCGCAAGCAGTAACAAAACACCTGCAAGCAATGTTGCGATAAACACGCCATCTAAGCTGTAATTTGCAACCAAAGAAGTCAATATGGCAGCCATTGCCCCTGTCGGTCCTGAAATCTGATAATACCCACCAGCCAACATACTCATCACCAAACCGGCAATGATAGCAGTAATCAAACCTGCCGCCGCATCTGCTCCCGAACTGACACCGAATGCCAATGCCAACGGCAGTGCCACCGCCGCAACGGTCAACCCTGCCATGATGTCTTTGAGCAACATGGCAGAACCATAGCCCCGAAACTCTTTTTTTAATTCTCCTGCGAAATCCCGCAGCATAACAATAACCCCCTTCATGATGGATAAAACTAGTATTTCTTTGGAACATTTCCATTTTGGAAAACTTCCATTCTGACATAAAAAAACACACGCCTTTTTCCCTGTGTCGCTTGGTTTTCGGAACACAGGTGGCACGTGCGATTTCATCATAACAAAAAGTACCGTTTTTCTCAATGAAAAACCCTAAAAACAAACAGAGAAAAACTACCCCCTTTCATGCAAATTTTTGTATATTCTGTCAAATACAACAATCGTTATTTTTTTATAAATGCAGAAAAAAGCGGTATTCCGTCACATACAAGGATACCGCTTTTTTTGTATAAATACTAGCGTTCTTCTCGGAAATATGCATTTCCCAAATCCGCCGGTGCCATATCTTCTTTTTTGTTTTTTCTGGTACTGATGATAACAATGATGATGGTAGCGGCATAGGGCAGCATATCAATCAAATACTGTGATACCTGAATACCCATGCTCTGCAAACGAAATCCGATGATGCTCAGACCACCAAACAACAAACTGCCAAACAATGCCTTGACAGGGTGCCAAGAGGCAAAAATCACCAATGCAACTGCAATCCAGCCACGCCCTGCAATGATATTTTCCTGCCATACCGGCACTGTCACCAATGACATATACGCACCGCCCAAGCCGCACAATGCACCGCCAATGATGATATGCACATATTTATATACCGTGACATTGATACCGGAGGCATCTGCCGCAGCGGCACTTTCCCCCACCGCACGCATATTTAAACCCGGTTTTGTACGGAACATATAAAATGTGGTTGCAATCACCAAGATATACGCAAAATACACAAATACGTCTTGCTGAAAGAATATCTGTCCGATATACGGAATAGAGGACAATATGGGGATTGGTTTTGGTGCAAAAAACTGCTGGATACCCGCAGGCACCAATGTTCCCATAATTTTTTGCCCCAAAAAGCTGGCAAACCCTTCCCCGAATATGGTCAATGTCAAACCACACACAATTTGGTTGGCACGCAGGGAAACGGTCAAAAATGCGTACAACAACGCACCCACACCGCCGGCAACTGCCGCACCCAGCAATGCCAAAATGGGATTTCCCGTATTCTGTCCAACCAAAAAGCCAATGATTGCTCCCATGAACATCATACCTTCCACACCCAAGTTGGTGTTTCCGACTTTTTCTGTGATGATTTCACCCAAAGTTGCAAAAATCAGGGGTGTACCGGCAACGATTGCCGCTACCAAAAAATGCATTAACATGATTTTTCCCCCTTTCCGTGTTTATGCAAGGACACTTTGTATTGCAGGAAAAATTCGCTCCCCAACACAAAGAACAATATAATGGCTTGAATCATGTCTGCCACTGCCGCAGGCACGCTCATGGAAATCTGAATGTAGCTGCTGCCCTGCACCAATATCGCAAATGCGGAACATACAAACAATGCCGCAATGGCATTCAAGCCGGAAAGCCATGTAGTTGTAATGGCGGTAAAGCCATAATTTGCGGACAAAGCGGAGGACAGTGTTTTTTCCACCGCAGATGCCTGTATCATACCTGTCAAACCGCAAAGCCCACCGGAAAGCAACATCGAAATGATGATGATACCGGAAATATGCATACCTGCATATCTTGCCGTTTGCACACTTTCCCCGACAACGGAAATTTCAAATCCTTTTTTGGTATGGTTGAGCAACAGATACACCAATACCACCAACACCAATGCAATAATCCAGCCAATATGCACACCGCCCACAGAGGGCAATATGGCATTTTCGGGGAAATCTGCCACTTTTGGGAACCCTTGAGAGGTGGGGTCTTTCCAAGGGCCATACTGCAAGTATGTCACAAATTTGATGGCAATATAATTGAGCATCAATGTGAAAATGGTTTCGTTTGTACCCATTTTTGCCTTAAATATGGCAGGAATAAATGCCCAAATACCGCCTGCCACCATAGCCGCCAACGCCATACCGACCAGCATCATGGGTTTTGGCAAATCGGCATACAGTGCCACGGCAGATGCCGCAAATGCACCCATCATGATTTGTCCCTCGCCGCCGATATTCCAAAATTTCATTTTGAATGCAACCAATATCCCCAATGATGTAATAATCAGCGGTACAGCTTTTAATACCGTTTGACGCAAACGGGTTGCACTGCCCAAAGCCCCGCTCACCATGGAAGAAAATACTTCCAGCGGGTTATAGCCCAATATGGCAATGACCAATCCAGCAAATACCAAAGAAAAGGCAACGGACAAGATACGAATGAGAATGACTTTATTTCTGGGGGTATCTTCCCGTTTTGTAATTTTCAGAAAATTCATGGTGTTTCACCTTCCTTCTTTGCTGTACCGCCTGCCATCAACAGACCGATTTCTTCTTTTGTCATGGTGCTTGGGTCAACGATACCTGTCATTTGTCCGCCGCAGAATACCATAATGCGGTCACACAATGCCATCAACACGTCCAAATCTTCCCCGATAAACAATACGCCCACGCCGTTTTTCTTTTGTGTGTTGAGCAATTCATAAATTTTGTAAGACGCCCCGATATCCAAGCCACGGGCAGGATATGCCGTAATCAAAATTTTGGGGTTGGAATCAATTTCACGCCCAAGCAATACTTTTTGAATATTCCCACCGGACAATTTTTTGATGGGATAATGGATATGCGGTGTCAAAATTTCCAATTCTTCCACCAAACGCTGTGCTTTTTCTGCTGCACCTTTTCTTTTTAAGAAAATCCCCTTTTGGTTGCGGTAATCTTTGAGCATGATGTTTTGCACCATATCCATAGAACCGACCAACCCCATACCCAAACGGTCTTCGGGGATAAAACCCATACGAATACCCAAGCGGATAATTTCCCCTGGGGATTTGCCCAATATATTTTCATTTGCAAAGAAAATACGTCCTTTGTCCGCAGGCAAAAGCCCTGCAATGGCTTCGCAAATTTCTTTCTGTCCACTGCCTGCAACGCCCGCAACACCCAGAATTTCCCCACCATGCAATGTGAATGAAATATCTTGCAGTGCGTGTTTGTTTTCTTTTGTGGACACATACAATCCGTCGACACGCAGCAATTCTTTGGATTGTTTGCAATCGGGTTTTTCCAATTCCAAATCTACTTTTTTGCCTACCATCATTTCCACCAAACGATTGACCGCAACGTCTTTGGTTTCCACCGTTTCGATGGACTGCCCACGACGCAATACGGTAATACGGTCGGAAATTTCCAGCACTTCATTCAATTTATGTGTAATGATGACAATGGCACAGCCTTGTTCTTTCATGTTTCGCAGAATTGTAAAAAGACGCTTGATTTCCTGTGGTGTCAGAACCGCTGTGGGTTCGTCCAGAATGAGGATTTTTGCACCCCGATATAACACCTTTATGATTTCCAATGTTTGTTTTTCACCCACAGACATTTGGTATACTTTTTTGTCCGGCTTAATATCCAAACCATACTGGTCACATATTTTTTGCATTTCCTTGGAAAGCTGTTTGCCATGTATGATACCGCCTTTACTGCCCAGTATCATATTTTCTTTTGCGGAAAGCACTTCCACCAACTTAAAATGCTGATGTATCATACCGATGCCCAATGCGATAGAGTCCTTGGGTGAGGCAAATTCCACAGGCTGCTCATAAATGGAGATAGAGCCGCTATCCGGTGTATAAATACCGGAGAGCATACTCATCAATGTGCTTTTTCCCGCACCATTTTCTCCTAACAGTGCATGAATCTCACCGTTGTATACAGTGAGATTCACGTTTTCATTTGCCTTTACGGACCCGAACGCTTTGGAAATATGTTTCATTTCAATCGCTTTTTTGGGTTCCATATTTCGCTCCTATGATTTTTTCTGAATTATTTTGCACCTGATGCACCTTTTACCAAGTAGTCAATGCTCCAAATGCCTGCTCTATCCAAAGATTCGCCTTCTGGCACAACCAAGTTGCCTGCATTGTCATAGATAGGGCCTGTGAATACGTTAAATTCGCCGGCTTTCATTTTTGCCTGTATTTCTTCCACTTTTGCTTTTGCTTCCGGTGTCACCAAATCGCTCATCGGTGCCAAATCCACATAACCGTCTGCCATATTCCCATAGTAAGAAACGGGTTGGAATGTGCCATCTATGATGGATTTGATGGTAGGGATTAAGAATTTGTCATGATGCCAGATAGGTGCTGTCAAGAACGCTTTTGGTGCAGCATCGGGGTTTGCCAAGTTGTAACCGATGGCATAAGCACCTGCGGCTTCTGCGGCAATCTGCGGGCCTGTGGAGTCACAATGCTGTGCCAATACGTCACAACCTTGTGCCAACAAAGATTCTGCGGCTGCTTTTTCGTTTGCGGGGTCATTCCAACTGTTGATATATACCACATTCACTTGTGCGTCAGGGTTTACGGACTGCACGCCCAATGTGAATGCATCAATGCCAATCAATACTTCTGTGTAAGGATATGCTGCCACATAGCCGATTTTATTGCTTTTTGTCTGCATACCCGCAATGATACCGGAAAGATATCTGGGTTCTTCCATCGCACCAAAGTAGTTTGCAAAGTTTGTATCGTTCATTTTGTTACCGGAAAAATGCAGGAATGTGACTTCGGGGTGTTCTTTGGACAATTCTTCCAAAGCGTCCATATAGCCAAAGCTTGTCCCCACGATAACAGATGCACCGTTATCAATCATGTTCAACGCATTTGTTTTTACGGTTTGTTTATCTTCTGCCACACTTTCGGCTGTCAGGATATTCACTTTGTCGCCGAAATATTCTTTGACTGCTTCTGTGCCTTGGTTTTGTGCCTGTGTGTAACCGCCGTCATTTTTAGAACCAATGTAGATAAAACCAACGGTTGTCACATCTTCTGTGGTTGCACTTTGTTGTTGGTCGCCTTCTGCGGGTGCTTTTTCGCCGCCACAGCCTGCCAATGCCGTCATGGTCATGGTTGCTGCCAAAACAAGTGCAGCAATTTTCTGAAATCTTTTCATACTTACTCTCCTTTTCCTTTTCCCTAATTGGTTATGCAGTAACAATATTGTGTTGTCATATTTCATTTTATTGCAACACAACAAAACCATCATCATACCTATATGGAAACCATTCCTTTTTCTGGTAAATCATGATGATATCCGCAGTATCATTATACGATGGTACGTTTATAAAGTAAATGCTCTTTCAGAAATTGCTCTTTTTTTGTAATAATTGAATAAAAGCGGCAAAGAAAACGTTATTTTTCAATATTTTTTTTGCAATATTGTTCCTATCCAAAAAGATACTTGTCGGATTTCTTTTGTTGTGATATAATAATAAAAAATAGGTACTCTTTTTTTATCAGTAGTGTAGACTTGACAGGAGGGATTCATTATGACCAAACACAGCTATCTCAAACAACTGTCTTTTTTATTAAAATTTTCTCTCCCCCAACAGGAAGCACAGGACATCATACAAGATTATCAGGAAATACTTTCCCACACCGACAACATCAAATCCTTTGGTACACCTTATCAAGCCATCAAGCCCTTGTTGCCACCCATACACAAAAACAGATGGTTTATGATGTTTTTGGGTTGTATGTTTTATTTTCTGTTTGCTTTGGGTGGTGTCTTTTTTCCGCATACCTTCCCTTTTTGGATACAACTGGTATGTTATATTCTGTTTGCGGTTTTTCTGCATATCGTTTTTGGCAAAACACACGCCAAACCACCAAAAGCCATCATTTGGGCATTTGCCATTGTTACCATTTGCAACGGGATTTGTTTCTTCTTGGGCTATCAAATATGGTTGCATATGCCTGTTTCCATGATTGGGATACCGATACATCATTTTCTGCTGTTTTATAGTGTCTGTTGTGCCATGCTTGCCACGGCAACACTCATACTTTGCAAAATATCACACAAACAATGGCACAGTATCACCATACTTGCCATTGGTATGGTATTGAGTTGCGGTGTGTTTATTTCTTACATCACACAACAAAACATCATCACCACAACATTTGCAACCATGTTGCAACATACGGGTATCATGCTTGGTGGTGCATATTTGATGGCGGTGATTGGATTATGTTAAAAAAAGACATCTGGACATTATGCTTATTGCATATGCTGACAAAACAAGATTGCTACGGATATGATTTATTGAAACAATTGCATCATGTATTTGCAGATACCAAAGAAAGTGTATTGTATGCCTTGTTGCGGGAGCTTTGCAAAGCAGGCTTTGCCACCACATATTTACAGGAAAGCCCGCATGGCCCTGCAAGAAAATATTATCAAATCACAAAAACAGGTATCCTGCATCTTACCCAATTAAAAGCACAATGGAGTGCATTAAAAACTGCCATTGCAGAAATCGGGATTGACGATTGAGCCATAAAAAAAAGACTGTATAGAAATACAGTCTTTCTTTTTTCCCAAACAAGTTCAATCCAAATACAGGGCAATGGTCATTTTTCCGATTTTTGTATCAATTTGGACTTCTTCATGTGCCGGAACGTCTTCCAAAGTACCTCGTATTACCTTCGGCGGGCAAATATCGCAGGCTGTGCCTGTTTTGGATATCGCAATTGTACCGTTTCCGCTTGCAATGTTGGATACTTCTGCCAACGCAGAGCAAACCAGCTCGTCTATTTCTTCCGGTGCAAAAAACATCATGCTTTCCACCAAATGAACAGAAAACGCTTTTGTAAATCCAAACATCACTCTGCCCTTCAACTCCCCTACCAAACCAATTTCTATCAATACATCATCTGTACACAAATTATCATAATGGACTATCTGTTGTGCATCTTGCGGATTCAAACCAACCATCGTCTCCAAGACTTGCAGTGTGCTGTTTATAAAACATTCCATATAAGAATTTTCCTTTTGCAGGAAGGCTGTTTCCTCTTGTGCTTGTCCTGTATATTTCAAGTCCTCTTTTACCACATGGTAAATCAACCAAGTCCCCAACATTCCTGCCAATTTTTTCATCAATGTCAACTCATAATCACATTGTTCTAATTCTTTGGCATATTTTTTTACACAGTTTGTAAATTCTCTGTGTTCTTTTTTATGTGATTCCTGACCAAGATATTGTATTGATGTAAAATATGTTTCTTCGGCTTGAAAATGTGTGAGTACATATTCTTGTAAAAAACAAACGATGTCTTTATACACATCTTTGCGTTGTTCCCCTTCAATTTCTCGCACCAATACTCCGGCTTGTTCAAATAACCTTTTATGCTGTGCGTCAATGTTCTCTATACCCAAACGATAACTTTCTTTCCACATATCCATCAGACCCCTTTTTCATTTCTCAAACATTTGTATATCTTTGCTTTCACCATTTACCATTACGCATTATTATAACAACATTTTATACCAAACACAATTATAAAAACATGATTTTGTCATTTTTGTAAAAAAATCGCCCAACCATGTTGGACGATTTGTCTTGCATATAACAGTTATCTTGTTGCAGGTGTGAAATCTTCATGCAGACGTGGCCGTGATGATTTTTCGTTCTGGACTTTATACATATCTACATGGATTTCGTCTTCTCCGTTCCAAACAGTACAATGTGTAATACCGTTGATGGTCAATGTGTCTGTACCATCTACATAGAAAAATACTTCGTTTGTTGCTTGGTCTGTCAACACAATAGTATCCATTGTAGCTTTTCTATCACCAATCTCAATTTTTGTATTGCCATTCATATCTTCCGGATTGTATTTGATATTGCCCCACACAAATACATCACCATTTTGTTTCATGTCCAAAGAAGGTGCATGGGCATGAACTGCATTTTGAAATGCATACAAATCTTTGGTTGCCGTTAATTCTACTGCTACATTTTGTGTTTCTCCGTAATACGCCACTTCTGGTATAAAGGAATCATCTTGACTGCTTGCTTTTACAATATAAGCACTTTCGCTTACCATGACTGCAAAAAGCAGTGCACATACTTGCTTCCATGTCCATTTCATAATATCACCCCTATCAAACAAATTTGTTTTTGTTTCCGATATTTGTGTTATCATTCATGTTACCATACCGCAAATGGGATTGGGAAATAGATGTTCTTGTTGTTGACAGTTGTACCGACTGCCTTCGTGCCAGGCCCTGCCCTGCCCCACACCCCCCCCCCCCCCCCCCCCACCCCATCCCCCCCGGGCCCCTGCCCCCCCTGCCTGCACTCATACTTTGCCAGATCCTTGGAAGCACTCATCGCTTTTATGCAAGATATTTAAAAAATTTATATTTGCGCGCAGCGATCGGTGGTTGT
>JAHHTU010000032.1 GCA_020024455.1 Anaerotignum sp. | reverse complement strand
CATGCTTTTCCCTGTTTACAACACTTTTTTGCAAAATTCCTGTTTTTTTTCACATTTTTTCATCACCATGTTGTTTTTCTTGACAATACAGCGATTTTGCGGTTATGATAAAAGCAGAGTATCGGCATGGAACAGGAATAGTAAAAAAGTATGGTTTCCACAGAAAATAGGCGGTTGCTGCAAGCCTTGAAATGTACTTTTTGAACCTACCCTGCAAGCCCCGCAGCAAACTGCGGCGTATGTACGGCGTTAACGGCATCAAAGTGGATAGTTTTTTTGACTATCAATAAGGGTGGCACCGCCGACAAATACCTTGGTCCCTTTTTATAGGGGGCGAAGGCTTTTTTTTGCCGAAAAATACTGCATTTTTATTTAGGAGGTTATCATTTATGGCAAACGATAAAAAATTTGTAGAATCTATCACCGACATGGAAAAAGATTTCCCGCAATGGTACACAGACGTTGTCAAAAAAGCAGATTTGACAGAATATTCTTCTTTGAAAGGTTGTATGATTATCCGTCCTTATGGTTATGCCATTTGGGAATTGATACAAAAACACTTGGACGAACAGTTCAAAGCAACCGGTCACGAAAACGTATATATGCCGATGTTTATTCCGGAAAGTTTGCTCCAAAAAGAAAAAGACCATGTGGAAGGCTTTGCACCCGAAGTGGCATGGGTGACACATGGCGGCGACAAAAAACTGGAAGAACGCATTTGTGTGCGTCCCACTTCCGAAACATTGTTCTGCGAACATTACGCAAACATCATTCAATCCTATCGTGATTTACCAAAATTGTATAACCAATGGTGCTCTGTGGTACGTTGGGAAAAAACCACACGTCCGTTTTTGCGTACCATGGAATTTTTGTGGCAGGAAGGACACACTGCACACGCAACCGCAGAAGAAGCACAGGAAGAAACATTGCGTATGTTGAACATTTATGCCGATTTCTGCCATGATGTGCTGGCAATCCCCGTCATCAAAGGCGAAAAAACAGAAAAAGAACGTTTTGCGGGTGCTGCACACACTTACACCATCGAAAGCCTGATGCATGACGGCAAAGCATTGCAATCCGGTACCAGCCATAACTTCGGCAATGGATTTGCACAGGCATTCGGTATTCAATATACAGACAAAGAAAATAAATTGCAGTATGTATACCAAACCAGCTGGGGTATGACAACCAGATTGATTGGTGCCATCATCATGGTACATGGTGATAACAGCGGTTTGGTATTGCCTCCCCGCATTGCACCCACACAGGTGGTCATCATTCCGATTGCACAACATAAAGAAGGCGTATTGGAAAAAGCCGCTGCATTGAAACAGCAACTTGCGACTGTATGCCGTGTGAAATTGGACGACTCCGACAAATCCGCAGGCTGGAAATTCAGTGAATATGAAATGAAAGGCGTTCCACTGCGTTTGGAAATCGGGCCAAAAGATATCGAAAAAAATCAGGCTGTGATTGCAAGACGGGATACCGGTGAAAAAATTGTGGTATCTTTGGACGAATTGGAAACAAAAATTCCCGCTTTGTTGGACGAAGTACAAAACACGTTGCTACAAAAAGCAACACAACGTCGTGACACAAACACATATGTTGCAAAAAATATGGAAGAATTTGAAAAAACCATCAATGAAACACCCGGTTTTATCAAAGCCATGTGGTGTGGCGACCAAGCCTGCGAAGATGCCATCAAAGAAAAAACCGCTGCAACCAGCAGATGTATTCCTTTTGAACAGGAAACACTGTCCGATACCTGTGTATGCTGTGGCAAACCCGCAAAACACATGGTATACTGGGGCAGAGCTTACTAATATCATCTATTAAAAATTCTTATCAAACACCTGCTGTATTGGCACTGGACAAACGTATGTTTGTATGCTATGCTACATACAGGAGGTGTATTTTTATGGCAAAAAAATATGATTTGACCATTTGGGAATTATTGGATTATTTACATCAATTTGACGACTGTGAATTTACAGAACCATTCACCGGTTTCTCCGAAGAAGAAATCACTGCTGTGGAACAAAAATATCACATCACATTTCCGCCCTTTTACAAAGAATATATGATGTATTGCGGAAAACACCCCATCAATGACATTTACGACCACATCAACAAACCCAACGAAATCATGACCAACTACGAATTTTTGGAAGAAGATATCGAAGAATATGCAGAGGAATTGCAAGACATGACGACGGAAGAAATCGCAGAAGCCTGTGCAGAACATGACATCTATCGACTTTGTCAGCTGCCCCGTGACCAATGGCACACCGTCACAGAGGAATATGTATTGACATGGTATGAAAACCAAGGCTGTTGGAATGCGGGCTATTTGCGTCGTGATTTGGAACAAGGTGTTCCCAACCCTCCCATGTATGTCACCATCAATGATGATTTCATCACATTTGAAAAAGCAGCCGATGATACTGCCTCTTTCTTAAAGACCATTTTCTTTATGGCATCTTATGAAGTTGATGGCGGGTATGATATCCATGAACGTGACAAGATTATAGAAATATTGAAATATGCAGATATTGACAGTTCCATGACAGAAAAAAACGGTGTAAACACCTGCTTGGATACAGACACCAATATGTTATATCTTTGTTGGGTAGACCAAGAAAAAAACTTTTTGCAGTTAATGGTCATCAATGAACCCGATGAAGATGATGAAGACGATGCAGACGATGCATAATACAAAATAGAAAAAACGGATATTTCCAAATGGAAATATCCGTTTTTTGATGGAAACTGCTTACTTATCTTTTCATATAGGAAAGACAGTCTGTACATTGGTCCATGGTAGGATTGCATTCATGTGTGCCAACCTGTATGGTGTCCAGTGTGCAATAATTTTTGTTGTTGTGATGATGTTTACAGTTATCCACTGTACATCTGATACATTCATTACATTTTTCCATGACATGTCGCCTCCTTTTTTTGTTGCACATATAGTTTATCCAAAGAAGGCAAACGCATACTATCCAAAATATAGAAATTTTTCAGCTCGTATATTCTGCCAAAACCTTTGCCAAATTGGCATCTCCCAATATCATCACGCCTTCTTTCAACTGTTGTTGTTCTGTTTCCGGTAATATCTGTACAGGGGTATCCGTACATTCATATAACGATACTTTTTTATTTTCATCTTCCAAAAATACTGCCAAATATCCATCTTTTTCTCCCAAAACATAACTTTCTTTACTGCTGCCGTCCACACTGCAACGTAAAATTACCTTATCCGCAGAAAAATATACCACTTGCCAACCGGCATAAATACTTTGCACTTGTTGCAAAGAAAGCCCTTTCATATAATCCTGCACCGGTTCTGCCTGTTCTTTTGTCACTTGGTCTTTGGTGTAATAATATTGATATACAATCTCTGCATTTGCTGCAATACGCATTTCTTTTGCGGAAACCTCCCGCACGATTGCTTTTTGCATCTCCTGCTCTTTCGTTTGTTCTTTCATATAAAAATATCCACATAAAAAACAACACCCAAACAGCAAAATCGCTGCCATACTCACAATGGCAATTGTCTTTTTCATCTCCTACCACCTCTTATCACCAAGTATGGACAAATTTTCCGTTTTTATACTTTTTTACAAAAAAATTTGCACAAATGCAAAAACCCGTTGACGAATACCAAAATCTGTGCTACACTACACAGGTAACAAAGAAGAAGTTCCGCTTCTCACCTTGCAGCAAAGGCTCGTAAGGTTCATACAGTATCATAAGGCAGAGTATGCTCTGTTTTTCTTGTATGCAGCGGATTTCTTTCGGTGCATTTTTTATTGCAGCCAAAAAAACTGTTTTGAAAAAATTTAGGAGGTGCTTGGCTATTACTGACTTAATGATTAACGAACAAATTCGGGACAAGGAAATCAGACTAATTGATGAAAACGGCGAACAGCTAGGAATTATGTCTTCCAGAGATGCCCAAAAAATCGCAGACGAACGAAGACTGGACTTGGTGAAAATTGCACCAACTGCAAAACCACCTGTATGTCGTATCATGGATTACGGCAAATACAAGTTCGACCAAGCCAAAAAAGAAAAAGAAGCAAGAAAGAAACAAAAAACCGTTGACGTAAAAGAATTGCGTTTGTCCCCCAGTATCGATACACATGATGTTCAGGTTAAGGTCAAGAAGGCAAACGAGTTTTTGAAAAATGGGGATAAAGTGAAAGTAAGTATCCGTTTCAGAGGTCGTGAAATCGGTCACTCCAAAGTTGGTATCGCAATTTTGGAAGATTTTGCAAAAGCAACCACCGAATTTGGTGTGATTGACAAAGAACCCAAAATGGAAGGCAAAAGCTTAGTCATGTTTTTGGCTCCAAAAAGCTGAGAATGCCCCGAATGAAAATAAGTAAACCATAAGATTTTAGGAGGAATACGAAATGCCTAAGTTAAAAACAAAAAAAGCAGCAGCGAAAAGATTCAGAATCACTGCAACAGGACAATTAAAAAGAAACAAATGTAATACACAACATATTCTTGGTAAAAAGTCCAGAAAAAGAAAAAGAAATTTAAGACACGCTACAACAGTTGACAAAACTGTATTGAACAGCATCAAAAAAACACTGTTACCTTACGCATAATTTCGAGTATATTTTTTAGGAGGACTTTACCATGGCAAGAGTAAAAGGCGCATTAAATGCGAGAAAAAAACATAAAAAGGTTCTGAAACTGGCTAGAGGCTATCGTGGCGCTAGAAGCAAACAGTACAGAGTGGCAAAACAATCTGTAATGAAAGCAATGGCATTTGCTTTCGCCGGCAGAAAACAAACAAAAAGAGATTACAGAAGCTTGTGGATTACAAGAATCAATGCAGCTGCCAGAATGAACAACATTTCTTACAGCAAATTGATGCACGGCTTGAAATTGGCTGATGTAACCATCAACAGAAAAATGTTGGCGGAATTGGCAGTATCTGACCCAGCAGCTTTCACAGCTTTGGTAGACACAGCAAAAGCAAAATTGAGCTAATTCCATCTATAAAAACAATAGGAGAACACTTTGTCAAACAAAGTATTCTCCTATTTCTTTTTTTATCTGATTTTTTCCAACACTTCTGACGCTCCTATCATGGTTAGAAACATCTCATGGTTTTCTACTTCTTGTAATATATTCGTATCCTCCAATACATCATATGCCATATCATCTACCAGCCCTTTTGGTAAATACCAAAGCAATACCGTACCATCATCGAATTTGACAAATGCTGTATCCCCAAAAGGATTGTCTATATCCCGTACTGCAATATAGCTGTTTTCCTCTCGTATACCGATAGCAAACGCCTGCCCTCCATCTTGACACAACCAACTCATCAAATCCAAAAAAGCACCTCTGCCAATGCAATTTGCATCACAAGGAATGATTGTCCACGCCCCCACTTGTTCGTATCCTGTGATTTGTGGGCTATCTACACACAATTCCCCATATGCTTTGAGCATTTTTTCCACAAAGTCTGCATTCTGAAATTTACCAATGATATATCTTTGATAGGTATGTTCTTGTGCAAACACTTCTTTTTTCATATGTTCCCTCTCTTATGTTCTTATTTCTTTCGTTTGACTTCTTTTGCAAAATCCGATAAGTCCATCTTTTTCAATGCCTTTTCCAACAAGTCCGGTAATTTTTCGGGTGTACAGGCAAAACAGGGAATACCCATTTTTGCAATTTTTTTGGAAATATCCTCATCATAATAGGGATATCCCCCGTCTTCCACCGCCAGCAATACAATAACCGTCACGCCTGCCTGTTTCATATCCTCCAACCGCCGCAACAATCCATTTCGATTGCCACCTTCCATCAAATCGGAAATTAGGAAAAACAATGTCTTGTTTGGCGTTTCCACAAATTGCTGACAATATGCAACCGATTTTTCAATATCCGTACCGCCGCCCATTTGAAACCCAAACAGCAAATCCACAGGGTCTTGACACAACTCTGTCAAATCCATAATTTGAGTATCAAATGCCACAACATTTGTTTTGATTGATGACATAGATGCCAAAATACACGCCATTACAGAAGCATAAAAGATTGACGAACACATCGAACCACTTTGGTCAATATCCAGTATCACATTCCAACGATTGATTTTTGCAGAACGGTCAAAAAAATACACACGCTCAGGAATGATGGTTTGCAGTTGTTTGTCATAATGCCGCAAATTTCTTGCAATCGTATACCGAAAATCAATCGCCGCCGCTGATGGTAAAGGAGAATGTTCTTTTTTATTCAATGCCGCCGTGACTGCACGCCGTACTTGATTTTCCATTTTTTTGTTGATTTCCTCTACAATTTTTTGAATAAATCTTCTTGCGGACTCTTTTGATTTTTTGGGTATCTGGTCTTTGAGCATCAACAACGTAGATGCCATATTGATATCAGGCTGCAATGTATCCAGCAATTCCGGTTCTAACAAAAGTTGTTTTAACCCTTTTCGTTCTATGGCATCATTTTGTATCACCATAACCATTTCTTTGTCGAACAATGTCCGCACATCGCCCAACCACTTTGCCAACACAGGAGAGGAAGGGCCTCTGCCTGCCCCTCTGTCGTTTTTGTTGTCAAAACTTTCTTTATCCGTACCATAAATTGATGCCAGTGCTTGGTCCATGAGCATCTGTTCCGGTGTCAATGACAAACCGTCCTGCATTTCGGAAAAACTTTTTTCTGTTTCCGAACCCAAAATCAAACGCCAACGAGCCATTTGTTCTTCTAACGTCATATCGTGCCTCCTTTCTTAAATATCATCAAAATCAAAACCGTCTAAATCATCAAAAATTGCCTGTTCACTTTCCGTTGTTTCACGCATCAGCAAATCTGCTGCCTGTTCTTTTTGTACACCCCAAACTTCCCCTAAATTTTCTGCAATATCATTCTTTTCCGCTGATGAAAAATCTGCAAATGCACGTCTTAAAAATACCAACGCCCGACGGAATGCTTCATCGTCCAAGGTATCCAAATATTGATTTAATTCTTTCCATAACGACAATCTTGCAATCAACGCATATCTGTTTTTCTTTGCCAAACCCTCAAACCAACCTGCACCCAAATCCGCAGGCACACCTTTTGACAAACGACGGGCAACTTCTTTTGCCAGCAAATCTTCCGAAACTTTTCCACGTTCAATCAATGTTGCCATCGCAAAACCGGAGCAACGTGTATGAATGTCATCTCTGTCCGAAATGGTTTCAAGCAATTTCAACCATTGTGTTTCGTCCAAATTTTCATGCTCACGTTGTACTTGGTTCAGCCGCTCTATGCTTTCCATGACATCATTTGCCGCCTTGTCGTCACAATTACAAGCATCTTCCAATGTCAAACACGCCCGCAGATACAACTGCTCCAATAACGGAATAATGGGTTGTGCATCAAATTTTCGCAAATCCCCATACCGAATGACATAAGACAAATTTTGTGCTGTTTTTGAAATTTCTGTAATGGCTGCGGTATCCACTGCCAAGCGTTGCAACACCTGCAATGCATAACTTGCCGCCACAGGCATACCACACAAAAATGCATCTTGGAATATTGCCGCCGCATCTGCAATGTTTTGGCTTTTGTCTGCACGTTCTTTCAACGCAAACACTGCCGCTTTTTCCACACTGTCTCCCAACAGTGCCGCCTCCACAATTTCGATTTCTGCTTCCGGTTGCCACCAAACATTCCAATACTCGCCCCAGTTTGCGGTATTTTGTCTAGTGTGTTGCATGGTCGCAAAATGCACGCCCAACACACGCAAACGATGGAGAAAAAACGACCGTCTTAAATCCAAAAACGCCGCTTTTTCCGATTTTACACGCAAGCGTTCCCGCAAATCCAAATCCAAAGTCTGTACTTCCATTGTTTTGTATTTTTCTAAATTTAAGTCTTTCAACTGTCTGTAAAAATCATCTTGTATGGACGTTCTGCTTACCCCTTCGGGTAATGCACCGATTTTATTGCCGATTTCTATTTTTGCCGCCGCAACGGCAACTTCAGAAAACTGTCCATGCCCGATACAAGTGATTGCCGCATCTTTCAAGTCTGCCAATACAGGATATGAACTGCCTCGCATTTGTGCCAACACATTTGCCAAACGCACTGCTTCAATCACTTCCGCAGATGATGTCAAATTTCCTGCTTTTCTGTGTGCGTCTGCCAAGCGTGTCAGATAGCTGTAAGCCGTTTGTGCAATGCCTTTTCTGCTTTTTCTGTCATTCCACAATAATTCAAAATAGGCAGGGGCTTGATTGCCTGCACCATATCCCCCACGTTGTGACAAACGGTAATAGGAGTATGGCATCCATGTAGACAAGCTGGATAATCTGGGTAATTTTTTGTATTCCTGTTCTGTCATGGGTGCATTTTCTTCCAAACCGGATACATGATACGCCCCACAAACACAGAAAATATTTGTAAATCCCTCTTGTTCTGCGTCTACCATCACCTTTTTCATGTATGCTTCTCTGACTAAATTTTCGGCAAAATCCCATGTATCCTCTTGTGTACGTTCCCGCAATTCTTTGCCAAATACGGCGGTTGCCTGCTGATATTCGCTTTCCAACTGCTCAAAATACCGCTCCCAAAACGTGTCGTGTGACTCCCCTGTCCATGTTTCCAATCGTTCATAAATACTTTCTGTATTATCCTGTATGGTCTCTTGTGTCATGTCTTGTTGCAATTTGTCTTGTTTGCTTGCCCCGATTGCCAGAAACACATCAGAGGGCAAATCCATAAACCGACAAGGCACATCATGCTCAAACGCCCACAAAATCGCCTGATATTCGGGAGAATATACTGCAAATGGATATAATATCGTTTTCACCGGTATCTCTTGTGTATATGCCAATATTGCTACAGGCGGTTTTGTTTTTTTATCGCAAAGCCAATGCATTTGGTCTGTAAAATCGCTCGGCCCTTCAATCAATACCAAATCCGGTTTTGTCTTTTGCAATGCTTTTCGCACATGATACGCTGCCGCAGGTGACAAATGTCGCACCCCAAACAGTACGGGTTTTCCCATATCAATTCAACTCCTTGCATGCATGATATAATGGCAACCATGCAGAGCCACGTTTTTTCATCACATTTTCAAGATATTCTTTCCAGCAAATGTTATCTTTTTCCTCATCTTTGACAACCGCCCCCTGTAATGCCGCCGCAAGGTCATCGGGTGCAATTTCCCCTGTGCCGAAACTGCCTGCCAATGCCATGGAATTTGCCAAAAGGGAGATTGCTTCTGCTGTGGAAAGCACGCCACTGGTTGTTTTCAGTTTTTGTTTGCCGTCCAATGTTGCCCCTGCACGCAATTCTCTGAATATGGTGACCACTTGTTGTATCAATTCCGTATCCGGGCATTTTGCATACAAATCCAAACCTTTGGAGAGTTGTTCCACCCTTGTTTTTACAATTTCCATTTCTGTTTGCAAATTTGCAGGAGAAGGCAACACCACAATGTTAAAACGTCTTTTCAAAGCCGCTGACATATCGTTTACCCCTCTGTCTCTGGTATTTGCCGTTGCAATCACAGAAAATCCTTTTTTTGCAGGCACTTCCAAACCCAATTCGGGCACTGCCATGCGTTTTTCAGACAATATGGAAATCAAAGCGTCCTGCACTTCGCTTGCACAACGGGAAATTTCTTCCATACGTGCAATACTGCCCGTTTCCATGGCGGTATAAATCGGGCTTTTTACCATAGCGTCCATACTTGGCCCTTTTGCAATCAGCATGGCATAATTCCAAGAATAGCGAATTTGTTCTTCTGTGGTACCTGCCGTACCTTGTACCACTTTTGTGGAGTCGCCATTGATTGCCGCACTCAAATGCTCACTTAACCATGATTTTGCCGTACCGGGTTCTCCAATCAAGAGCAATGCACGGTCTGTGACCAATGTCGCAATGGCAATCTCAATCAAACGGCGATTGCCAATATACTTTGGTGTAATCTCTTTGTTGCCGACTTTCCCGCCGCAAATATAGGTCAGCACAGACTTTGGCGACATTCTCCAACCTGTGGGAATGGGTGCCTGCTCTGCCGCCATCAATGCGTCCAATTCTTCCTGAAACAATACCTCAGCCGCTTGTCTTTGTATATCACTCATGTATGTACCTCCTTATAACCAACCATTTGTTATCAGCATTTTTTTCAAATCTTCTATGGTTGTCATACCATTTCGCAACCATTTTTGATTTTTGTACACTGCCATCACACGTTTTCCTTCTTCTTTGACATCATCTGCAAATTTTTCATAACTTTCAAACCATGAGGAAATATCTGATAAATATACATTTTTATATGTTTTGCACATATATGCAATGACACCCGACCATTTTCTCCATTGGCATTTTTGCAATGCCGTCAAATACAACCTCCTTTGGTATCCATGATAATCTTTCGGTTCATAGCTCAATGCCCGTTCATAAAAATATGCACCGTAATATTGCAACAAATCCGGATTGTCTGTCGGTAACAACCTGGCTAATGTTTCATCTGTATGTACTTTTTTCAAATATGTAAACCAACGATGGTCTAATGGTTCTGCCAGCGGTATGACTTTTCGGTCAAACGTCAATGTATACACATCTTCGTCCCATTGTTGTGTATCAATATTGCATACATAAGATTGGTTTTGCTCTGTATCGGTTTGATAATAGATACAATCGAACCAAAGAGGTGTAAACAAATTTGTTTTTTCCAGCCATTTGTCATATACATCTTTTGCAGGCTCTGACAGCAAATCCAAATGGAATAACAAATCATATGCCCAAGCCGTATGGGCTAATGTTTCTCTTGTCATAGCAACCATTTTGGGATTGCAGTCCCATAATACGGTTTTACGGAATGCCCGCATGATTTCTATACAAAGACCTCTGTAAGAAGTATAAGAGGATTTCAATTTCTTTTCTTTCTTTTGCAATTCCTGCATATTTGCAAAAATCCATTTCCAAACGGCAATCATATTATCTGAGGACTTCCCACGTGTTGCCTGTAACACCATCTGCATATCTGCCTCTGACAGTTTGCTTTCCACATCATCTAGGACATCTTGCAATGTGTTTTGCAATACCCCTGCCACCACATCGGAAGAAATATCATCGGTATTGTTTACCAAATACATGATTGTGCCAATACGTTTTTTACATTCTTTTTCCCAAAATGCCTTCGCATCTGCATCAATACATTTTGCCAATGCACACATGACGCTTTTTTTGCAGTTTCCCTTTTCGGTTTTGACCAAATCCCAAAGCAAAGGGATATTTTTTTTGTCACAAGCCAAAGCCTTGATGACGCTTTCCCGCACATCTTTTTCTGCTGTTTCCAGTAAAGACAAATACCATGCATCTTCTTTGTTGCCTGCAATTTTTTGTATCAACTGTACTTTTTTTGCAAACAATTTTTGTTTGCTACGCACCAATTCCACATCATCAAAATCTTTTTTCAACAAATACAACAACATCTCATGGTCTACTTTTGGTAACCGACATTCTTTTCTTATATGATGGTATGCACTATATGGGTGAAATTGATAGTTGTTCGGGTCATATTCCATGCCAACGATAAAATACATGGGTTTTTGTGTAATCATGTTTTCCAATACACGATACACCAGAGCCGCCATTTCGCCATATGCATCGTCCAAATCATGGATAAGCAAATGCAACACACGATAATCTGCCAACAATTCTTTTCGTTCTTTGATGGTATCTTCCAACACCTCCATACGACCGGAGCCGGTTGTGGTCAATGCCTCCACCAAAGGGGCTAATGCACTGTATCGGATTTGCATGACTTGTGCATCACCGCATACGGTTTCCAAGGGTATCTTTTCCCCTTCTACCTGTGTTTTGCCTTGTGTGTACAACACCGCATCTACCAAACCCAACAAATCCAGCAACATATCATTTCTTTTGTTTTCTTCTGCCGCAAATAATTGTTCCAGACTTGTATAAATTTTTTGAAACACGGGATTTTTGCTTGCCAACTGTGCCATTGCCTCCATGGTTCTTTTCAAACGAAAATCCTCTGTCAATAATTGTGTGCCTGCAATCGCACTATATACCAAACGCTGTTTTATTTCCAATAAAGGGTTCATATATTTGCCTCCTCAATATTGTAATCGAATGATTTTGTTTTCTGTAATGATGCTGTATGGCTGTATATAAATTCTTTCGTCGGCGTAATCATAACGCAACAAACCAAACATCACCTGATTTTTCAGCCAGTCTGCATTCGGTAACCATCTCAATTTGTTGGCATTGTCCCACATGGTATCTTGCAATAATATGGTATCGCCTTTTGCATCTTCCAAAACCAATGCTTTTTCGATTTCGTAAATTTCAGAAAATGGTATCAACATTGCCACTTGTTTTTGTGTCAATGTGTTTTTGATTTCATTTTTTACCAATTTTACAGCAGTTTGCAAATCCGGTTGTGCTTTCTGTCTGATGGTTTGGCATACACTTTGGTCTACTTCTCTGTTTTTGCAACCGTCCCAACGGACACGACGGTTATACCCACCCGGATAATAGTAAAGCTTTGGTATTTCCAGCACATCAAAACAACTGTCCTCTTGTTTGACGTGTTTCAATGCTTTCACAGGTCTGTAATTGTTTGTTTGGTGTATGTCACCCGTTCCCAATTCCAACCAATATCCCTTGTCTATACATTCTTTTCTTGCATCATCATATACCACTTCAAATGCAAGTTGTACCAGTTCCACATTTTCTTTGCACGCACCAATGCTTTCCAAATCTTCCAATTTCCAAATACCGCCCAGTGCCTCAAACAAAACCGTATCTTCCAATCCGTATGCTTTGGTTTCCAATTTGTTTTCCAAATATGCACGGGATTTTTGTATCATGGCATGGATACGAATGAGAATACGTATGCTGTCGCTGTAATCCACTTGGTTGTCTTTGCTGTATTGTTGTATGTATTTGACTTCTGCCGCCAAACGGGAAAACTCTGTCTGTATCCCTGTCAAATAATAGCTCCCCAAATCTTTTGCCAGTTTTTCATACACTTTTTCGGAAACGCCAGCCAATGTCCCCAAGCCGTTTGTCAACAAATCGTTGACCATTTGTTCTGCCAAATCCAAACCCTCTAATTGTTTTTTGATTTTTTTGGTCTGTGCTGCTGTATTTGGCTTTTTGGGCTTTGCCGCCTGTTCTTGTTTCTTTTCTGCCCGTTCTGCTTGTTTTTCCCGTTTTTTTGCCAAATCTTCGGGTATAGGTGCAACGGTAAACGGCTTTTGTGCCAACAGTTCAAACATCAACCCGACTGCGTGTTTACAAGGAAATTGTCTGCTTGGGCAAGAGCATCTGCAAGTCGGTGTTTCTTCATTTGTAAAATCAATTGATGTATGATACGGATTTTTTCCGCTCCCTGCACAATCTGCCCAATATACTGTATCATCTTCTGTCTTGTGCAATTCGGAAAAACTGCCTTTTTGTGATAACTTCCGCCCATTTTGTACCGCAGAAGCATTTGGTGCCTGTAATAAAATCCATTCTTCTGTGATTTTCATAAACATTTCCTTTCCGCTTTTTTACCAGCTTTGTTATTTTCTGCTAACTTTATTATATCAAATTCTCCGCAAAAAGCAAACATATATTCGCTTTTTTGAAAATTTATATTTCCAATCCAAAAAAAGCAGATTGCCTACAATCTGCTTTTTGATTTACCGCTGTGTATAAAGACCCAATTCTGCCAAATAGTTCAATACTTGTCCACAATTTTGCACAGAATATGTCCGTTCTTTCCAAAGCAATGTACCAAAATTGGTTTCTTCCTTTTGGTCATATACTGTCAAAACCACCTCTTTTACAGGTTCTCCGCCAAAAATACGCACAGACAATGACGGAATATCTTCCATATCGGGGATTTGTTCTGTTTGCTGTACCGTTTGTACAATCAACTGTGCCAGCTGTTCTTTTCTGCTTTCTTCCACAACATGACTTTCGCCATTGCTATCCATCACTTCCACGGCATATGTGCCACTGTCTACCATTTCCTGCAATGTCGCAACACAATTTTCTGCTCCGCCTTTTTTGATATTCTGATACACAATCGCAACCGCAAGCACAACAACCACAAGCAAGAACCCTTTCCATGTTGTTTTCTTCATACAGCTCCCCCCTTATCGTTTCATTCGCCTTTCAAACGTTGCAAATATGCTTTCATTCTCTGCTCAATTCCATTATCGCTCATTTGATAATATACCGTTCCCAGCAATTCATCAGGCAAATATTGCTGTTTGACATAATGGTTGGGATAATCATGTGCATATTTGTATCCAATCGCATTGCCCAATTCCTGACTGCCTGTATAATGCCCATCTCTCAAATGTGGCGGCACACATTTGATTTGTATGTTTTTGACATCAGACAATGCTTTATCAATCCCCACATATGCCGCATTGCTTTTTGGTGCAACAGCAACATATGTTGCCGCTTGTGCCAAAGGAATACGTCCCTCCGGCATACCAATGAAGTTGACCGCTTCTGCCGCCGCAACTGCCACCTGCAATGCGTGTGGGTCTGCATTGCCCACATCTTCCGATGCACAAATGACAATCCGTCTTGCAATAAATTTGGGGTCTTCTCCTGCATAAATCATTTTTGCCAAATAATATAATGCCGCATCTGGGTCAGAGCCTCGCATACTTTTGATAAATGCAGATATGGTGTCATAATGGTTATCCCCATCTTTGTCATATTGCAAGGCACGTTTTTGTATACAATCCTCTGCCACCTGCAATGTGATTTCCAAATGCCCTGTGTCATCTGGTTCTGTTGTCAGCACTGCCAATTCCAAGGCATTCAATGCCGTTCTCGCATCTCCGTTTGCCGTATCTGCCAAAAACAAAATGGCTTCTTTTGTGATGGTTGCATGATATTTGCCCAAACCTTTTTGCTCGTCTTGCAATGCACGATGGAGCAAATCCACAATATCCATTTTATCCAATGGCTGCAATGCAAACACCACCGAACGGGAAACCAAAGCACGATTGACTTCAAAATACGGATTTTCTGTGGTTGCTCCAATCAAAATCAATGTGCCATCTTCCACATACGGTAACAGGGTATCTTGTTGTGTTTTATTGAAACGATGTATTTCATCAATAAACAATATTGTCTTTTTTTGATACATTCCTTTGATATCCTGTGCTTTTGCAACGGTTTCTTTGATATCTTTGATGCCTGCGGTTGTCGCATTGATTTGCACAAATTCGCTTTTTGTGCGATTGGCAATGATTTTTGCCAAAGTGGTTTTCCCTGTCCCCGGTGGGCCGTAAAATATCAAAGACCCCAGTCTATCCCCCTTGATGGCACGATACAACAGCTTGTCTTTTCCGACAATGTGTTTTTGCCCTACAAATTCTTCCAATGTTGTGGGACGCATTCTTGTTGCCAAAGGAGCATCTTGTTGTTTTGTTCTGTTATATGTAAACAAATCCATTTGTACTCACCTCAATATCAAGGCTTTGCCAAAAACAAACACGCATCGCCAAATGAGAAAAAGCGATATCTTTGTTTAACCGCTTCTTCGTACACCTGCATGGTCAAATCTTTCCCCATCAGTGCAGAAACCAACATAATCAATGTGGACTCCGGCAGATGGAAATTGGTCACCATACCATCAATGGCTTTGAATGTATACCCCGGATATATAAAAATACTGGTCCATCCATTGCCTGCGTGTACTACCCCCTGCTCATCTGTCACAGACTCCAATGTTCTGGTGCTGGTTGTCCCCACACTAATGACACGACCGCCTTGTGCTTTTGTCTGATTGATGATTTCTGCCTGTTCTGGTTCCACCACATAATATTCTGCGTGCATTTCATGGTCTAAAATATTTTCTGCTTTCACAGGGCGGAATGTCCCCAGCCCCACGTGTAATGTCACGTGTGCAATTTTCACGCCCATATCTTGCAATTCCTGCAACAATTCGGGAGTAAAATGCAATCCTGCTGTGGGTGCTGCCGCAGAGCCGTCATGTTCTGCATATACGGTTTGATACCGTTCTTTATCTTCCAAACGATGGGTAATGTAAGGCGGTAACGGCATTTCTCCCAATTCTTCCAATACACTTTCAAATACCCCTTCATATGTAAAACGAATGATACGATTGCCACCTTCAATCACTTCCAGCACTTCTGCAACCAATTTGCCGCCACCGAATGAGATTTTATCTCCCACACGGGCTTTTTTTCCGGGGCGAACCAAAACTTCCCAAGTGTCAATAGATTTTCTGACCAAAAGCAATACTTCAATCCCTGCCCCTGTGCCGACACGTTCTCCATATAATCTGGCAGGCAGCACTCTTGTGTTGTTGATGACCAAACAATCTCCTTTTCGCAGATATTCTTTGATATCACGAAAATGTCTGTGTTCCATATGCCCTGTGGTTTTGTCCGTCACAAGCAAACGGGAGGAGGCTCTGTCTGCCAACGGTTGCTGTGCAATCAATTCTTCGGGTAAATCAAAGTAAAAATCATGTGTTTTCATGTATTCCATTCCTCATTTTCTCAATAAATAGTGTAGTGCATAGTCTATGCCGAAATATTCCAGCATTTTCTTTCGATATAGTTTGGTTGCATCTGTGGGTAAATATTCAAATCCTTCCAAATCGTAATCATGCAACACATAATGCTCTTGCATATCCTGTGACAACACAGTCACTTCCGGGTCTGTATATGGTCTGCGAATATCCATCACTTCTGCATCAGGGTCTGATATTTCCTGCATCAAATCTGCAATCTGGTCATCTCGCAATCGTTTGACAAACATCATCATTCCTCTTTTCCGTTAATGTTCTAATAAAAAATCAATGGCATACTGTTCTCCGAAATATTCCACCATTTTTTTGCGATAAATATATTCCGAGCCTGCACCTGCCTTCTGAAATCCTTGTATGTGATAATCATATAAGCGATAGGTTTCTTCCGTTTCCTGAAACATTGCCTTGACTTCCGGATATCTGGAAAACTGTGTGCAGTCTTCAAAATCATTGTCATATGTTCTGATTTGCAACACTTTTACATTTCCATCATCAGAAATCAAATCCATAATTTCACGAATTTGTGCTTCTGTCAATTTCTCTGCATACATGGTTTATCCTTCTTTCCAATCGTTTTCTATCATTTCCCATAATTGTGTTTTCCCACAACCCAATAAGGCATTTTGTATGGCTTCTTTGTTTGCCGCCACATTGCGGCACATACCACCACAACGAAATCCCTCGTCCAAATAAATCCAACAACCACCCGTTTCATTGCCTTGCAAATCTTTGTTTGAAAAAGAAACGGTATTGCCTTTGGTATCTTGCCAACCTTTTTTGGATTGTAAAAATGTGATAAAGTCCATCACGTTCACCTCTCAATGGTCACCCCTGTATAATAATGTTTGATAATCTGGTCATATGTATATCCCATATCTGCCATACCTTTTGCACCGTTTTGGCTCATGCCGACACCATGTCCGTTTCCCACACCCTCAAATACAAATTTTCCGTTTTCTACGGTTGGAATGTTGACATCATAAACGGTATATGCTTCCGATGCCGCAGGTGTCAAACTGCTTGGCTCTGTTTTACCAATCGTTGTACCGTTCATCATGGAAAGTGTGCCTTCTGTTTTGACCACAATCCCTTTTTGTGCTGCCTCTGTCAAAGAATGTTTTTTTGTGGTTGGGGTTTCCGATTGTTGTGGTTGTATGAATGTATTTCCTGTGTTGCCGACTTGGTATGCACCATCATATACGCCAATTTCTCCGCCTTTTTTGTTGATTCGGAACATTTTGCTTGGCAAACTGCCACATATCGGTGAAAAGTATGTGCGAATACTTTCTTTTGTCAATACCTTTTCCCCTGCACTGCCTACAATCTTCATTTCCTGCACACGTCCGCCCGTGGATAATTTTGTAATCACAATATCCTGTACAGTTCCAATGTGATTCCCTTGTTTTTTTGTCAAACTGTCCAATTCAGAAAGGGTGATTGTCTTTGTCCAAGGATTGTTGGTGTACTCTGTCAATTCCGGCACCGCTCTCAAATATGGCACAGTATTCTGCCATACATTTTCACTGTTTTCCGTATAGCCGCCACTTGATGCCGAAAACACCGCCTCTATTGGTACGCCCTGATAATAAATCACCATACCGGCAGTATCATCTACGGCTTGATTTGCAGTTGTATGTTCTATCCCATATCCTTTGTATACCTGACAGTGTATGGTGTCACACATTTCATATCCTTGATTTTGGTGGTTGTGTACGGCATAGGCTGCATATGTTCTGGCTGCCAAAGCCTGTGCCTTTAACGCCTCCAAGCCGTAAGAAACTGGCATTTCCGATGGCACAACACCATATACATATTGCTCCAAATCCACAACATTCACCGCAGTCAATGCATTGCCTTTTTGCTCAAATTTCAAATATCCACGATATGCTTTCCCATTGATGGAAAATGTTTGTGCTTGGTCTGTTCCACCAAATGCGTAAGGCACTGTATCCGATACCAGTAACGCCATTTTTGTCCCGTCTTGCAAGCCAATGCCCACAAAGGCGGATACACGCTCTGCACGTACATTACTTTTTTGCTCCACTTCCGCAACAGAGCTGTTTTGTATGTACACCGTCCAGTCATCATTTCCCAGATAGCCCAAAGATGCCTGCAATCCCATGTTTTGCATATTGTCAGCCAACTGTTGTGCCGCATTTTTTGAGCTGGTATCCGAAAGCTGTATCAATTCCCCTTGCACAGCGGTTGCGGTAAATCCATTGGACGATGTGATGTTGCCATCTTTTTGAAATGTATGTTGCTCCAATGTCCCCACTTCCAAACTGCTTGTATTGATATTTGCAGCACGCACATTTTTACAAACAGACTCCAAACCAATTTCTATCAAATCAGGTGTATTTTTTGCCCATACACCTTGTACCATGCCCAAACTGATGATACCCGTCAGAAACATACTACATATTTTATATATTCTTTTTTTCATCACATACTCCTCTTTTGTTCAAATAACAGTTTTCTTTTTTTCATTATATCACATTTCCTACCATACGACCATGTCAATTCTTTCAGAATATTTTGATGGTTTGCGATTTTTCCTAAACTTTTCAAATATATTGCCGATATATTATATAGATATATGTATCATAAAAAGGAGGGATAGATGATGTATGTCAACACATCTGTATTTCAGCCACAACACAGTGTATTAAACATTGGCAGTATCAACCGCAGTATACAACACCAAGCAAATCAGACCAAACCAAATGCACAAAGAAACAACCAAGACCGTGTTTCCATATCGCCGCAGGGCAGAATGATGCAAATGATTGAACAACTGCAAAAACAAAAAGATACCATCACACAACGTAAAAACGATTTGATTAGCCAATCTACCGAAAGCGGCTTAGATGCCGATACCATCAAAGCAATGTCTGATGTTTATGAACAACAAATCAAAGACATTGATAAACAAATTTCCGATTTATATGCACAACAAACACAAGAATCCACAAAACAAAACGAAAAAGAAAAACCCAAACAAAAAGCCGAAACAAAAGAAGAGGCACAAATGCAAAAAATGCATACCATTGCAAATATTGCAAATGATGTGACACAAATGGAACAAGTTTCCGCATTACAAGAACAAACAAAACAGGAAATTGACATACAAAACAGCGAAATCCATATGAGCGAATTGCATATTGATAATTTGGAAAGTAAAAAAGCAGTGAACCCCAGTATCCATGTTGCAGATATGATTGCAAATGAACGAGAAGTCATTGCCGATAAAAAACAAGACATCAACGATTTACAATCAAAAATTTCTGATTTGTCACAATCCTATGGCGATTTGTTGCAAGAAACCACAAATGCCTTAGAACAAAACAACGCAACACAGCAGGATAAATCGGAAAATAGCGATGATACAGAGCAAGAAAAACCATAAAGATATGCCATATAAAAACAGCAGTTATCCTGAACAGATAACTGCTGTTTTTTATGATACTATATTTTCCAAATAGTGCTGTACTTCTGCAACAGAGTGTTTTTGACAAACTTCCTCTGCAATAACACAACATTGTGCATAGTCCAAATGACGAATTTGATATTTGACTTTTGCAATTTCAGCCGCTACCATACTAAATTCATCTAATCCCATGCCCAACAATATGGGTACGGCTTTTTCATCACTTGCAAATTCTCCACACATACCAACCAATTTGCCATATTTTTTCCCTGCTTGTATCACTGTACGAATTGCACGCAACACTGCAGGGTGAAAAGTATTATACAAATTTTTGATTTTTTCATTTCCTCTGTCCACAGCAAGGATATACTGTGTCAGGTCATTTGTCCCAATGCTGAAAAAATCAACCACTTGTGCCAAGTCTTCCGCACATAATACCGCCGCAGGTGTTTCCACCATAATACCTGTTTGTATATTTTCATCAAACGCAATGCCTTCTTCTTGTAATTGCTTTTTACATTCTTCCAATATGGCATTTGCTTGCAAAAATTCATCAACAGAAATAATCATCGGATACATAATCCGAATATCTCCATAGGCACTGGCACGCAACAATGCACGCAACTGGGTTTGAAACATCTGTTTCATTTCCAAAGAAATACGAATTGCTCTCCAACCCAAAAAGGGGTTTTCTTCTTTCTCAAAGGTATGATAAGAAAGTGCTTTATCTCCACCAATGTCCAATGTACGAATGATAATGGGGCGTTGCATCAATTCCACCGCTTTTTTGTATGCCAAAAATTGTTCTTCTTCTGTTGGGAAATGTTGATTTTCCATATACAAAAATTCACTGCGGAACAAACCAATGCCCTCTGCACCTTTTTTGCAGGCATTTTCCACATCGGCAATGCTTCCAACATTTGCGAACAATTCCACAACTTTGCCATCTTCTGTTTTTGCAGGTAAATCTTTGATTGCTTGCAAATTCGCTTTTTGTTCCTCATATGCTTTTGCCTTTTGTTGATATGCCATTTTTGTCTGTGCATCTGGATTGCAAATAATTTTTTGTTCCATGGTATCCAATATGATTTCATCACCGTTTTGCACTTGACTTTGTATCTGTGCAACACCAACAAAAGCAGGAATTTCCATACTTCTTGCCATGATACAAACATGGCTTGTCATGCCACCTGTTTCTGTAATGAAACCTTTGATAAATTGAAAATCCATATTTGCTGTATCAGATGGTGCTAAATCCTTTGCAACCACAATGGTATCTTCTTGTACATCTGCAAAAGGATTTGTTTTGATACCTTTCAATGCGTACATCAATCTTTTTCCGATATCTTTGATATCATCAGCACGCTCTTTCAAATATACATCGTCCATTTCCGCAAACACTTGTACCAGTTCGGAAATGGTTTCTTCCAATGCCAATTCTGCATTTTTACATTCACTTTGTATTTTTGTAAACACACTGTCTTGCAACATAACATCTTGTGCTAACTCTATATGGGCTGCAAAAATATCAGAATTTTTTGCCAATTCCTCCAATTCTGCACATACTTCTGTCACAGCCTTTTGATATCTTTGCAATTCATTTTCTTGTTCTGCTTCCAGAATAAGGCGTGTATCGGCTGCGATTGTTTCTTGATGGAACAAAAACACTTTCCCTATTGCAATCCCTTTTGAAGCAGCATTTTCTGTTGTAATTGTTTTCATATTGTTTCAGCTCCCAAGCGATAATCAATCTTTTAATTGTTCCAAAAATGTTGTAATTGCTTCTAATGCAGCTGTTTCATCTGCCCCTTCAACAATGACTTCTATTTCTGTACCGGCTTTTGCACCCAATGTCAAAATATGAATCGCACTCATTGCATTGACGGTTTTTTTGCCATTGGATAAAGAAATTTTGCTTTCAAAAGTCTTTGCCAATGCAACCAATTCAGAAGCAGGTCTTGCGTGCAATCCTGTTGGATTTGTAATTGTTATTTTTTTTGTTACCATAATATATCTTCTCCTTCTTCTCCTTATTTGTTACTTTTGATTGTATGATACATCATTTCTATTTTTTGCAAAATATTTTCATCTGTTACACCGGAAATTTCTGCAAATGCTTTTTTTACACCAACATCATCAATTTTTTGTTGTAATGTAACACTTTGTGCATCTTCTTTGTTGTCATATTGCATGGCTGCTGCAATCCCGATGATTAAATTTTCAACAGAATAACCGTAAGACATTGCTGTCATCATTGGCTTTACCAATCGGTCTGTTTGGCTTAACTTTCGCAATGGCTCTCTACCCACTCTTGCCACATCATCTTTTAGGTATGCATTGCGAAAACGGGCAATGATTTTATCAATATATGCCATATGTGCATCTTTTGCAAATCCATATTTCGCAATCAAGCCCATACCACTTTCTTGCATTGCTGCTTTCACAACTGTGTAAATGCTTTCATCTGCAATACTGGCATCTATGGTTTCATATCCTTTCAAATAACCCAAATAGGCAGTGATTGCATGACCTGTATTAAGTGTGAATAATTTTCTTTCGATATATGCCATCAAGTTTTCTGCCAAATGCATTCCTTCAATTTTTGGAATTTCTCCTTTGAAAGCGGCTTGTTCCACATTCCATTCATAATAATTTTCCACAACCACATCAATGAAGTTTTCACTTTTGACAGGCGGCACAATACGGTCTACTGAGCAATCCGGAAAACCAACATATTGTTCTGCGTACAGTTTTTGTGCATCATCTAAACAAGCATACACTTGCTCTTTTAATTGAGAACTTGCTTTGATTGCATTTTCACACGCAATGATATTCAAACACGCTTGCACACCCTCTTGCTTTCTTTTTGCAATCCCTTTTGCAATCATTGGTGCAATTTTTGGCAGTATCAACAATCCTACGGCAGTGGTTACCACTTCTGCCTCTGCAAAGGTATCTATCAATGCTTCTGATGTAGACAAAACACCGCAAATATTTGAAATTTTTTCTTCTCTGCACTGTGTATCCATAATATGCACCGTATAGGATTGGTCTGCATTGATTTTATCAATCACTGCTTCATTGACATCAGCAAATGTGACCATATACCCTGATTGTGCCAACAATGCACCAATAAATCCTCTGCCAATGTTGCCGGCACCGAATTGTATTGCTTTTTTCATTGTTTCTGCCTCCTCTATTATGATGGACAAATATATGTCTTACATATATTTGCCCATATTGTCTTTATTCAAACATTTTCAAAATTTCTTCCGGATTTTTTGTTTGTTTTAATTTTTCCAAATTGGTTTCGTCTTCAATCACAGAACCGATTTTCGCAAGCAAGTCTAAATGTTCATCGCCAACACCCGCAATGCCAAATACCAAATATGCTTTTCCTTCTCCGAAATCGACACCTTTCGGATATTGCAACAATACAATCCCTGTTTTTTGAATACTCTGTTTTGCATTTGTTGTACCATGCGGAATTGCCACACCCAATCCGATATACGTAGACACTGTTTTTTCACGTTCCAGCATTGCAGGCACATATGCTGCATCAACATATCCTAATTGATGTAACAAATTACCTGCTGCTGTGATTGCTTCTTCTTTGCTTACACTTTGCAATCCTGTTTGAATGCCCTGTACCGACATGATATCATTTTTTGATGTTTGATTTTTTGTTTCTTTTGTTGTTTCTACAACACCATGACTGTTTTTTGCTTTTGCTTCCAATTCTGCATACAATGCATCTAATTTTGCATCAGACAAGAAATTGCCAATGGTAATCAGCTGTGCCTGTGGTGCACTTGCTTTTGCTCTGTCTTGCAACACCGTCTGACACACAACAATATCTGCATCTTTTGGTACATTGTCTACGGAGGTATTGATTACGGTAATACCCGTTTGCAAAGGTGCAATTCTTTTTCTAAATTTTGTTGCCCCCATCGCACTGGAACCCATACCTGCATCACAAGCAAATACAATTTTCTTGATTTCATCTGTTTTCTTTTCCAAACCTTTTGCTTCTGCTTTCATTTCTTTGACTTTATCTGTTGCATCATGCAAATTCTTTGCACCAGACAATTTGATGATTGGAGAAGCTATCAAGAAAGAAATCACACTTGCAATCAAAACACCGCCCAATACAATCAATGTTTCTCCCTTTGGTGCAACTGCCAAATATGCAATGATAGAACCTGGAGAAGCAGGGCCAGTCAAACCGGCTTGCAATATGGTGTAATAGAATATTGTTACAACAGATGCTGCAATCGGTGCTATGATAACAACCGGATTCATCAAAATATAAGGGAAATAGATTTCATGAATACCGCCAAAAAAATGAATGATGATTGCACCGGGTGCAGAAGATTTCGTTGCTTTATCTTTTGCAAATATCCAATATGCCAACAATACACCCAAACCAGGGCCGGGGTTTGTTTCCAACATATACATAATAGATTTTCCGGTTTCAATGGCTTGTTCGGCACCAATCGGTGTAAAAATACCATGGTTGATGGCATTGTTTAAGAACAACACTTTTGCCGGTTCAATAAAAATTGCAACAAAAGGCAACAGTTTCTGTTGTACCAAGAATGCAACGCCACCCGCTAAAAATGCCAATATGGTTGCCATAACCGGTCCAATCAGATAATAACCAATGATTGCCAGTATCATACCAAGTATACCAACAGAGAAGTTTTGTACCAACATTTCAAACCCTGCCGGAATTTTACCTTCTACCGCATGGTCAAAAGTACGAATGATAAGTCCCGCTAAAGGCCCCATAATCATTGCACCAATTAACATTGCTTGGTCTGAGCCGGCAATTACCCCCAATGTTGCAATGGTTGCAATCACACCACCTCTGTCTTTTCCAACCATCTTCCCGCCTTGGTATGCAATCAATAAGGGAATGAGATATTTCAACATAGGGTCTACCAATGTTGCCAATTGTTCATTTGGAAACCAACCTACGGGAATAAACAATGCGGTAATAAATCCCCAGGCAATAAATGCACCGATATTTGGCATTACCATAGCACTTAAAAACTTACCAAATTTTTGAATACCTGTTTTCACGTCACGTCCTCCAATCTTTTTTTTATCATGTTTTGATAAAATGCTATACTGCTTTTTTCTAATTCTTTTCTGAATTCTTGCTCTCTCTTTTGTTGCATTGCTGCAAACAGGCTATCATTTTCCACGAATTGTCCACTGATATGTTGCACCAGCTCCATACAAATCTGATGATGTGCCTCTGGAATTAACATAACAATTGCGCCTTTTATTATACCCTCTTTATGAAAAAATGAATGTTCCAATGCAATATATCCAAAACAGGTATGTTGTACTGCATTTGTTTTGCCATGTAATAACAGCATTTCAAATGTAGGGATATATGTACTTGCAAGTTTCTCTCTTTTTTCCAATGTAGATAAAATCATTTTTTGCTTTTCCGCCACTTCGGTAAATAATGTTGACGCAACTTCTAAGAGTTCTTGTTTTTTTGCAATACTTGTTTTTGTATACCATTTGATATTTTGTAAAAAAGCAAGCACCTCTTGTCCCCATATTGTGATGTTCAATACATCTTGTTTTTGTAAGAGTGTATGTTTCTTTTTTTGTGTCGAAGATGTGAGTGGTAATGTAGAGATGATTTCTTTCAAAGCAATCTTATCTTTTTCCAATAATATTGGATTGACTTGAATATGCAAAAAATCAATGTCTAACTGTACGGTTGAAATCACAAGCTGAATATTTTTTCGCTGAAGCTGCTCTATATCAATCCGAAATACAGACACAATTTCTTTGATATCCAGCTGGGGAAATTCTTTTTGTAAATGGATTGCCAATATCTTCGATGTGCCAAAACCGGTTGGACACACAACAACCACAGGGATTTTCTGCAATCGGCTTTGTTGTTTTTGTAATACTGTGTAGAAATACATCGCCATAGCGCAAATTTCTTCTTTTGATATTTGCATTTCTTTCAAAACGGGTTTCAAATGGATACAACTTTTTTCCGTTGCTTGACATACATTTTCATACTGTTCCGAAAACGCCTCTAATTTTGCATTTTGTATGGGAATATGAAATTTCAGCCTATGCAATAATGCAAATATTTGTTGAGAAACATCAGCCACCATTTCTGCATCATATAAAAATGCAATCGCATATGCTGTTTCTAATTCCTTTTGCATAGATTGCATCATATTTTTTGCACATTGTTGTATTTGCATATAATCTGCGGAAACTTCCGTATTTTCCTCTCCCATATTGGCATGGATACAATGTAATGCAATATATCCAATTTCATCTTCCGGTAATTGCAAATCAAACATTTTTTCAATACGACTGCCGATTTCTTTTGCAATCACATACTGCGGATATTGTTTCAAATCATATAATTTTTCCGGCATAATCTGTATGATTTCTCCATTTTGCAAACGTTTCACTGCTAATGAAATGTGAATCAATATACCAATATATACACTATCTATATATTGTATCTGTAACACTTTTTCGACTTCAAACAGCACTTGTTCTACTTTTTGCAAAATATCATAATCCAGCAAAGAAATATCCCGATATTTGCTTGGTACAGAAATTTTTTGTGTATTTTCTTTGTATCCACATAATAAATCCAAAATTTCTTTTTCTGACATAAATGCATAAATAGCATTTGCAATCGCTTGCCGCAAAGCACTTTCTGTACCTTTCAAAAATATGCCTACGCCTGATTTGCGTATGATTTGCACTTCATACTTTTGCAACCACACCTGCCAAAAATCCAAATCATGTGCCAATGTACCTTCTGAAATTTTATATTTTGTTGTAAAATAATAAGATTTCATTGGTTCTTTTGCATAAAATAATTCTGCCAATATCCATTTTCTCCGTTTTTCCTTACTCAGCACATAAATTGGTTCTGTTTCTTCCAACATAGAAAAAATTTTTTGTTTTGTTTGTGCATCTTCATTCAAAACAATCCCTACACCAGGCTTTCGAAAAAATGAAAACTTGTGTTCTTGCAACCAACTTTCAATCACCGGCATTTCCCGTAACACCGTTCTGGAACTACAATGTAATTTTTCAGACAACACAGAAATGGTTGCCGGACATTCTGTTGTAAATTGTGTCAATAATTGAATGATGTTTTTTTGACGGGTTGTTAATTTTGTTTTTTCGGGGTTATATTTCATCTTTCCCATTCATCAACACCACCCTTCTATGTATTTATTTTAATCTATAAAAAAATAGCTTACAACAAAAGGTTGTCTTACTTTTGTCATGATATATTGATGACATGATTGTTGTATCTTTTCTTATACATATTGTTTTTCTGTTTTGTTATTGTTATTGCACAAATTTCATACCTGTTTTTTATATATGTTGTGTGTC
>JAHHTU010000031.1 GCA_020024455.1 Anaerotignum sp. | reverse complement strand
TATGATTACATATTTTGAATTGGTGCAAATAAGCATACAATTTGTCTTGGCTGGTATACAGCTGGGAATGTTGATTGTAGCAATTATTGCCCTGTTGAAAAAATAGGGCTGATATAACAACGACCGCCTAACAAATGTTAGACGGTCACACATACTTTTTTGGACTGACCGCCTTGCGAAAAACGGCAATCCTCTTTGCTATTATATTACCGCCTTTACATGAAAAATGCAAGGGCTTTTTTATTGCAAAAGAAGATAATGATTGATGATGGACATGGATACGAAACAGCGGGGAAACGCACGCCAACATTTGCAGACAGCAGTGTCATGAAAGACAAACGCCACCGGAAAACAATGATGTTGGCTTGTAGTGCCAGCCAAACGAGCCAATCAAGCGGATATCTTGCACAACCCTGAAAACACAACATGGTCCAAAGATTGTAAATGTGCGTCAATTGTGATATACTATCCATAGAAAGGATGATACCATGCATTTTTTGATTGATACACATATACATACCATTGCAAGCGGACACGCATACAGCACATGGAACGAAAATGCAAAGGCGGCAAGCGAAAAAGGATTGACAGCCATTGCCATCACCGACCATGCACCTGCTATGGAGCATACCACTTGTCATGCGTATTTTGCAAACCTGCACGTGATACCAAACGAATTATATGGTGTCAAGATATATAAGGGCATCGAATTGAATATATTGGATTTTGATGGTCATGTGGATATGGACAATAAAATTTTGCAAAAATTGGATATTGCCATCGCAAGCCTGCACCCTCCTTGTTTGACACCGGGTACAAAAGAAGAAAATACAAATGCTGTATTGCGTATGATGGAACACCCTTGGATTGATATTTTCGGTCACCCCGGAGACCCTCGTTATCCTTTGGATTATGATGCCATCATACAAAAGGCAAAAGAAACAGGGACACTTTTGGAAATCAACAATACTTCGTTAATTCCCGACGGATTTCGCAGTGGCAGCAAAGAAAACATTGCCTATCTCTTGCAACAATGCAAAACACACGAAATCCCTGTTGTTTTGGGCAGTGATGCACATTTTTTTACAGATATCGGACGATTTGACCACGCACTGGCGTTGTTGCAGGAGATTGGTATGCCGGAAACATTGGTATTGAACACCAATCCCGAAAGATTATTTTCTGCATTGAAAAGAAATCGTTGAAAATTCTTTACTTTAACGCTGTATCATGCTACTATATAGGTAGAATGAAAAAGCAGAGGTGGCGTGCGAGTATGAACAAAAAAATAAAAAGTGAATTTGTGGACCAACTGTTTCAAAGTATATTAACTATGCAAAATGTAGAAGAATGTTATCAATTCTTTGAAGATTTATGCACAGTCAATGAAATTCAAGCTATGGCACAGCGTATGGCAGTTGCTTCTATGTTAGATGCAAAACGCACATATGTGGAAATTGCAGAAAAAACAGGTGCTTCCACTGCTACCATCAGTCGTGTGAACCGATGTTTGCATTATGGTGCAGATGGCTATAAATTGGCGATTGACCGCTGCAAAGAACAAACAAAAGAATGAACGAAAACAAAAAAATGGGAAGTCGACATCTTTTCGCAAGTGTCAGCTTCCCTTTCTTTGCCACAGAATAGAAGAATAGGAGATAAAAATATGATAGGTTTTGAACGTTTGAATGATATGCAAAAACAAGCTGTATTGCAAACAGAAGGTCCTGTGTTGGTGTTGGCTGGTGCAGGCAGTGGCAAAACAGGGGCTTTGACGGTGCGTATTGCACATTTGTTGGAACAGGGTGTCAAGCCATGGAATATTTTGGCAATTACATTTACAAACAAAGCAGCAAAAGAAATGAAAGAACGTGTGGAAAAACTGGTAGGTGACGAAGCCAGAAACATTTGGATTAGTACATTCCATGCAAGCTGTGTCAGAATATTGCGTGCGGAAATACAACATTTGGACTATGACACACAGTTTTCCATTTATGATGCCGACGACCAAGAAAAAATTATGAAAGAAGTATTCAAACAGTTGAGTTTAAGCCCGATTGATAAAAGTTTTTCTGTCAGAACCGCCATCGCACAAATCAGCAAACAAAAAGAAGAAATGATAAGCTGGCAGGAATATGCACAATCTGTGGATACACTGGACATCAAAGGCAAACGTTTGGCAAAAGTATATGAATTGTATCAAAAAATGCTCAAAGAAAGCAATGCTTTGGACTTTGACGATTTGATTTACAAAACTGTATTGCTGTTTCGACAACACCCAGATGTATTGGAAAAATATCAAGACCGTTTCCGTTACATCATGGTGGACGAATACCAAGATACCAACACATCACAATATGAATTGGTGCATATGCTGGCACAAAAATATCAAAATTTGTGTGTGGTTGGGGACGATGACCAGAGTATCTATGCTTGGCGTGGGGCAAATATCCGCAATATCTTAGACTTTGAAAAGGATTTCCAAAACACAACCGTTATCAAATTGGAACAAAACTACCGCTCCACACAAAAAATATTAAATGCTGCAAATGCAGTCATTCAAAACAATGTCACCAGAAAAGAAAAAGCATTGTGGACAGAAAACGACAGCGGCAATATCATTCATATTTACAAAGCGGAAAATGAATATGATGAGGCACGATATGTATCCGAACAAATCGAGCAATTACACAAAGAAGGCAAAAGTTATCAGAATTTTGCAGTATTGTATCGTACAAATGCACAATCCAGAACCATTGAAGACCAACTGGTCAGAAAAAATATTCCCTATCGTTTGTTTGGCGGTGTGCGTTTTTACGAAAGAAAAGAAATTCGTGATATTTTATCCTATTTGAAAGTGTTGTCCAATCCATCTGACGCTGTGGCATTGAGACGGATTGTGAATGTGCCGAAAAGAGGTATTGGTGATACTTCTGTGGAAAAGGTGGCAAATTATGCGGCTTTGCATGGCATGAGCCTGTATGAAGCCATCGGACATTCCGATGAAATCACAGAACTGAAAACGAGAGCAAAAAAATTCAAAGAATTTTATACATTGTTTGAAAGTTTGCGTGCAGACTATACTTCTATGAATGTGGCGGAATTGATTGATGCGGTTGTCAAAAGAAGTGGCTATCTCCAACAGCTTTTGGGAGAAGGCACAGAAGAAGCATTGACCAGAATACAAAATATTGATGAATTTGTGAATAAGGCAACCGTTTATGCAACACAAAATCCGGACGGTGGTTTAGATGGATTTCTGGAAGAAGTGGCATTGGTGGCAGACATTGACGGATACCAAGAGGGCGATGACAGCGTTGTTTTGATGACATTGCACAGTGCCAAAGGCTTGGAATTTCCACACGTGTTTATGATTGGTTTGGAAGAAGGCATTTTCCCCGGTTATCGTGCGGTGATGTATGGCGATGTCAAAGAAATGGAAGAAGAACGCAGACTGTGCTATGTTGGGATTACCAGAGCAAAAGAAGTCCTGCATTTGTCACACGCAAAAAGCCGTATGCAACATGGTTTGACACAATATAATCCACCTTCTCGTTTCTTGAAAGAAATTCCGGAGGAATTGGTAGATATGCCTACCAGACAGATTTCCGATATGGCAAAAAAATATGCAATGCGTGACAGCATGAAAATTGCCCCCATTACCACACGCAGCAAAACAAGCCCTTTTGCACCATCTATCAAAAAAGAAATCCCTGCACCCAAAGATTTTACACTGGATTATCAGGCAGGGGATAAAGTCAGAGCACCCAAATACGGCATTGGTACTGTAAAATCCATACAAAATGCAGGTGCGGACTTTGAAGTGGAAGTTTCCTTCGGGGAAAAAGGTACCAAAAAATTTATGGCAAGATTGTCTAAATTGAAGAAAGTAACCGAATAAAAAGGAGTGGTTGGTATGATGCAACGTATGCAAGAATTGGTGTCTTTGCTCAATGCAGCGGCAAAAGCATATTATCAAGAGGATAGAGAATTGATGTCAAACCAGCAATATGATGGTTTGTATGATGAATTGGTAGCATTGGAAGAACAAAGCGGCATCATACTTTCCAATAGCCCAACACAACAAGTCGGTTTTACGGTGTTGAGCCAATTACAAAAAGTCAAACATGAAACGCCTATCCTTTCTTTGGACAAAACAAAAGAACCCGAAAAATTGAAAAGTTTTTTGCAGGATAAAAAAGGGGTTTTGTCTTGGAAACTGGACGGATTGACCATTGTGTTGCATTATCAAGACGGGCAGTTGCAACAGGCGATTACCAGAGGAAATGGCGAAATCGGCGAAGATGTCACACACAATGCAAAGGTTTTTGCGAATATCCCTTTGCAAATCAGTTTTAAAGGAGATTTGGTGCTGCGTGGGGAGGGTGTGATTTCCTATTCCGAATTTGAACGCATCAATGCTGGCTTAGAACAGACTGAAAGTTATAAAAATCCACGCAATTTGTGCAGTGGTACGGTGCGACAATTAAACAGTGAAATTGCCGCAAAACGAAATGTGCAATTTTTTGCATTCACATTGGTGCAGGCAGACGGATTTACACTCTCAGACAGCAAATCCGAAAATATGGAATGGCTGAAAACATTGGGCTTTTCTGTGGTGGAATATCAGACTGTGACAGCAGATGATATCGAAACGGCTTTGGCATATTTCCGCAGTCATATCGAAAGCAACGACATTGCCTCTGATGGTTTGGTGTTGACATTTGACAGCATTGCATACAGCCAAAGTCTTGGCAGGACATCAAAATTCCCAAAAGATTCCATTGCATTCAAATGGGCAGACGAAATGGCTGAAACCACATTGCGGGAAATGGAATGGAATACTTCCCGCACAGGATTGATGAACCCGATTGCCATATTTGACCCTGTGGAATTGGAAGGCTCTACGGTCAGCCGTGCAAGCGTGCATAATGTCAGTATATTGGAGCAGTTACAGCTTGGGATTGGCGATACCATCAAAGTATATAAGGCAAATATGATTATTCCGCAAATTTCCGAAAACATCACAAAATCAGGCAATTTGGAAATTCCGAAACATTGTTTTGTTTGTGGGGGAGAAACAGAAATCAGAGCTTTGAAAGACGGAAAAGCACTGTATTGCACCAATCCCGATTGTCAGGCACAAAGATTGCAAATGTTGTGCCACTTTGTTTCCCGTGATGCTATGAATATCGAGGGCTTGTCCGAAGAAACACTGAAAAAATTTTTGGAAAAGGGATATATCAAGAACTATCCCGATTTGTTTGCATTGGAACAATATGCAGAGGAAATTCAATCTATGGAGGGGTTTGGAAAACGCTCTTTTACCAAATTGATGGCTTCCATAGAAAAAGCCAAAGAAGTGGCATTGCCAAACGTTCTGTATGCATTGGGTATCAATCATGTGGGTTTGCGAAATGCAAAACTGCTTTGTCAAGCATATGGGTATGATTTTGAGAAAATCAAAGTGGCAAAAGCAGAGGAATTGGTGGATATTGAAGGGTTTGGCACAGTGATTGCCCACAGTATCGAGCAGTATTTCAAAGACGTACATCATCTCCTGCTTTTGGAGCAAATGATGCCATATTTGAAATTGCAGGTCGAAGCAACAGTAACCAATGCAGAAAACGGATTGCTCAAAGATATGGTGTTTGTGATTACGGGCGATTTGGAGCAGTATAAAAATCGAAAAGAATTGGCAGAATATATCGAACAGCAAGGCGGTAAAGTCACAGGCAGTGTGACAAAGAAAACGAATTATCTCATCAACAATGATGTACATTCTGCATCATCGAAAAACAAAAAAGCAAATGAATTGCAAATCCCGATATTAAGTGAAATGGAATTTATCAAGAAATTTGTTGAAAATGTATAAGAAACCCCCTTTCCTTCATATGAAGGAAGGGGGTTTCTATTAGGGATTTAGAAGTGTGAGTTTACATTGTTTTATTCTTGCAATGTACCGTTTTCTACGGTAAATTTGACAGGTTTATACCCATCTGCAGAGATTTCTACGGTTACAGATTGGTCTTTTGGGAAACAATCTTCTGTAAAGTCGATATAATACGTTTCTACACTGATTGTTTCAGCAGATACTTTATAGCTTTGTGTATCATTCCAAAAAGACATTGTTTTTTTGCTCAATGGCTTTTCATTTATTGTAATATCAGTAATCGCTTTTGCATAATCTTTTGCATCGCTTTCAAAGGACAAACGATAATATTTACTTAACATACCTTCAAGTACCAAATTATGTAATGCAGGTGCTTCTGTATCAGCCACATCTGTATCCTCGCCTTGTTGTTCGGTACTATCAGGCTCTGGTTGTGGTTTTTGTGCATCACCCAATGCACCATTGGTTACAGTGAATGTCAAGTCTTGGTAACCATCAGCAGAAACAACAACTTCGAATGTACCATTTCCTTTGTCAAAACAATCATCTGTGAAATCCAGATAGCATACATACCCAAAAGAATCATGGTTAGAGATATGGTATGCTTTTTCTGCACCCCAGAAACTGTCTTTATTTTGCAATACTTCATCATTTGCTTTGATGCTGTTGATGGCTTCCAAATATGCTTTTAATTCTGCTTCGTCTTTTGTTGTAAAGGAAACACGGTAGTAGCTTGGTGGCAATACACTTTTTTGCAATTCCATTTTACTGATTTCCAGAGGTGCTTTGTTTTCTTCTGGTTCAGGAGTTACTTCCTGTTTGATATTGACTGTTGTGGAAATGGTTTTTTCACCATAATCTTTCGCTGTGATTTTGATGGTGTAAGTACCATTCTGAATACCTGTTTTATCTGCATTTTGTGCAAATTTTTCATCGAAGATACCGCTGCCAATTATCAATGTATTGTTTTTCACAGTGTATCCTTTACCAGCGGATTCTGAACCTTCACGCAGAACAACACGTTCCTCTTTATTTGGTGCTACCATTTTGATATGTTGTATGTTTGCAAAGAAATCACAAGTTTCATTTTCATGTGCATCATTTTCGCAAGTAATCACAACATCTTCTTTTTCTGTCATTTCTGCTTTTGTTGTCAGATTGACAGCTTCCAGTTTTTTGTCCAGTGCGAATGACAATTTGACAGTCTGGTAGCCATCTACTGTGATGGTCAAATCATGTTTACCGGTGCTTACATTTTTGAGTGTCAATGTATTTTCCGTCACTGCATAGGCATCTTTGGCAAGTGCAGGGTATTGGTTATCCAGTTGCAATACACCGCCTTCTTCCAATGCTTTCATGTAGTGTGCATCATTGCATACAAATGTAATGTTGTTCTTTTCTTGTGATTGTTCGATGAAATCCGGTGCAGGTTTTGCAGAAGATTCACTGAAACTTACGGTTTCACCCAACAGGTTATCTTCCAACACTTGTTTTACGGTATAAGGTCTGTTTGGTGTGGTTTCTGCATTTTCGTCTTTGATATACGCTGCAAATGTCAGATATCTTCCATTTAACTCTGCTTGTTGTACTGCGTCAAAATAGCCATTGGCTGTATATACAGTTGTTGCACCTTCGTTGAATGCATACAAGCGATTCATGGTTTCCCAACGTTCTGTAATACCATCAACATAAGCATTTTTTACACCCAAATCTTTCAAAATTTCTGCATTGATGAGAAGGTCGGTGTCAATGATTAAGTTTGCATTCATCACTGCGGAGCTACCACCGGAACCGCCATCAGAACCACCACCGCCAACACTTGCAGAGGAAATGGCATCAAACGGTATGCTGTCTTGCTCGATATCCATATCTACATCATCTACATCAACGGGTTTGCTGTCTTTCACAAGGAATTCTTTGCTAAATGCATGGAATCCATCAGCATAAACGGTTATTGCATATTTTCCGGGGATTTCTGTGTGATTGTTTGGTTCGTTATACAAAACAAACAAATCACCAATCAAATAATAATCATCAATTTTATTCAAAGAATGTACTTTGCCATTTGGGTCTTTCAAATCTACACGATATACAGGCATGGTTACGCCATAAACCATGTCACGCACATGGAAATGTACATTTTGTCCGCACACCACTTTATCTTCTGCCAGTTGCATACTGGGTACTGTTTTTTGTACAACATGAATAGGGAACAATTTTGCACTACCATTGGAGGTAACACGAATGTTATATCTGCCGTTTGTATAGAAATTGGATTGCCCCAAAGGAATTTGGATACACGCAACTGTTTTATCGTTATGGGTAAAGTTTTTGTCGATGTGATATTCCAGCTCATCATTCAATGTATTTTTGTTGTCATTGTATGCGACTAAGTCTACATCTGTAATGCCATCTACAAAAGCTTTTTCTTCTGCTGTACCATTTTCATAATTGAACATGACTTTTACAGTCCCACTTACGCCATAGATATTGTCTGCATTTTCATCATTTTCTGTCAAATCCGCATCTGGACTATAAAAACGGATATTGTTTTTCTTTTCGGACAAATCAAATGTTGTTTTGGCAGGCTTTCTTCTGATATTCCCGTTTTCATCATAATTTGTCAAATGATAGTCCCAAATTTGTACAGGGCCATTTAACAGGAAATAATCGGGGGCTGTGTTTTGTTGTACGGTGGGTGCTACGCCTGTACCATTTTTAAATGTAACGGTTTGTGTTTTCTTATTATGCGTAACCACCAATTTAGATGGTTGGAGATTTACCGCTTCCCATTTTACGATAGAACCATCATCTGTCACAGGTGTCACTGCACTTGTGACATCAATACCATCTACTTGGAATGTGCAATTTTTGGCATTTTTCCCATCTTCCAGAGAAACCACCATATAACGACTCCAACCAAGGTCAACCATTTTTGCTTCTTTCACCAGTGTATTTACTTGTGGTCTGTGTGGTTTATGGTTGGAACTGCCGCCGCCACCACCGGAGCTGCCGGAACCGCCGCCATTGCCGGAAGTATTGGTATCTGCTTTTTTATCGGAAGTGTTTTCATTCACGGTTTCGTTGGCTTTGACTTCGGAACCACCCACAATGACACCCGTTGCCTGTTCAAAAACATCTACTTTTGTATTGGGTGTGGCAACATTTACATCATTTGCATCTACTTGTATATGTTCCACATGACCATCGCCATCGATGTTTACATTGTTTGCAGAAGCATGAATTTCAGATATGGTTGCATCTTTTTCGATATGTAAATTTGTATTTTCTGCTCTTTTTGCAATATTGATATTTGCAATGGTACCGTTTTGAATGGTGACATTGGCTTTTTCCGCAATGGTGATATCGTTTACTTTGGTGTCTTTGATATGCACCTGTTCGCTGCCGCCTCTGACCAAAATAGAACCTTTGACAGTTACACCGTCTAAGTTCACATTTTTTGCACCATCTGCTAAAATCAGGTCGCCATCAATGGTCGTACCACGCAAATCGGCATTGCTGTCACGAAGTACCAGATTGCCGCTCACATGGCTATCGTTTGCAACTTCATATGTGCCAATCATATTGTGCATCATTTGCATCATCTCGGCTCTTGTGATATTGCTGGTTGGGTGCAGGTTTGCACCATCACCGGATATATAATTTTTTTCTACCAAAGCAGCAGTTGCTTGTTTTGCCCATGTTGCCACTTGGTCATTGTCTTGAAATTGGTCTAATGTTGTTTGATTGTCTGCATCTAAGGAGAAAATACGAGCCAGAACAGAAAAAGCTTCTTGACGAGAGATAGGAGCATTTGGATTTAATTTGCCATCACTGCCGGACATAGCACCCATGGCAACCGCTTTTGATAAACCGTCATAATACCATGCATCATTGTCTACATCACTGAATTGTTCTAATGGGTTTTTATTTTGTGCTGCAAATGCACGGCTTGTGATGGCTGCCATTTGTGCACGTGTGATGAAACCTTTTGGTTCGATTTTTCCTTCATTTGTGCCGCTGAGCAAGTTGTTTTCCACTGCCCAAGTCAAAGACTTTGTGGACCAATCTGATGGAAAATCAGAAAATTGCGGAGCAGACGCCCCATAGGCATTTGTAGATGTCATCATCAACAATGCCAAAGCTGCTGTGGATACACGTTTTTTTAACATATACTTCCTTCCCTTCTGGTTTGTTTCTATGTATTTACACAGAAAAATAATGGTTTGTGCAATACATATTAGTTATAGCTAATAAACGTTAGTTAAGACTAATTTTTTGAAATTGTATCATGGGTTACATATTCTGTCAATAGATTTTTTTATGCGTATGCAAAAAAAATATACAAAAGTACAAAATTGTGCTATTTGAACAAAACCATAAAATATTACTGTATTTTTATATTTTCTTTGTTATAATAACAACAGGGAAAGGAAGGGAACAACAGTATGAATTTGAACCAGTTGTATTATTTTAAGACATTGGCGGAGATGGAGCATTATACAAAAGCGGCAGAAAAATTGAATATTTCACAACCGACATTGAGCCATTCGATTGCCGCTATGGAAAAAGAATTGGGTGCTTTTTTATTTGAAAAACAGGGGCGGAATGTGGTATTGACAAAATATGGTCGCATTTATATATTTTATGTGGAAAATGCATTGACACAGCTGGAATTGGGCAAAAACCAAATTGAACGACTTGTGTCAGAAGGTGGCGGCCATGTTGGCTTGGCATATATGACATCGCTTGGTACAAATTTTGTGCCAAATATCATTGCGGGATTTTTGGACGACCCACAAAATAAAAACATTTCGTTTTCTTGTTACGAAGGCAATACAAAAACATTGATTTATAACCTCAAAAGAGAAAAATATGATTTGGTGTTTTGCTCTATGTTGGGCAATGAAAGAGATATTGAATTCATACCTGTTTATGAACAAAGATTGGTTGTCATTGTTCCTGAAAACCACCCACTGGCAACAAAAGAAAAGGTCAGTGTGCAAGATATTTGCCCATATCCTCTGATTTGTTATACCAAAGAAAGCGGTATGCGTCGCATCATTGACGACTTGTTTGTCAAGGCACAAATCATGCCAAATATTTTATGCCAATTTGAAGATGTCAATTCTATGGCTGGTTTGGTGGCTGCAAACCAAGGCATTGCCATTGTGACGGACATGGGTTCTATACAGAATTATCGTGTCAAAAAATTGGAATTTGATACACCATATTCTAAACGTATGGTATATATGGCATATGTACTCAATCGGTACCTGCCACCTGCTGTGGAAAAATTCAAAGATTTTATCATACAAAAAACAAAAGAAAAAGAAATTGAAAAATAAGCTTATATGAGAAAGGCTGTGATTGGATTGACTTTAAAACAAAATGAAATATATGCGGGGTTTTCTGTATTGCGTTGCGAAAAGTTACCGGATATTTCCGCAACGGGATACATTTTGCAACATCAAAAAAGCGGTGCAAGGCTTTGTTATTTGGATACGGAAGATAACAATAAAGTGTTTTCCGTTTCTTTCAAAACACCACCGCAAAACGATTGTGGTACGGCACATATCTTGGAACATTCTGTGTTATGCGGTTCCAAAAAATATCAGGCAAAAGACCCATTCAATGAGTTAATCAAATCTTCGTTGCATACATTTTTGAATGCCATGACGTATGCAGACAAAACCATGTATCCTGTGGCAAGTTGCAACGAAAAAGACTTTATGAATATGATGGACGTGTATTTAGACGCTGTTTTTTATCCCAATATCTATGAAAAAAAGGGTATCTTTTTGCAAGAAGGTTGGCGGTATGAAAACGGTACGGCAACAGGTGTTGTATTCAATGAAATGAAAGGGGCATTGGCAGATGCGGAAAGCCAGTTGGCGGGCTTTATTGCAAGAAGTATATTCGGCAATACCACATATGGACTGGAATCCGGTGGCTTGCCCAGTGCCATTATTGATTTGGATTACGAGGCATTTTTGGATTTTCACCGCACATATTATCACCCTGCCAATGCATATTTTTATTTGTATGGGAATATGAATATTATCAAGTGCTTGGAACATATTGACCAAGCATATTTATCCGCTTTTGAAAAATCAGAGAAACTGCCAATCATATCCAAAACATCTGTCCCACAAAAAATGCAATGGTTACGGGAAACCTATCCCGCACAAGAGGGGGAAGATACCGAAAAAGGGTTTTTGGCATATAACTTTAAGGTTGGAGATTGTACCAATGCAAAAGATATTTTGATGATGCAGTTGGTGGGATATTTGTTATTGGAAACCAATGCCTCCCCCATCAAAAACGCATTGCGAGATGCAAACATCTGTGAAGATGCGGAGGGATATTTTGATTCCAGCACATATGAAATGGTATACAGTATCATTGCAAAAAAAGCGGATTTACAAAAAGCAGAACATTTTCGTACCATCATTGAAACTGTTTTACAGGATATTGCAGTACATGGCATAGATACGGATTTGTTAAAAAGCGGTATCAAAAAAATGGAATTTTTGTTGCGGGAAGAAGATTATGGTTCCAGACCAAAAGGATTGGTCTATCATACCAAACAGATGAAAAGCTGGTTGCATGATGCAGACCCATTTTCTGCGTTTTACCCATTACGGGATTTGGAAACATTGAAACAAGACATCGCACAAGGCGGATTGCAAACATTTATCAAACAAAAGTTGTTGGAAAATACAGAAAAAACATGGTTGATATTTGCACCCGAAGCGGGCAAACAACAAAAAGATGATGCACGTTTGCAACAGAAAATAGAACAACGGTTACAACAAAAATCACAAGCTGATTTGGAACAAGATGCAGCTGCATTACAGCAATTCCAAAATGCAGAGGACACACAGGAAATATTAAATCAAATTCCTTGTTTATCCATTGCAGACATTGACAAAGCACCGCAAAAGGCAATCTTTACAGAAAAGACCATACAAGAGATACCATATGTGTGTATCCCTATGGACAGCAAAGGCATTTGTTATTTCCAGCTTTCTTTTGATACCAAACACTTGCCAAAAGCATGGATACCATATGCAGGATTGTTGGCAGATGTTTTGGGAAAAATAGATACCAAACAAACCATGTTTGCAGACATTTCCAAAAAAATAGACGATATATTTGGCAGTTTTCATGTTTCCAATGATATTTACAGTACAGACAAACAAAACTATCGTGCCTTATTGACGCTGAATGTGAAAATACTGCAAACAGATTTACAACAGGCATTTACATTCATACAAGAAATGGTATTGGACAGCCAGTATCAAAAAACAGAAAATTTATTGAAAATTGTACAGGCAGCCATACTCAAACAAGAAAGTTATTTGCAAAATTACAGTCATATGGTCGCTATCGGTCGCAGTCGTGCAAGCATTTCTGCCGGTGCAGCTTTCAAGGAACAGACATCTGGTATTGCGTATTATCAATTCTTGAAACAAGTGGAAAAACAACTCAAAGAAAACGCAACGCAGGTCATCGAAAACCTGCAACAGGTTGCAGCGTTGATTTTCCAAAAACAGAATTTGGTCACTGTCATTGGGTGCGAACAAAATTTGTTTGATACCATGACAACTGCTGTATCTGCATTTGCAGATACATTATATCACACACCAATCATGGCAGAACCGTTTGCATTTGACAGCCAATATCAAAAAGAAGCATTTACCAGCAATTCTGCGGTACAATACAATATACAAACCGCAGATTTATCCGAAATACAACAACCATACAGCGGAAAAATGCAGGTTTTGAAAACCATAGTATCTTCCGAATTTTTATGGACAAAGGTTCGTTTGCAGGGTGGGGCATACGGTTGTGGTTGCAATTTCCAACGCAACGGCAGTGTTTCTGTGTATTCCTATCGTGACCCGCATTTGTCAGACACCTATCAGATTTATGCAGATTTGGGGAATTACCTTGCAGGCTTTATCGCAGACGAAAAACAAATGACAAAATATATTTTGGGTACTATCAATCGTTTTGACCAGCCAAAAACAAACAGCGATTGTATGGATTATATTGCGGCAATGCATTTCACAAATACCACAAATGCAATCCGACAAAAAGAACGTACTGAAATATTGGAAACCACATTTTCGGATATCCAAGCATATCACTCGTTTTTGACACAGATTTTACGAAACAAAAATATTTGCACCATTGGGAATGCAGAACGGATTTATGCAGAAAAAGATTGCTTTGACAACATTACAACGCTGATAAAATAAAAGAAAAAGACAGGAGGTTTCCTGTCTTTTTCTTTTGTTTTCAAAATATTTGATATCCATAAAAAATTATGAAAAAAATGTAAAACAATCACGAATTATATGATATAATGAATGCCAAATCAATGCTATCCGTTTTGTTATATAGGAGTCGTATTATGTTAGATAATTTTTTAGAAAATACCATCAAGAAAAAATTATATCTATATCATATTTTACAGGCATCGCAATCTATTTCTGTTTTTGAAGTCAGTGACTTATTAAAAACCAATATCATGGGCGTAACCAATTTGGTCAATGAATTAAATCAGAATTTTCATGGGTTTGCAAAAATCAAAAAAAATCAACATATGTTATCCATTTCCGTTTCTGATGCTACAAATTTGTTGAAACCATTACACATGATTTATGCAAATTCTACGATATTGCAATGCCTAAAATTCATGATTACCAATGATACCGCACAACCATTCTATGATTTTATGGATACCTATTTTTTGTCGAAATCAACTGCATATCGCACAAGGGAGGTCTGTTGTCAATATTTGAACTGTATCGGATTGGGTATCAAGAACAACAAGGTCGTTGGGGAGGAATATCGGATTCGTTTTTTGATTGGATTGTTATATTATAAGTATGGGATTGATTGTTGTGGGATTGATGCAGATTCCATTCGATTGGCAAGAAAATTTATTCTGTCAACCAATCAGGTGATTGATTTGAATTATCTGGAAAAAACAGTAAATGAATATGGCTATTTTGAATGTTTGCTGATTTTATCATGGAAAAGGAAAGGATATCCCGTATCATTTGTGCAACATGATAGCTTAAATGCTTTGAAAAAATTGTTTGTCTATCAGGATATGATGTTGCATTTTCAACAGGTAGTGGAACCGGAACTTGCTCTATCTTTTACAACAGAAGATTATGAGTATATTTTTGCTGTATATTGCTGTACAAACAGCTGTGTTTTAGCAGATAAATGGACAAAAGAAAGTATTCGGCTTGTGCGAGAAATCATTTTTTCACATAAAATTTATCAGGATTTAATCCGGCGATTTGAAAACAAATTTCATTTAGATGTGCAAAGCAATTCGATTTTACATACCATGTTTGTTTATTTTTTTAAAAAGTTTATATTACAGTTACAGTGTATCATTCCGGATAAACACTTTTATTTAGATGCAATCAGAAAGCCAACATTGTTAAAAGTGGTACATTCTGTGGAAGAAGTCACAGACGCATGGAGGAAAGAAAACAACTTAAAATATCCGATTGACCCCAATCATATCCGTTGTTTGTCTATTCAGCTGGAAACGATATTACGCCAATGTGTGCAACCTGTGCAAGTGGTGATTATTTCGGATTTGATTGTGGAAATCAAAATCACAGAGCTTGTCCTCACACGCAAATTTTCTGCAAAACAAATTCAGATTACAAAACTGCTTTTGAATGCACAGAAAATGGATTTCCTATATGATATAAAAAATGCTGTCATTGTGGTAAATCACAGATTAAGCAATTATATCAACCACTTGGGCATTTCAGAAGAAAATACCATATTATCGCTTTCCGCAGAAATCAATGCTTATGATATCCAAGCAATGCAAGATGCAGTGGAATATTATGATAAAAAAGCATTTCTGAAAACACAACAAGAAATTGTATAAAGTTTGAAAAAAATGTATGAATACCTCATATTTTTCAAATTTTCCCAAAAATGGATACATTGTTGCAAGAAGTTTGGGAACACTTTTGGGAAAGAATGTGGTAATATGTAATTGTAAAAAATTTCGATGAATGAAATAATGTTCAATCCTACTCCTACAAATGATATTTGTCTTTTGTATCATTTCATAACACTTTATAGCAATAAAGCGTGCCTGTCTTTCTTCAAATCTATACCTGTAAATGGATAGGCTTTCTGCTATTCTTTTTCTTTTTACTGTCTATCCATATTACAATCCTCCCTGTCAAAATCCTACTTCATAGGTTTTGACAGGGATTTTTTTCTGAAAAAAATTTCACTTTACTTGACAAACATTTATTTTCGTTATATTCTGATACTATCGAAACATATTATATCAGAAATAAAGTGAGGAGTGAGTTCTTTGGCTGAAAAAAAACCACCTCGTATTGATACACGTTTAAGAAAACATATTGTAACAATGCCGGAAGAAATTTGGAGTGCAAGTGGTATTGTCATTTGGGGCAGAAGAATAAAATCTTTTGTCTTTTCCACGGATATTGCAATCATCAGAAACTGTAATGCTGATGCGGTGTTGGCAGTTTATCCTTTTACACCACAACAAGTGATTACAAACTCTATTATTTCTGCATCCAGTATTCCTGTATTTGCCGGTGTCGGCGGCGGCACTACCACAGGCCCTCGTGTTGTCATGCTTGCAAAAGATGCGGAAGCATTGGGTGCGATGGCAGTTGTTGTCAATGCACCCACGACAAATGAGGTCATTTATGAAATGAGCCGTGTGATTGACATTCCCATTGTCATTACCGTATTAGATGAAAATACGGATATTGATGCAAGAATCGCAGCAGGAGCGGGGATTTTGAATGTGTCTGCGGCAGGCAAAACGCCGGAAGTGGTTGCAAAAATCAGAGAAAAATATCCGGACGTTCCCATTATTGCAACCGGCGGCCCAACAAGAGAAAGCATCAAACAAACCATACAGGCTGGTGCAAATGCGATTAGTTTTACGCCACCGACCGCTATGGATTTGTTTCATGGATTGATGAGCAGATATCGTACAGAGCATGAACTGCGTATCAAAGAAGAAAATACATAACATATGAAAATACTGCTGATACTTGGTTTATTTGGCAGTATTTTTTTATCATAATATGCCAGAAATCTGCTTGACATTTTGAAAAAAGGAGGATACACTGAGTATGATTATCTAAGAGGAGGCTATATGTATGTTAGAAAAAAATGTTGCACAATTATTAAATGAACAAGTAAATAAAGAATTTTTCTCTGCTTATTTGTATTTGGATTTGTCAAACTTCTATGAAAGAAAAGGCTTAGCAGGTTTTGCAAATTGGTATAAAATTCAAGCACAGGAAGAACGTGACCATGCAATGTTGTTCTATCAATATTTGCATAACAATAATGCAACTGTAACATTGGAAGCAATCAATAAGCCAAATGCAGAATTGAAAACTTTGATGGACCCATTAAAAGTTTCTTTGGCACATGAAGAATATGTGACAAATTTAATTCATGGTATTTATGCTGCTGCACAAAAAGCAAATGATTTCCGCACCATGCAATTTTTGGATTGGTTTGTGAAAGAACAGGGCGAAGAAGAAACCAACGCACGCAATTTGATTACAAAAATGGAATTGTTTGGTGATGACCCCAAAAGCTTATATATGTTAGATAACGAATTAGCAGCTAGGGTATATGCAGCTCCTTCTTTGGTACTATAATTTATGAAAATGGAAACCGGTAAAGCAATGCGAAATATGATGCATTGTTTTATCGGTTTTATTTATGATATATATAAAAAAAATAAAACAATCATTATCGGCATAATGTTGATTTCTGTTTCTGTCATAATAGTTTACATAATAAAATTATAGTAAATAAATTTAGTAAAATGATGGAAACTATGATGATGTGGATAACATACATGATAAAATATGTTGTAAATTGTCATAAAATCGGATACGGATACTGGTTTCAAAAAATAATCTCTATAAAACAGAATTGCCTCTTACAAAAATGGAGCAGAGGATAGAGGAATGTTTATTTTATATGAAAAGAGAATTTATAATTTACATAATATAATTATGGGAAATAAAATCTGTGTGAGAGTCTTTGTAAATATATTATATTCGTAAAACATAACTTTTACGAAGAATAAATAACCCAAAAATCCATTTACACACCCTTTTTGATACAAAACAGGCTGTCTTTTTCATTTGTTTTTGTTTCTATTTGCAAATACCAACCTACCCACATATAAAAAGCCGGCATCTTTCGATACTGGCAAAATGAAGTATAAGAACTGATTCATTTTATATCTTAATATTAACAGAAAAGTTGCTACGTTCTGTATCATACCACAATCATAATAACACCCGTTTGCCAGCGTATCATTTGCTTGTACCATCATGGGAAACATATTTTTGTAAATACTTCATAGAACAACCCATTTCTATCCACTGCTTTCAAATACTTTTCTGTCGAAAATTTTATATATAATAGGAAACATTTGATATACGAAAACCGTTTTTATGGTAAAAATATGTTTTCGGAAAGGAGGGCAAGAATATGGAACAATTTTTGGAAACGGCTATCCGCTTGCATGGGGATATGGTATATCGCTTGGCACTCTGCCATTTGCAAGACAAAGCAGATGCCGAGGACGTATACCAAGAAGTGTTTTTGCGTTTGTTCAGACAAGGACAAAAAGAATGGGCAGACAATCATTTGAAGTTTTGGCTTATTCGCACAACATTGCACCGCTGTGTGGATATTGGGCGATTTCGTTTCAAAAAAGCGACGTTGCCACTGAACGAAGTGCTTGCACAATCTCCATTGCCAGATGATGAGGCAGTCACATTGTGGGAGGCAGTCGCAAAGCTTCCCATCAAACTGCGTACTCCCATACATTTACATTATGCCGAGGGATATTCCACAGAAGAAATCGGAGAAATACTGAAAATTCCAGCCAGTACCGTTCGTACAAGACTTCATCGAGCCAGAAAAAAATTAAAACAACAATTAGGAGGTTATGCAGATGAAACAGACGTATCAACAGCTCATGAAACAAATCCATGTTCCAAATGTATTAAATGAAAAAGTACAAGCTATCGCTTACGGTGGTTCTGCAAAAACAAATCAGCCATTTTGGTGGAAACCTGCGATAAGTATTGTCTGTATCATTGCTTTGCTGGTAGGTGGTTTTTCTTTTTATTATATCCATATACCGTTTGGCGGCTTTGTGATGACTGCTTGTGCCGCAGATTTACCGGCTGCCAATGACAATGGCGGCATTGGGATTGCACTGGAAAAAACAGGAGAAAAAAAAGACAGTTGCCTATTCCAAATCAAAGGCGATGGTATACAAACCATCAGATTACAAATCCATGGGGGTGTGTTGTTGCAAGACGGAACAGAGGGAGAAGTCACAGAAATCCAAGAACCCTATTCCCCGAATACATCATATGGCATACGCCTATACCAAGAATATGCCACATTGACCATCACCGCCAATGACAAACATACCACACGATATCTTTTGACAAAAGAACAACTGCGTCTGTCCCAATCCGAACAAGGAGAGGAAATATTAGTACCAAAATTGACAGGAGATAACCGAGAAAGCGTGTCCGGTATGTATGTTGTCAATACCAGTCATAGCAGATGGCTGACATTTCCTGTCCAAGATATGCATATCATTTCACTCAGTATGCCATATGGTACATCGGAAAACGGTACATTTCATGCAGGGATTGACATTCCCGCAACAAAAGGCACAAATATTTTGGTAGCCGCAGACGGCGTTGTTTTGGAAAGCGGATTTGATACCACTATGGGAAATTATGTTGTCATCGACCACGGAAACGGTTTGGTCACAAGATACCATCATTGTTATGACATTTATGTATCCAATGGTACAAAAGTCACAGCAGGTACTGCCATCGCAACGGTTGGCAGCAGTGGTATGTCCACAGGTGCACATCTGCATTTTGAAGTGCGACAAGATGGCGTGGCACAAGACCCTATCACATATTTTGATGATACCCTGCGGGAACAGTTGCACATGAAATGATACAAAAGCGGATAATATGCCGCTTTTTTCTTTTGCAAATCTTAAAAAAACATTTATCAATTCTCTATATATGTTTCGATTGCAAAGCGGTATACTACAAAAAAATACACAACGCAATCGGGAGGGATATTTTATGATACCAATGACACACATTCTGATTCATTCCATCAATGGGTATTTGTTTGTTGTACCCATGTTGCTGTTGTATGTTTTATATGGAAAACGCATCGGCAAAAAACAAACCATATGGCATATCATCACCGTATTTCTATTTTGTTATTATATCGTTGTCATATATACAACCACAGGTATCAAAGCATTTGGTACATTTGCACCACGCATTGCACAAACCCCATTTTCAGATATGATACATGGCACTCTGGAAACGATATTGAATATCATTTTGTTTTTGCCATTGGGATTTTTCCTGCCTGTGTTGTATCCAAACTATCGGCGTATGCCTCGTGTGGTATGCGTTGGGTGTTTGCTTTCACTCTGCATTGAAACCAGTCAAATGTTTGGTATGGGTATCACAGCGTTAAATGATATTTTGACCAATACAGTGGGTACATACTTGGGATTTTGCCCATATCGTTTGTTTGCAAGATATACCAAAAAATGGAATGCAGTATTGCAATCTGTTTCGGCTCATGCTTATGCAGAAAGCCTATGTTTCATCATATATCCGTTTTTGGTCATGATTAGCGTGCAACCACGCTTGCTATCCATGTTGTATCATTGAAAAAGCAGGAAATCTGAAAAAGATTTCCTGCTTTTGTTATGCTGTGAGAAAATAGATGTTGTTGTCTTTGGATTGCAATACAAATTTTCCACGAAACCATCTCCCCACAAGAAAAACATGGTAAGTATCGCTATCCAATACCACCTCTGTTTGTTCCTGTGATATGGGTATGATTTGTGTAATTTCCCCTTTTTCGTTTTCAAACAAGAGCTTTCCTTCTCCGGAATGATATGCAGATGAAATTTGTAATGTTGCTGTCTGCGGAACAGAAAACTGACAAATTGCATCATTTCCGCAAAAACGTAACATATTTCCTTCCAAAAGATACGCTTCTGTTTTGATGACACCGGTGCTGGTATGTTTTTTGCGATATGTGGACAACACTTCTTGTTCCTCCATATGATATTGTCGGCTATACACCATATCTTTATAAAAATAAGATACCAAAAATCCTGCCATCAAAATCCATAAACAAATTTTGAACCCCAAACGAATATATTTTTTCATATGCTCCCCCCTGTCTGCTATACCCCGATATCATGGCTATTCTAAGAAATACAGGCTTTCTGATATTTCATTCACTCCCATAATGTCGTATATTTCTCCTGCTGTTTGGCATCATGTACATCATATTGCACATCGGATACGGGAATACATAACAAAACATTTTTATCATCTCTGTTATACATCACAGGAAATATTTCTTTTATCTCGTTATCCCAGTCGTCCTTATCTATGTGATACGAAGAAAAAACCTCCGCTCTGCTTTCTGGTTCTAAAAAATGGACGATAGTACCTGTATCTGCAACATTCTCCTCCACGGCATAAGGATTTTGTTGGTATCCTTTTGGTATCGGAAAGCCAATCCCCAAATTTTCATTTTCATAGAATGCCTGTATAGGTGGTATTTGTGTATACGAAACGCAAAAACCACCTACTATCAAAATGATGACAGCAAATATACAAATATATATTTTTTGCATCACATCTCCTTCTTACGGATTACCGAAAATGCTATACAACCTCTTTTCTGTATCTCCCTCCTTTGCGTTGTATTTCATATTTTCTGCAAAATCACTGCCCCATCATTTCTCATGATATAATCATTATACCATATATTCGACAAGAGTGTTTGCAAAAATACACAAATTATGGTAAAATATTTACAAAAACAACGTTTATGCAAAAGAAGGAGGGGGCTTATGAAATACAAAATATGGATTGCAACATTGGCGGCAACTTGTTTGTTGAGCGGTTGTACCGAAGCAGAACCACCACAAGCCAGTCCGAACCAAACCACCACACAATCCACGACAGAACATACAGAAAACAAAGAAACCGCAGAAAATACAGATTTCCCCGGCACATACACGGTACCGGAAGGCTGGGTAAAGTCCGAATATTATTCTTCACCGGATAAAGTGTTTTATGTGGAGGCAGAAAATGACACCAAAGACAAACCCGATACTGTACCGGATAATATTTCCATCAATGTCGGCAAAAACAAATATAGCCAAGACGAACACGAAGCCTTTCGGGAAGCCATTTTGAAACAACTTTTGATGCAAGTGAAAGGAACAAAAGCACAGGTAAATGGTGCAGGCACTTACACCGCACAAGGATACCCGCTGTATATTTTCACCATTACGGAAGAAGAAAGCGGTATCATCACAGAACAGTATTATGTCGTTGGCGACCATCAATTTTGTTTGATACATACCACCAATTTCACACAGTCCGAAACCATACAGGAAGCTGCAAAACAAATGGCAGACAGCTTTGTATGGGATTGATGTCTGTATCAAAAAAAGCTGACAGCAGTGTCAGCTTTTCTTTATCATAATTCTTCTGTATTAGAAACCGTCAATGTCAGTGCAAACCCCATGTCGCAATCCAATGTCCTGAAATCATCTGTGATGGAAAATTCTTTCATACTATCTTTCTTTGTGCCGATTTTGACAAATATGGGTGTTTCTTGGTCGTATGGGATTTGAGTGTTCTGTTCGATTTTTTGCACACCTGTCATCGTTACATTTCCAATAAAATTGGCATTTTCCAGATTTACGGTAGCCCCACCGCTGCCGTTTTCATCAATGGTATATAACGTGTATGCATCTTCTTCCAACAGCAATGCAATTTGTTTCGGAAAATCTTCTGATGTGCCAGATATACTGCCGCTTTCCACCCATGTCCCATCTTGATATGTCCACCCTGTAAATTTGAAATATTTTGCAGTATCCTTCCATGTGGTATCAAAGAAATATAATTTATCATCAAATAAGGATAAGACATTGTTTGTTTCTTTGGAAAATGTACTCGGTTTTATGGACGTTGCCGCTTGGTCTGTGTTGGCAGAGGGTGTACAGGCAGAACACATAAAAACAGATATGGTTATCATCAAAAACAGCAAAAACTTTTTCATTACAATCACTCCTTTTTGTCAATTCATACAATATCTTTTATGTCTATCATAAAAAACAATCGTCAAACTGTCAATCCATTTCCCAAGAAAAACAGCATTTTTGGTATTTGTAAGAAAAACGACAGAATTTTTTCAGACTTTATTTAGAAAAATATGGTATGCTTTTTGTAAAAATAAAGGAGGTATGATGATGGAACACAAAGCACAAGAAAAAGATGTCTTTTGGTCTGTTGGGAAAAAAATATTTTGCATTGCACTTTCTTTGTTTCTCTTTTTACAAGTATTTCCTGTGCATAGACTGTTGCAGGTATACACCCCCTATCATTTTTATACCAATGCAGAAATCAGCAAATTGCTTTATATCGGCACCAATGCCGACCGTTGTGCAGTAGCACCGATTATGGAACAGGCAAATGCTGCGTTTCACGATTGGGGGCATACCAAGGAAGAAAATGAACAGAGATATGGTCTGCTTGCCAGATATGCACAATACAATACCACACCCCCACCCATACATCAATATGATTTACGCTTATGGTCTGCCTCTTTGGGCGAAACCAAAGGTTGTATGTGGGTATATTATACCGACGCTTCTTTGGATAAATACTTAAATCCCATCAGTGGTGCATGGAATGTCCCAAGCCTTTGGTATGTGGAAAAAAATGCAGCAGGACAATGGGAAGTGGTAGAAATCAATGAACACCCATAAATCAATCCAGTGATAAAAAACCGGTCTGATATATCATGCACCGGTTTTTTTCATGATGGACAGATACATCATAACAAATATTGACAGCATCACTGCTTTATGATACTTTGGAACAAAGCAGTATGTAAAAAATCGGAGCAAACGGAAAAGAGGAAACAGAGATATGAATTGGAAAAAGGCATTGCTGACAATATATGCCATCACAACATTTACAACCATAACGGCATACGCAAAACCCATAGAAATGGACTTGTTTTATCAAGGCAAAAACCATCATTACAAAGCAGAAGAAGTCAAAATCAATATAGACGGAACGGAACTTGTGCCAAATGATATGCCTGCCATCATCATAGAGGAACGGGTCATGTTGCCCATGCGTCAAATTGCCCAAACGTTGGGCTGTGATGTCACGTGGAACGAAGAGACCAAACAAGTATACATCACCAATCAAAATGAAGTGCTTGTATTTGGTATCAATGAAAAAACAGGCTATCAAAACGGAAACACATTTACCATGGACGTGCCTGCACAAATCATAAACGAGCGTACCATGTTACCCATACGAGCAGTAGCAAATGCATTGCATTTGGAAATCAAATGGGACGACCCCACAAGAACCGTTTCCATACGCAAACAACATACGCCAACCAATTCCGAACCTCCCGCAGCCAATGCAACCACACTCCACACCATCACCACACCAACAAGTGTGAATGACAAGCAGGTATTTACCATAGAGGCAGATGGTGCGATTGCAAATTTTGCAGATGTTTCTGCAAGTGATGGTCAAATTCTGTTGCAGTTTGCAAATACCAAAAGCAATATAGCCAGCAACATCATACAAACAAACAGCAATCTTATTTCTGCCATACAGACCACCACACAGCAAATCAATGGGCAGTTTGATACACAAATGGTATTCCAATTACAACAAAAAGCAAAGTATACCATCACGCAAAGCCCCGACAAAACAAAACTGATACTTTCTTTTGCAGATGATGTAACAAAGGGCAAACAAATCAAAGATATATCCGTACTGCATGATGGGGATACAGATAAAATCACCATTTCCGCAACAGATACTCTGGGTGCAAAAGTATTTACATTATCCAATCCCCATCGGATTGTAATAGATGTTCCGTATGCGACATCTAATTTGCCAAACACCATAAACACAGACGGTCTGCAATATGTATTGTCTGCAAGAAGCAATATGTTTACAGAAGATACATTCCGCTTGGTATTGGAAACCAATGATTTTATCGACTATCCATATAAAGAAGAAAATCAAACACTTATTTTGGAAATCAAACCAAAAGCGGTGCAAAATATACACTTGGAAGATGCAAACCATGTGATTTATCTGGATAAAGTGCAACCGTTTTCCGTAAACCATGTCAAATTGCAAGACCATTATCTCGATGGATATTTTGATGTTGTGTTGCCCGGAAATTTTGAAACGGTGTATGCAAACGGTACATACGAAATCGGCGGAGATGTCATACAACGTATGGAAATATCCACGGTAGGCGGCAATACCGTTTTGCGGTTTGTACAAAACCGTATCAGTGTTTATGAAGTGCAGGACAAAGGGGATAAATATGCCATTGTGATAAAAAATCCCAAAGAAGTCTATCAAAAAGTGTTGTTGTTAGATGCAGGGCATGGCGGAAAAGACCCCGGCACAAGCGGAAATGGACAAATCGAAAAAAATCTGACATTAGCCATTGCACAAAAAGTTGCAAAACAGTTGCAAAATAGCGATATTAAAGTATATTTGACAAGGGACAGCGATGTATACCCGGAAAATGCAGTGCGGGCAAGAACAGCAAATCAGATTGCCGATGCGATGGTTTCCATTCATATGAATTCCGGACCGCCAAGTGCAAACGGTACAGAAGTCCTGTATCAAGTACACACAAACGATGATGCCTCCAAATTGACAAGCAAAAAATTGGCAGAAATTCTGCAAAGCAATATCATACAGGCAACCGGCAATACCAATCGAGGTATCAAGCTCTGGGAAGATGTCTTGATATTAAATCGTACCACCGTACCCACAGCACTCATTGAAGTGGTGTTTGTGACAAACGCAGGTGATGCATTGAAAATCTCCACAGAAGCATACCAACAACAAATGGCAGCTGCCATTGCAAACGGCATTGAAACGGCAATGCGAACCCATACATTACGATGAACAATACCAAATATAACAGAAGGCAACCATTTATTTGTGGTTGCCTTCTGTTTTTACAATGCTTGTACGAAATCGACCAAATCGTCACCGTTTATGATTTTTTGGTAAGTATGTTTGCTGTTTTTCACACTGACAAGTGGTCGATTGTCGTAGTCAAATAGTAGCGTAAATCGCACATCAATCCCTTTTGTTTTGGAATATATCCCAACTTCATAAATGGTTCTTCCATGGGCAATATATTTTCCAAATATACTTGGCATAGATATGCCTTTTACATTTTGTAAAATGGTGTATAGTGCTTTGTTCTCTTGTTCTGTCAATGTGATGGAACTGTCACCACTGCTCTCTCTTTTGGTGATGTTTATGACAGCATCATCATAAGCGGGTAATGTGATACGCCTTGGAAAAAAGCAAACGAGAAAGAAAGATAGCAGTATGATGGCAATACACCATTTTTTGTGATGTTTTTTCATATTTTTCCCCTCATTTCTTTCTAATATATTTTCTACCCCAAATTGCCAAACCCTTCCCCATGCTACAACATTCCCTTAACCTGTACCGAAAATCTGATTTTACACATGATTTGCTATCATAAACCGCCCAAGCGTCGCACCTGGCAAAGCATACACATATCATTCCTTATAAAATAGACTTCCCAGTAACTCGTCCATAATGTTTATCAAAATCACAATACTGGTTTTTGCCACCGCAAAATAACCGTTTGGGTATAATGTAAACTTGATGTCAAAAATCAAACAAATGAAAAACAAAAGAACGGGAAATAAGCTGATATATGTTCCAATCCCCATGATACTGAGTTTATACCAATCTTCTTGTGGTATCCGATGCCTTCCACGATAGCGCCCTGCAAGCAACAACCAAATGTATTTATTTTTTGTTTGGATAAAGAAATCCCTGCTCAAACATTTTCTGTTATATGTTGTAAATAGTTGGCAAATCCCCCAATATACGACGATACCATATAGCAAAAAACCAATATTTATCAACATATCGCATACCTCCCCCAATACACGCTATCTGTTTGCATTTGCCATTTGTTCTTGAATGAATTGCATGATGGTATTTCGTTTCATGACAGAGATACGAAATCCGCCCTCCTGTTGGGTTACAATACGGATACCTGTACGGATAAACAGCGATACCGTAAACGGTTCTATACTGACAATATCTGCATAGTCTATGGCAAACACCAACCGCAGAGCGTCCACAATGCCGCTGCCTCGAAACAGAATACGCTGATTGGTCAGTGTGATGGTGCCTGCTGTTTGACTGTGCGGTATGCCAAAGGAACCCCAACAGTCACCTTTTATGGTTTTTAATACAGCTTCTTTCGGTCTGAGTGTCAAAATATCGCTTGCTTTTTCCATATTCTCTGTCCTCCTTTGTAAAAATGATGACTGATTTTTATAAAATTATATCAAAAAATCACAAATCATGCAATTTATCATATATCATAAGATTAGATTATGTGTTAGAAGAAAAATGAAGATTTTCAGGGAAAGATATGTTTACATCTATCTCTGCAAAACAACCGCATTTTATCAAATTGCTTTTGCAAAGTCATATACCTAAAGTGAATTTTTTTTGTAATCGTTTCAATATGCAGATGATTCCAAATTGTCGACAAACCGTTGTTGTTTGGCACATCATTTAAAAACAGCGGCTTCAATGCTCAGTGGTCGTAAAACAGTAATATGTGAATTTCTTGGAACAGGCATGATTTTGGTCATGCCTGTTCCGCTTTTATCAGTTCATCCACGGGGATGTAGCCAACAAGGTCATATTCGATATGTACCCTCTGTTTGCGCTTGCCACTGGACTTGTCCGGTGCCTCCACATAAACCGCCCTTATAAGTTCTCTGAGGGCATATGGCGTGAGTTCCGTGAGGTCGGTGTATCTGCGTGCCCGCTGAATAAACTGTTCAAGGTCTTCGATCTGTCCTTCCTGTACTTCAATCTCTTTTTGCAGATTTACTATTTCAACTTTAAGCTGTGCCTGTTCATCCTCGTAGGTCTTGCTCATCATGGCAAAGCGGTCATCGTTCAGCTTGCCCTTGGCGTTGTCCTCGTAGATTTTGATAAACAGGCGGTCAAGTTCCCCTATACGCTTTTCTGCCTGTGCCAGACGCTTCTTATATACCCTTATGGTTTCCTCGCTTTGTAGACGGAGTTTTTGCTCCATTTCCACCCTGAAATGTGATTCACATCGGGTCACATAAGAGATAACCTCTTTCATGTGATTCCAGACCAAATCCTCCAAAACTACGGCACGAATGTAGTGTCCGCTGCACTTGTCCTTGTTGGCACGGTGAGTGGAACAGATGAAAAAATCCTGCCGCTTTTCAAAGTATTTGGTGGTGGAATAGTAGAGTTTCTGCTTGCAATCGGCACAGAACACCAATCCCGAAAACGGACTGCTTTTGCCTGTTGCCGTTCTTCTATGTCGCTGCTGACGAATCTCCTGCACCTTGTCAAAGACTTCCTGCTCAATAATGGCAGGATGGGTGTTGTAGAAAATCACTCGATTTTCTTCGGGATTTTCCCTCTGCTTCTTGTCCCAAATGGAATTGGTGTAAGTCTTGAAATTGACCGTTGCGCCAATGTACTCTTTTCGTTCAAGAATATTGACAATGGTGCTTTCGTGCCAGCGGTAAGGATTCTCCGGCTCGGTGTGTGGTGTTTTCACGCCTTGCTTGTTTTTGTATGCGGTAGGTGTGAGTATCTTGTCCTTTTCAAGCTGGTCTGCAATTTGGCTCGGTCCACGCCCATTCATGCAGAGTGTGAAAATCTTCTTGACCACCTGTGCAGCTTCCTCATCAATCATCCATTCCTTTGGATTTTCGGGATTTTTCATGTAGCCATACGGCACATGGACGGTCAATCTTTCACCACGCTCACCTTTTGCTTTTTGCACCGCACGAATCTTTCGGCTTGTATCCTTTGCGAAAAATTCGTTGAACCAGTTTTTAATACCGGCAATGTCACTATCGGTACTGTTGGGGTTGATGCTGTCAAAGTGGTCGTTGATGGCGATGTAACGGACATCGTTCTGAGGGAAAGTGTAGTTGATATACAGTCCCGTCAAAGCGGAGTTTCGCCCAAGCCTTGACAGGTCTTTCGTAATGACAGCACCCACATGACCGGCTTCAATTTCATCAAGCATTTTCTGAAAACCAGGACGATCATAGGTCACACCGCTGTAGCCGTCATCAATGAAAAATGTTGGGTGGGGGAAGCGGTGATCTCGTGCGTATTGAAGCAACATAGCCTTTTGATTTTGGATGGAATTTGACAAATCCTCCTTGCCGTTTTTCTTCTCATCCTTGGTGTCCTCTACGGACAATCTGCAATAAAGTGCTGTGATTTTGTCGGTTGCCCTTAACATTTCATTATCCTCCTTCTGTTGGGCAACTGTCTGTACAGGATTGGAATTGGTGTTTATATCAAGAGAGGTGTCGTTATTCATTCGCCATCCTCCGTGATATCAGATTCGTCATCGGAAACGTTCTGCTCCATAATGCGTTTGAGCTTTTTATCAAGAGTTTCAGTACCCTCGTAGCTGCCTGTAATGGTATATTCTGTGCCGCCGTTTTCATCCACGAGTGTTATTTCGGGCAGCCAAAAGGCAGACAGATTTTTGACAATGATGTTGCCGTTTTCATCAAACTTGATGTCCCGCTTTGGTGCATCATCGGGACGAGGCTCTATCTTGGCATACGGGTCGGGATTGGAGAAGTAGTATTCGGGAACTTTCTCGTTATACTCCCCACTCGCAATCTGTTCTTCAAAAATCATATCGTCAATTTCTTCGGGAGTAAGCTCACGAGCTTCTTCCTCTGTTCGTTTCTCATCCATCCGGCCGAGCCTCCTTTTCTTTCATTCACTTCAATTCGTTTTATTCAAAATATCATTGGAATAACAAGCACAGCAGGTGTAGCTGCACACTGCGATGTTTTACAAAATATAGCGTTGCCGATTTATTGGAAAATGAAAATCTTCAATTTGCTTACAAAAGATCAAAACAAACTTTGCAAGCAGTGCACGTGTGTACACACACCGTGCGTTTTGCAAATTTCAGCGAAGCTGATTTTTGCAAAAGCTTGTTGGGAAGCATCCCAAACCCTTTGACGATTTTTTCAAAATCGGCTGCGCTCCTGCGGAGCTGACATCACTTCAGATGGGAGAGAGAAAGCAGAATTTTTTTAATGCCTTCGTAAATTTCCTCTTGATTCTTTTTGATTTCTTCAATGTCAGCTTCGTAGATGTTACCTGTTGTGTTGAGCTGTTTGGCAATCTGGTTTTCGCTGTTGGATATTCGTTTCATTTTGGAAGTCAGCTCACGGAGTTCAGGCATATCCAAATTCACAACATACCCGTCGATTGCCATTTTGCGGAGATAGGCACTCATGTTCTCTGTTCCCATCTGA
>JAHHTU010000030.1 GCA_020024455.1 Anaerotignum sp. | reverse complement strand
ATATATACAACAGAAGAAGTGGCAAAAGAATACACAATCCAAGTGACAGGTGGTCGTGCAAGTGTACAAAAGGCAACAGCAGGAGAACAAATCACCATCACAGCGGAAGAACCACAAGGCAAGAAGTTTGTAAGATGGGAAGTAAAAACAGGTAATGTACAGCTTGCAAATGAAACAGAAAAAGTTACTACATTTACGATGCCGACAGGCGAAGTATCCATTGAGGCAATATATACAACAGAAGAAGTGGCAAAAGAATACACAATCCAAGTGACAGGTGGTCGTGCAAGTGCAGAAAAAGCGGCAGAAGGTGAAGTAATTACCATCACAGCTGATACGCCTGCAACAGGAAAAGTGTTTGCAGGTTGGACAGGGAATGTGAACTTTGCAGATGCAACAAAACAACAAACAACATTTGTGATGCCAAAAAATGCAGTCAGCATTACAGCAAATTACAAAGATAAGGACGATGTTTCCGCTGTCGAACGTGTAGAATTAAGCAGAGAAAACATGACGATGCGTTTAGGCACTACTATGGAGTTGACAGCAACCGTTTTCCCACAAGAAGCACAAAATCAGGCGGTTACATGGACAATTTCCAGTGATATTGCAGAAATTAAATCTGTTGATGGCAAAGAAAACACAGTACAAGTCATTGCAAAACGTACAGGCAATGCGGTGATTACGGTAACCACAGAAGATGGCAACCATACAGCAACCTGTAAAGTCAATGTATACAGAAAATCAAGCGGCGGTGGCGGTTCATCATCTTCTTCCAACAAGCCAAGCAATACAAACAAAAATCCAGATGGTTCACAAACAACCACAACCCAAAATAAAGATGGGGCAACTATGGAAGTGACAAAACACCCAAATGGTGAAGTGGAAACTGTGGTAAAAGAAAAAGATGGCACAATCACAAACACACAGACAAAACCTGATGGTACAAAAACAGAAACAACATTTACAGCAGACGGTAAAATCAATGCCACTGTGACATTGCCGGAAAAATCCAGACAACAAAGCACAACGGGCAAAGCAGAAACACAAAAGGTAACCATTCCCGATGTTCCAAAAAATATGGGATTGGTTGCAGCAGTTGTAGATGAAAACGGGAACAAACAGGTTGTGAAATATTCTTATGTATCAGAAGATGGTATGGTGGTTGCATTAAATCAAGACGCAAAACTGGAAATTTATGATAACAGCAAAACATTCAAAGATGTTCCGCAACAAGCACCTTATAAAGATGCAGTGGATTTTGTAACCAGTCATGAATTGTTCTTTGGTACGAAAAAAGATAAATTTTCACCGGAAACTTCTATGACAAGAGCAATGTTTGCAGAAGTGATGTATCGTTTGGAGGACAGACCGGCAATAAGCAATGGTATGGTATTCCATGATGTGAAACAATCTGACTACTTTGCAAATGCTGTTGCATGGGCATCTGAAAAAGGCATCATCAACGGTATGGGCAATGGCAAATTTGTGCCAAACAAACCAATCACAAAAGAAGAATTGTTGGTAATGTTACATCAATTATCAGAAGATAAAGGAGATACAAAAACAGAAAACAAAAAAGAAGTAAATTTGCAGAATGTTTCCTCTTGGGCAGCGGAAAGTGTAAACTGGGCTGTACAAAACAACATTATCACAACAGACAACGGCATGGTGACCAAACCGAACGCATCTGTATCCAGAGCAGAAGTTGCAACCATATTGTTGCATTATGTAACAAAATAAAGAAAATAGAATCAAAAAAGAGTGTTGTTTGATACAACACTCTTTTTGTATTGTTTTTCTGAAAATAAGCATACTAGATGTATGGGAAAGGAGCGGTTATGTGGATATTTATATCAAACCAAAACAAAAATTTCAAGCAATCAAACAAAAAGTCATATATTTACAAGATGTGGCAGAAATTTATGCACCCACAGAGATGATGCAAAAATTACAACATTTACCAATATTTCAAATTCCAAAAGACAAACAAGAAACGTATTTACTTTCTGTATTGGATATGATTCGAGAAATTGCGAAAGTGTATCCACAAGCAACGATTTCCAATGTCGGGGAAATGGATATTCTGATTGCATATCACCCAAAACAAAAAAACAAAAATCCAATTTGGATAGGGGCAAAAATATTGTTTGTGTCGGCGGTGTTGTTTTGCGGTGCGGCAACAACGATTATGTGTTTTCATTCGGATACGCAACTACCTTTGATTTTTCAAAATTATTATTATATCTTTTTTGGGGAAAACAAAGATTTGCCAATGCTTTTGACATTGCCCTATACATTGGGGCTTGTGGTGGGGATATTGGTGTTTTTTAATCATTTTTCAAAATTTGCATTATCCAAAGACCCAACCCCGATAGAAGTCCAAATGCACACCTATGAACAGGAAACCATCACAAGCGAAATGGAAGAATTAAGCAAGCAACAAGAAAGGGAAAAGAAATGATAAAAGAAATCATGATGATATTTTTGGGGTTTGCATCGGGTGTGCTGATAGCAGCAGGCACATTTGCCTTTATTGCGGCGATTGGGATTGTGCCAAGAATGGCACAGAGAACAAAAACACAATCGTATGTGCGTTGGTATGAAGATGCGATATTATTGGGTGGTTTATTTGGAACTGCAGTGATGTATTGGGATATACAAATTCCCATGCCTGTGGTTTTGGTTGTGTTGTATGGGCTTTTTTGCGGTATTTTTGTTGGAGTGCTGACCATGGCATTGGCAGAGGTTTTGAATGTCATGCCGATATTGATGCGACGTTTGAGACTTTCCAAGGGCATTACTTGGTTTGTGGTTTCGTTTGCATTGGGTAAATTTATTGGTGCATTGTTATATTTTTGTGTAGATGGGTTTTATGTGGTGTAAAAGTGCATGATTTTTACAAAAAAATAGTCGAAAATTTGTGAAAAAAATATTGTTAGCACTCTTTACAAGTGAGTGCTAACAATATATAATACATACATGGTAAGAAATATAAAGACCAAATAAAAAATAACGTTCGTAGAAAGGTGGAATGGTTATGAACTTACAAAAATTTACCAAAAAATCATTGGACGCCATTCAAAACGCCCAATCTATGGCGGTGGAATATGGTAACCCGCAGATAGAGCAACAACATATGTTGATGACATTGTTGACACAAGAGGACGGTTTGATACCACAATTATTGCAAAGAATGCATACAAATGTAAATGGCGTATCACAAGCAGTGGAACAGGCGGTCAAAAAATTGCCGAGAGTGACGGGTGGGCAGACGTATGTGGCATCGGATTTGGAAAAAGTATTGGTTGCCGCAGAAAAAACAGCAGATAACATGAAAGATGAATATGTTTCTGTGGAACATATCTTTTTGGCACTGCTCAACAGTCCAAACAGCGTTATCAAAGAAATTTTCAAACAATTTGATATCAAGAAAGATAGCTTTATGAAAGTGCTGGCAACGGTGCGTGGCAATACCAGAGTGACAAGCGATGAACCGGAAGCCACATATGATGCATTGAAAAAATATGGGACAGACTTGGTTGAAAAGGCAAGAAGCAAAAAATTAGACCCTGTCATTGGACGTGATGACGAAATCAGAAACGTCATTCGGATATTGTCCAGAAAAACAAAAAACAACCCTGTTTTGATTGGGGAGCCGGGTGTTGGGAAAACTGCCATTGCAGAAGGTTTGGCACAAAGAATTTTGAAAGCAGATGTGCCGGACAGCTTGAAAGACAAAACCATATTCTCATTGGATATGGGGGCTTTGATTGCTGGTGCAAAATTCAGAGGGGAATTTGAAGAAAGACTCAAAGCGGTATTGAATGAAGTCAAAAAAAGCGAAGGCAAAATTATATTGTTTATTGATGAATTGCATACCATTGTCGGGGCTGGAAAAGCAGACGGTGCTATGGACGCAGGCAATTTATTGAAACCCATGCTTGCCAGAGGGGAATTGCATTGTATCGGTGCAACCACATTGAACGAATATAAACAATATATTGAAAAAGACCCTGCTTTGGAACGTCGTTTCCAACCGGTTATGGTCAATGAGCCAACGGTGGAAGATACGATTGCCATATTGCGTGGCTTGAAAGAACGGTATGAAGTATATCATGGTGTTAAAATTCAAGACCAAGCGATTATTGCGGCAGCTACACTTTCCAATCGGTATATTTCCGACCGTTTTTTGCCGGATAAAGCCATTGACTTGGTCGATGAGGCGTGTGCCATGATTCGTACAGAGATGGATTCCATGCCTACGGAATTGGACGTTATCCAAAGAAAAATTATACAACATGAAATTGAAGAAGCGGCACTGAAAAAAGAAGATGACAAATTATCACAAGAACATCTGGCAGAAATACAAAAAGAATTGGCAGAAATGCGTGATAGTTTTGCAACATTAAAAGCAAAATGGGAAAATGAAAAAGATGCCATTGGCATTGTACAAAAATTAAGAGAAGAAATCGAAGATGTCAATGCGGAAATCGAAGCCGCAGAAAGACAATACGATTTGAACAAAGCTGCAGAATTGAAATACGGCAAACTGCCACAATTACAAAAAGAATTGGAAGAAAAAGAAAAAGAGGCAGAAACAAAAGGTGCAACCAATACTTTGTTGCGTGACAAAGTAACAGAAGAAGAAATTGCACGTATCATCGAACGCTGGACGGGGATTCCTGTGGCAAAATTGATGGAAGGTGAAAGAGAAAAACTCCTGCACTTGGAAGATATTTTGCATCAAAGAGTTGTCGGACAGGAAGAAGCCGTACAAAAAGTGGCTGAGGCAATTTTGAGAAGTCGTGCAGGCATACAAAGTCCAAATCGTCCCATTGGTTCGTTCTTATTCTTGGGGCCAACCGGTGTTGGGAAAACAGAATTGGCAAAAACACTGGCAGAATGTCTGTTTGATGATGAAAAGAACATGGTGCGTATTGATATGACCGAATATATGGAAAAATTCAGCGTGTCCAGACTGATTGGAGCACCTCCGGGATATGTGGGATACGAAGAAGGCGGTCAGCTGACAGAAGCAGTCAGAAGAAAACCATATTCTGTCATACTGTTTGATGAAGTGGAAAAAGCACACCCAGATGTGTTTAACATTTTGTTGCAGGTTTTGGACGATGGGCGTATCACAGATTCACAAGGCAGAACGGTGGATTTCAAAAATACCGTCATTATTTTGACAAGTAACTTGGGTTCTTCTTATTTATTGGAAGGGATTGACCAAAACGGCAATATCACACAAGAGGCAAAAACACAAGTCGAAGAAATATTGCATCATGCCTTCCGTCCGGAATTTTTGAACAGATTAGATGAAATTGTGTTCTATAAACCGTTGACAAAAGACAACATCACACACATCATTGATTTGATTTTGAAAGACTTAAACCACAGATTGGCAGACAAACAATTAAAATGCGAATTGACACAACGTGCAAAGGACTATATTGTGGATACGGGATATGACCCTGCATTCGGGGCAAGACCATTGAAACGATTGGTACAAAGAGATGTGGAGACATTATTGGCAAGAAATATCATCGCAGGTGATGTGGAAGTCGGGACAACATTGGTGGTTGATGTGGAAAACGGTGTATATCAAATACAACAGAAAAAAGCATAAAGCAAAGAGCCAAGGCAGAAAAACCTTGGCTTTTTTGTGTAAAAATATGTTTTGATAAAAAAACAAAAAGTGTAAAGTAAAAATACTTGACAGATTTGTTTTTTTCGGATACAATAACACAGGTGATTGTAAAGTGATTTTACTTTACAGGAGGAAAAGACCATGGACGAGATTTTACATCTGACATTGCTGTATGATTTTTATGGCGAGTTGTTGACGGAAAAACAAAAGCAGGCATTTGAACTGCATTATCAAGATGACCTCTCTCTTTCCGAAATTGCAACAGAGTTGTCCATCAGCCGACAGGCTGTGCGTGACCAACTCAAACGCACAGAACATATCCTTTTGGAATATGAGGAAAAACTGGGATTGGTCAAACGCTTTCAAGAACAAAAAAAAGCCGTACAAAAAATGCGGGAAATCATGGAAGATATGGAAACAGACAGTCTCACGCCACAAAGAAAACAACAAATGGAAGATATGAAACAGATTGCACAAGCGATTTTATCTTAAAAGGAGGGCGGTCTGATGGCATTTGAAAATCTTTCCAATAAATTGCAAGATGTATTCAAACAGCTCAGAGGCAAGGGCAAGTTGACAGAGGCTGATGTGAAAACCGCCATGCGTGAGGTCAAAATTGCATTGCTGGAAGCAGATGTGAACTTCAAAATTGTCAAAGACTTTATCAAAACGGTCACAGAGCGTGCGGTGGGTACAGAAGTGTTGGACGGATTGAACCCTGCACAACAAGTGATTAAAATTGTAAATGAAGAACTCATTTCTTTGATGGGTACGACACAAAGTCAGCTGACATTTGCAAAACGTCCCCCAACCGTGTATATGATGGTTGGTTTGCAGGGTGCAGGTAAAACAACAAGTACAGGCAAACTTGCGGGGCAATTAAGAAAACAAGGCAGAAATCCACTGTTGGTTGCTTGTGACGTGTATCGTCCGGCGGCAATCAAACAATTACAAGTGGTTGGTAAAAATTATAACATTCCTGTGTTTGAAATGGGGGACAAAATCAGTCCCGTGGAAATTTCAAAACAAGCATTGGCATATGCAGAGGAACATCGCCATGACGTCATACTGATTGATACGGCAGGGCGTTTGCATATCAATGAAGCATTGATGCAGGAATTGCAGGATATCAAAGCAACCGTCAAACCACAGGAAATTTTGTTGGTGGTGGACGCAATGACAGGGCAAGATGCTGTCACGGTTGCGGAAAGTTTTGACAGTCAACTGGGTGTCGATGGTATCATTATGACAAAATTAGACGGTGATGCCAGAGGGGGTGCCGCACTTTCTGTCAGAAGTGTGACAAACAAACCCATTAAATATATTGGTATGGGCGAAAAAATGGAAGATTTGGAACCGTTTTATCCCGACCGTATGGCTTCCCGTATTTTAGGCATGGGCGATGTGCTGACTTTGATTGACAAAGTACAGCAAAACATCGACGAAGAAGAAGCCAAAGAAATGCAGAAAAAAATGCTTTCCAATGAATTCACACTGGAAGATTTCCTTTCTCAGATGCAACAGATTAAAAAAATGGGTCCGTTGAAAGATTTGATGGGTATGATTCCGGGTATGAATAAATTTAATTTGGACGATGCCTTGCAAGGTGTTGACCCGGCAAAAGAAATGGTGAAAACAGAAGCAATCATTCAATCCATGACCAAGGAGGAACGACAAAATCCTTCCATATTAAACGGTCCAAGAAAGAAAAGAATTGCAAACGGCTCAGGCAGAAGCATTGCCGAAGTCAATCGTCTGCTCAAACAGTTTGAAGAAATGAAAAAAATGATGAAGCAGATGACCAATATGCAGAAAGGCAAAAAAGGAAAGTTTCCTTTTTTCCGATAAACTTTGAAATGAAACATCATGTTTTAGGAGGTGAAACGAAATGGCAGTAAGAATCAGATTGAAAAGATTGGGTGCAAAAAAAGCTCCTTTCTATAGAATTGTTGTGGCAGATTCCAGAACTTCTAGAAACGGTAAATCTATTGATGAAATCGGTTACTATGACCCTACAAAAGAACCCGTTGTATTGAAAGTTGATGCGGAAGCTGCAAACAAATGGTTGGCAAACGGTGCACAACCTTCCGATACAGCAAAAGCTTTGTTGAAAAAAGCAGGCGTAATCGGTGAATAATTTGGAACGGGAGCAAATGCGATGAAAGAATTACTGGAAGTAATTGCGAAAAATCTTGTGGAATATCCTGAACAGGTGCAAGTTTTTGAAAAAGAAGGCGATAAAGCCAGTATTTTGGAACTGAAAGTTGCACCCGAAGATATGGGCAAAGTCATTGGGAAGCAGGGCAGAATTGCAAAAGCAATTCGTACTGTGATAAAAGCGGCGGCTGTCCACGAAGATAAAAAGATTATTGTAGAAATCATACAGTAAGCAAAACCGTTTTGCGGTGGGAAAGACTGTATACGGCAGGGTGCTTGCACCCTGCTTCTTTTGTTTATACGGAAAAAAGGAAGGTGCAAAACTATGGAGCAGTATTTTGAGATTGGCAAAATTACAGGTACACATGGCATCAAAGGAACGATGCGTGTGTTCCCTACCACACAAGACCCTACACGTTTTGAAAGATTGAAAGAAATTACAGTGGAAATCAGAGGGAAACAAGAAATATTCCATATTCAAAAAGTAGCATACCACAAACAGTTTGTATTGTTGACTGTGAAAGAAATTACAGATATCAATGTGGCAGAATTATACAAAAATGGGCGTATTTTAATCCCTGATGCAGTGGCAATTCCGCTGGAAGAAGATGAATATTACAATCGTGATTTGTATGGTTTGCAAGTGGTGACAGAAGATGGAGAAGTGTTGGGAGAACTGACACAAATTTTTGAAACCGGTTCCAATGATGTTTATATTGTAAAGAAAAATCAAAAGGAAAAAGAATTGCTTTTGCCTGCAATCAAAGATTGTATCAAACACGTGGATTTGGAAAAACGTGTGATGACAGTGCATTTGCTGGAAGGGTTGAGATGATGAAACAATTTTTTGTGTTGACACTGTTTCCGGAAATGATTACACAAACACTTTCCCACAGCATATTGGGCAAAGCACAGCAAAAAGGATTGATTGGTGTACAGGCAATCAATATCAGAGATTTTACACAAAACAAACAGAAGCACGTGGACGACTACCCTTATGGGGGTGGTGCAGGTATGGTCATGCAGGCACAACCCATTTATGACGCATATCAAAGCATTGCAGAGGCGGCAAAGGGTGCAAAAGTCATTTATATGACACCACAGGGAAAACCTTTTACACAAAAAATGGCAGAAACATTGGCAAAAGAAGAAAATTTGGTGTTTTTGTGTGGGCATTATGAGGGTGTGGACGAGCGGATTATTGAGGAGATTGTCACAGATGAGATTTCTTTGGGGGATTTTGTGCTGACTGGGGGCGAGTTGGCAGCAATCACCATCATTGATGCCGTTTCCCGTTTGGTACCAGATGTGTTGGGCAAAGCGGAGTCTTTTGCAGATGAAAGTTTTTCTGACGGACTGCTGGAATATCCACAATATACCAGACCGCCTGTATTTCACGGAAAGGCAGTACCAGAGATTTTATTGAGCGGACATCATGCCAATATTGCAAAGTGGCGTAGAGAACAAAGTCTTTTGCGAACCGCAAAAAAACGACCGGATTTATTGGAACAGGCAAATCTGACGGAACAGGAAAAACAATTTTTGGAACATCAAAATCAATAAAACAAACATGGGGCAAAGGGGAGAAAAGTTTTTGAAAAATTCTCCTCTTTCTTTTGTTTATGATAAAAAAACAAAACATTTGAAAATATACAAAAACATGGAATTGTCTATGGAAATCTGTATACAAAGACGGTATATTCTTATATATTGAAAAAATAGCAAGGAAAAAAGGTGAGAACATGAGCAAAAAAACAGACAGTAGAACGTTTATGGAAAAATTAGCAACTGTGATTGTAGATAAACGGAATTTATTTTTTCTGTTATATATTGCAGCAACCATATTTTCGATATTTTCAAGTGGTTGGGTTTCTGTCAATAATGATTTGACTTCTTATTTGCCGCAAGAAACGGAAACAAGACGTGGTTTGGACATTATGGAAGAAGAATTTATTACATATGCGACATCACGCACGATGGTCAACCATGTCACGTATACCCAAGCAGAACAGATTGCAAAGGATTTGGAAAAAATAGAGGGTATTACCGAAGTGAAATTTGATGAAACAGAAGACCATTATCGCAATGGTGCTGCACTGTTTGACATTACGTTTGACGGAGAGGTTGACGATGATGTTTCTGTACAGGCAGAAAAAGATGCAGAAGCATTGCTTGCAGGATATGATGCGTATTTTTCCACAGAAGTGGGGAATGACCGTTCTGCATTGTTGGCAGAAGAAATGAAAATGATTATGGCGATTGCAGCCATTATCATTGTCAGTGTGTTGTTGCTGACATCAAAAGCGTATATGGAAATCCCTGTGTTGTTGTTGACATTTGGTGCAGCGGCAATATTGAATATGGGTACGAACTATATATTTGGTGAAATTTCATTCGTTTCTGATTCCGTAACTGTGGTGTTGCAGTTGGCACTTGCCATAGACTATGCCATCATATTGTGTCACCGATATGGAGAAGAACGGGAACATTTGGAAGCAAGGGAAGCGGTTATCCTTGCATTGAGTAAGGCAATTCCCGAAATTTCTGCAAGTAGTTTGACAACCATTTCCGGTCTGGCAGCACTGATGTTTATGCAGTTTGAAATTGGGTATGACATGGGGATTGTACTGATTAAGGCAATATTGTTCAGTTTGCTTTCCGTATTTACATTGATGCCGGGACTTTTGATGATATTTAGCAAGGGTATCGACCGTACACATCACAAGAACTTTGTTCCCAATATCGAAAAGATTGGGAAAGTGGTCATCAAATTTGAATATATTGTGCCACCTATTTTTTTGCTGTTGTTGGTGGTTGCATTTCATTTTTCCTCTTTGTGTCCGTATGCATATGGATATACAGACATTACATCTATACAAGAAAGCAAACATACGATTGCAGACCATAAGGTAAAAGAGGTGTTTGGAGGACAGAATGTGCTGGCGGTTGTCATTCCCAAAGGGGATTATGATAAGGAACGCTTGTTGCTGGCAGACTTGGAAAAACACAAGGAAATCAATTCGACACTGGGGATTGCCAATGCAGAGGCGATGGACGATTATATGCTGGCAGATGCACTCAAACCAAGAGAATTTGCAGAAATGATGGATTTGGATATTGAAGTTTCCAAATTGTTATATACGGCATATGGTATCAAAAATGAACAATATGGGCATATCGTGGGGGATTTGGAATCCTATGCCGTGCCTTTGATTGATATGTTTTTGTTTGTGCATGATGAAGCGGACGAAGGCTATGTGGAATTGGACGACCAAATGCAAAAAGATTTAGATGATGCATATGAAAAAATTACAGATGCAAAAAATCAGTTGCAGGGTGAAAACTATTCCCGTCTGGTGCTGGATTTGAATATGCCGGAAGAAGGGCAGGAAACATTTGCGTTCTTAGATGTATTGCGTAAAGATGTTTCCAAATATTATGATGATTTCTTCTTGGTTGGCAATACCACAAGTGATTTTGACTTATCCACATCATTTAGTCGAGATAATGTGATGATTAGTATTTTATCCATTGTGTTTGTTATATTGGTATTGCTGTTTACGTTCCAATCTGTGGGTTTGCCGATATTGTTGATATTGGTGATACAGGGTAGTGTGTGGATTAACTTCTCATTTCCGTATTTGATGCAAAGCAAATTGTTCTTCCTCAGTTATTTGGTGGTAAGCTCCATACAGATGGGGGCAAATATCGACTATGCGATTGTGATTTCCAACCGTTATATGGACTTGAAAAAACAAATGCCACCAAAAGAAGCGATTGTAAAAGCATTGAACCAAGCATTTCCGACGATTATTACATCAGGCTCCATGTTGGCAGCGGCAGGGCTTTTGATTGGTTGCCTGTCATCTGACCCAACGGTGGCATCTATCGGGATTTGTTTGGGACGTGGTACGATATTATCCATATTCTTGGTTATGTGTGTATTGCCGGAAATATTGGTTTTAGGCGATATTATCATCGAACGCACAAAATTTGTGATGAAAAAACCGGAGTTAAGTCAACAAACAAAAGGCGAAGTGCGTGTCAATGGACGTATCAAAGGGTATGTGTCCGGTAATATTGATGCACAAATACAAGGTGTGATACAAGGGGACGTACACGCAGTCATTGATACAAGAAAACAAGAACAAAACGGAGAGGAGGAACCAAAAAATGCACAATAAAATATGGAACAGATGTATTGCGGGAGCTGTGGCGTTGTTTATGCTATTGCCGCTGGTTCCTTTGCAACAAATATATGCTTCTGTGGACAGTACCATTTCCGTTTCCACAAAAGAGGATTGGAATTGGTTGGTCAAACAATGCAAGTTGGACAGTTGGTCGAAAAATAAAACGGTGGTACTGGCAAATGATTTGCGTTTAGATGGTGGTTGGAAACCCATTCCCATATTTAACGGCACATTCGATGGAAATGGGCATACCATCAGCATGGCAGAATATGGTGCTTCCGGCTCAGGATTGGGATTGTTTCGTTATGTTGGGCAGGGGGGTACGATTCAAAATTTATCTGTAAAAGGAAATTGGAATCCGTCCGGCAGCCAAGAAATGGTGGGCGGGATTGTCGGCAGTAATAAAGGCACAATTAGCAACTGTGTTTATAAAGGTGATGTTTCTGGTAAATTGAATGTGGGTGGTATCACAGGTGTCAACGAAAGTACAGGGTTGATACAAAGTTGTACCGTACAAGGCAGTGTCACAGGGGAACATTATACCGGTGGGATTGCAGGGCAAAACTTGGGCGGTATCATACGTTGCAATAACGAAAGCAGTGTCAATACCAGTGAACAGGAAGTCAAACAGGGACTTGGCGATGTGGATTTTGCAAATATCAATGCAACGGAAAATGTTTCTGCACATACAGATACAGGTGGTATCACCGGTTTTTCATCCGGTATCGTGCAAGAATGTAAAAACACAGGGGAAGTTGGATATCCACATATGGGGTATAATGTGGGTGGTATTGTCGGCAGACAAACAGGCTATATCAAAGATTGTAAAAATAGCGGCAGTATTTATGGCAGAAAAGATGTCGGCGGTATTGCCGGACAGATGGAGCCATATATGACATTGTTGTTTGCACAGGACGATTTGGAACGTCTTTCCGATGCGTTTTCTACTTTACAAGATATCATGGACAACATGATTGATGATACAGAAACTTCTATTCATCAATTTTCGGAAAGAATGAAAAATCTTTCTTTGTATTCCAATGAAGCAAAAAAAAGCACAGATTATTTGGTACATCGTACCGAAGATTATGTGGACGAAACGGTGGATATTGCCAACGATTTGAGCCGAAGAGCAGATGATTTTTTGGCAGATATGGAAGATATTTTGTACCGTGGAGAAGAAGTGGCAGATGATATGGGAGAATCCTTGGCGTACTTGAAACAGTCTGTAAAAAGAATGGAAAATGCCGCAGATGCAAGCGGTGATATGCTTTCCCATATGGATAAAGCAATTGATGCCATGAATGGTAATTTGATGGGATATAAAGACGCTATCACATCGGTATTTCGCAATATCAAAAATGTTGCTTCTGCAATTACAAAACCGGAGACATTGTTAGATGCACTGCAACAACTGGAAAGAAGTATTGACCATATGCACCAATCCAGTAAAGATTTGACAGAAGCGGTGGAAAACACAGAAAAAGAAATGTCAAAAGCAATGGAAAGCGGCATGGAATTGTCTGATGAATTGCGTGCAGGTATGCAAAAAATGCAACGCTCTGTGGACAGTATGCAAGACGTACAAGTCGGGATTGCAGATATGATTACACAATTCCGTTGGGCGATTGGTGATTTTCGTGCAGGCGGTGTGCCGCAATTATCCGGTTTAGATGCAGAATATCGTGAAAATGTCGATAATTTAATGAACCATGCAGGCTATATTTTGGACGAGGTAGACAGCATCAGCGATGAAGTGACAGGAAACAGTGATGTATTGCTGGACGATATGCGTGCCATGAACAAGCAAATTCGCAATATTATGGATATTTTCAGAGATATTTATAAAAAAATGATGGATACAGACGATGAAAATGATATCTATGAAGATGTTTCAGAGCAGGTCAGCAATAACACACAAGGCGTTGTGGAAAAAAGCAACAACATGGGCAGTATTGAAGGTGATGTGAATGTTGGTGGCGTGACCGGCAGCATTGCGGTGGAATACGATTTTGACCCGGAAGATGATTTGAAAGAATTGGGAGATAAATCCTTAAACCAAAAATATCAAACAAAAGCAATATTGCGTGAAGTTGTCAATTATGGTGCAGTCAAAGCCAAAAAAGATTATGTCGGTGGCGTTGTCGGGGAAATGAGTATGGGCAGTTTGTATGATTGTCAGGCATATGGTACAGTCACCAGTGAAAGCGGTGATTATGTCGGTGGTATTGCGGGCTATTCTGAATCTGTCATTCGCAATGTGGCAGCAAAAACAGCTTTGGAAGGTGACAGATATGTCGGCGGGATTGTCGGATATGGTACAGATGTGACAGGTTGTAAGGCAATGACACAAATCAATCGTGCTGTGGAAAATATGGGAGCGATTGCCGGCAAAGTAGATGGCACATTGGCACAGAATTATTTTGTGGAAAATGAATGGGGCGGTATCGACGATATCAGCTATATCAACTGTGCAGAACCACTGTCCTATCAAAACTTTATGGCATTGCCTGATATTCCAAAACGATTTGGGGCTTGTTATTTCACATTTGTGGTTGATGGTGAAATCATCGGAGAAACCGCATATGAATATGGTCAAAAAACAACAGACAAAGCCTTCCCCGCAGTACCGCAAAAACAAGGATATCGTGGGAAATGGGCAGAAATGCCGGCAGTTGCAACATTTGACCGTGTGCTGGAAGCAGAATATGAAAAAAATCATGCTGTGATTGCCTCCAAACAGACAAGAGAAGAAGGCGGCAAATCCATTGTATTGGCAGAAGGTGGATTTGATGATACACAAAATGTATTGCTTTCTCCAATCGCAGAAGAAAATATTACATTTGACAGTGCAGGCGTTTTTATAGAGGCATGGCAAATCAAATTGCCGACAGAAGATAAGGAAGTACATAAAATACAATATAGCAAACCAGATGCCAACGGTTGGGTGAGATTGTATGAAATGAAAACAACGGGTGCAGTGCAGATTGATGGCAAACCAGATGGCAGTTACATTGGATTTGAAACAGATGAAAATGATTTGATTGTATTTGCAGTGGTGACACCATATTGGTATGCAATCATACCGATTGGCATTGTTGTGTTGCTTGTGGTCGTTGGCATCATATCCAAAAGAGGAAAAAAACAGAAGCAATCACAAGATACACAAGAAACAAATGAAATTGCAAAATGATAGGCAACAAAAAAGAAAGGCAGTGTGATGGTATGTTTTTTACAAGAAGAAAAACAGTATTTGATGAACGCAACAAAGAACTGTGGGAAAAGACAAAACAAGTGTTGGAACAAGCAGGCATACCGGATATGAAAGTTGGAGCTTATGAAAAAGAATTGCCGGTGTGTGGTTGTGGTGCGAAATTAGATGCAAGAGATTTTGGCAGAAACGGAAAAATCGACCGAAATTACTACTACATCATGGTGCCTGAGGCAGCATATGAACAAGCAAAGGCAGTGATAGAACAGATGTAATCAAAAATGTGTTTACAGAAATGTAAACACATTTTTTGGTTGTTTTTTTGCAACAAAAAACAAATAAAAAACAACCAAAATGCAAAACAATAAAAAATTGTATGTTTTGTATGAAAATCCGTGCAAAAAAAAGAAAAGAATTTGTTTACAATTTGTAGAAAATCAAATAAAATAAAAAATATTTACAAAAAATCCATTTAGGCAAGGAGAAAAGGAAAATGAGTCAGAAAAAAGTATTTTCAGAAGAAGCCTATTCTTTTGAAGGAAAAATGCCGTTGCGTCAGGCAATTCCTTTGGGGTTGCAGCACGTATTGGCAATGTTTGTGGGGAACTTGACACCATTATTGATTATCACAGGGGCGTGTGGTCTTGGTGTTGGAAGTGAATTTGCAAATTTGCAAGTCAGCTTGTTGCAAAATGCGATGTTGGTTGCAGGTTTGGTCACATTGTTGCAATTATTTGCCATTGGGCCGATTGGTGGGAAAGTGCCTATCATTATGGGAACCAGCTCCGGTTTTATTGGCGTGTTTAAGAGTGTTGTGGCAACCATGGGCGGTGGTGTATTGTCTTATGGTGCAATTATGGGTGCATCTATCATCGGTGGTTTGATGGAGGGTGTTTTGGGATTTTTCTTAAAACCTTTGCGTCGCTTTTTTCCACCGATTGTCACAGGAACGGTGGTACTTTCGATTGGATTGTCTTTGATTTCTGTGGGGATTGCATCTTTTGGCGGTGGCAATGGTGTACACGACTATGGTTCTATGGAAAATTTGTTGCTGGCAACTTTTGTATTGATTGTGATATTGTTTGCAAAACATGGTATGAAAGGGTTTGCAAATACATCTGCCATTTTGATTGGGATTGTTGCAGGATATATCGCAGCGTTATTGATGGGTTTGGTGCTGCCAACAACGGCAATCAATGCCGATGGTGTGGCGTACACAAAAGCATGGGTATTGAACTGGGATAAGGTCAAAGAGGCAAGTTGGTTTGCAATACCTGCTTTGATGCCGGTAAAAATTGTGTTTGATTGGCGAGCAGTTGTACCGGTATTGATTATGTTTGTGGTGACAGCTGTGGAAACCGTTGGTGATATTTCCGGCGTGATGGAAGGCGGTATGGACAGAGAAGCAACAGATAAAGAATTATCCGGTGGTGTGATTTGCGATGGATTGGGTTCTGCATTTGCGGCAATATTTGGCGTTTTGCCCAATACATCATTTAGCCAAAACGTGGGATTGGTTGCGATGACAAAAGTGGTAAACCGTACCGCTTTGGCAGCAGGGGCTGTCTTTTTGATACTGTGCGGGCTGATTCCCAAGTTGGGGGCTTTGGTTTCCATTATGCCGCAAGCAGTATTGGGTGGTGCAGCGGTGATGATGTTTTCTTCGATTGTGGTCAGTGGTATCCAACTAGTGACAAAAGAAGAAATGACAGCCAGAAATTTGACCATATTATCTGTGGCTTTGGGCGTTGGGTATGGCATGGGTTCCAATGGTGCTATTTTGGCATCTGCACCGGAAGCTGTACAGTTGATTTTTGGTGGTTCTGGGATTGTGCCGGCAGCAGTTGTAGCAATCATACTAAATGTGTTATTGCCAAAAGAAGAAAATGTATAATTTCATATAATTATAGAAGAAAATGGAAATATACATAATAATTAGAAAAAATTCATTTTATTGATAAAATATTAGATAAAAAACAGATAAAAATGGAAAAGTGTCCCTGTAAAAAAGACAAATGTATTATTTGTGGTAAAAATGTCCTTATGCTGTAAACTTTTTTGATAAATTCTATTGACTTTGTTCAATTTTATCATGTATAATATATGTACTTGGTAGGAAATATAAGCGGTATATATTGCTATGCAATAAAATACAAAGAGGGTAAAGAAGGTATTAAAGGAGTGTAAGTATGTTACAAGCATTTGATATTATTGGTCCTGTGATGATAGGGCCTTCCAGTTCTCATACAGCAGGTGCTGTCAGAATTGGAAAATATGCAAGGTCTATATTGGGGACAAGACCTGTAAAAGCAGAAATTCATTTCAGTGGTTCTTTTGCGAAAACATATAAAGGACATGGCACAGACAAAGCCGTGATTGCCGGCATATTGGGCATGGACACAGATGATGCACGTATTCGTGTGAGCATGGAAATTGCCGAACAAGAAGGATTGGAATTTTCTTTTGAAGAAGTAGACATCAGCGATGCACACCCCAATACAGCGGAAATCATATTGACAGACGCAGATGGAAATGTTGCAACCGTGCAAGGGGCTTCTGTCGGTGGTGGTAATATCATCATCAACAAAATCAATGGCACAGAAGTTTCTATTTCCGGTAAATCCGATACTTTGATTATTCCACATCAAGACGTACCGGGCATGATTGCGGTTGTGACAAACATTTTGGCAGAACATGGTGTCAATATCCATGGGTTTTCATTATGCAGGGACAGAAAAGGCGGTACTGCGGTAATGACAATCGAAATTGACGGCAACATAAATGATACTATCAACGATGCGATTTTGGAAAATCCTCATATTTTTGCATCTACGATACTAAAAGCAATTTAAGGAGGGAGTTTTTGAAATATGTTTCAATATAATTCTTTGGCAGACTTGGTTGCAGCAGCAGTGGAAGCAAAAGAACCAATTTCCAAAATCGTACTGAGAGAGCAGGCAGAAGTGGCAGAAACCACAGAAGAAGCATTGTATCAGACTATGGAACGCTCTTTGACTGTGATGAGAGAATCTGTGGAGGCAGGGTTTGACCCAGATAAGCGTTCTTCAAGTGGTTTGACAGGCGGCGATGCATTCAAAATGATGCAGGCAGTCAATGAAAACAGAAATATTTGCGGAGATATCTTTGGTACAGCGTTGGCAAAAGCATTGTCCGTTTCTCAGACAAACGCTTGTATGGGGAAAATTGTGGCAGCACCAACCGCAGGCAGTTGCGGTATTTTGCCGGCAGCATTGCTGACAATCGCAGAAAAAAGAAATATCTCCAATCATGATACTGTGATGGCATTGTTTACAGCTTCTGCTGTGGGTATGGTGATTGCAAACAATGCAAGCATTGCCGGTGCAGAGGGCGGCTGTCAGGCGGAATGCGGTGCAGCAAGTGCCATGGCAGCGGCAGCGATTGTTGAAATTTGCGGCGGCACACCCCAAATGTCTGCACACGCTTGTGCGATTGCATTGAAAAATATATTGGGTTTGGTATGTGACCCTGTTGCGGGTTTGGTGGAAATTCCTTGTATTAAGAGAAATGCCGCAGGGGTATCCAATGCATTTGTAGCGGCAGAATTGGCTCTGGCGGGAATTGAAAGTGCAATTCCTGCAGATGAAGTGATTATTGCAATGAAAAAAATTGGTGATGCAATGTCTTCTGCATTGAAAGAAACCGCAGAAGGTGGTTTGGCTGTGACACCAACAGGTAAAAAACTTTGTGAAAAAGTATTTGGCTGTCGTCAATCATCAGGCGAGTAAAAAATACTTTCAAAATAATTCGTACAACCTGAAATTAAAAATGCGATAAAAACTTTCTGAATAGGAGAAGCGTAATTATGACAAACATTCTTAAAAAGTGGAATAGTATTAGCTTAGTAAAACGTATTCTGGCAGGTATGGTGATTGGTGCAATACTAGGATTGACAATTCCCAGTGTAACCGGTATTGGTCTTTTGGGTGATATCTTTGTACAGGCATTGAAAGCGATTGCACCGGTATTGGTATTCTTTTTGGTTATTGCAGCTTTGGCGCAACATAAAGAAGGCGGCGCAAAAACAATGACAAGAGTTGTTGTTTTGTATTTGGTGGGTACATTTGCATCTGCAGTAGTTGCTGTAGTGGCAAGTTTCTTGTTTCCTGTAACATTACCTTTGGCTGGCGTGGAAGCAGCAACCGGTTATGAAGCAGCACAAGGCGTAGGCGAAGTGTTCAAAACATTGTTGCTCAATGTTGTTGCAAACCCTGTTGGCTCTATTGTAAATGCAAACTACATTGGTATTTTGGCATGGGCTGTTATTTTTGGTCTGGCACTGAAAGTATCTTCTGAAACCACCAAAAAAACAATGGTGGATTTTTCAGAAGCAGTTTCCCAAGCAGTAAGATGGGTCATCAGTTTTGCACCTTTTGGTATTTTGGGCTTGGTATTTACAACAGTATCTCAAAACGGTCTGGAAATCTTCATTGATTATGGTAGATTGTTGGCAGTATTGTTGGGTTGTATGGCAGTAGTTGCTTTTATTGTCAATCCGATTATTGTATTTATCAATATCAAACAAAATCCTTATCCATTGGTATTGAAATGTTTAAGAGAATCTTTCATCACTGCTTTCTTTACAAGAAGCTCCGCTGCAAATATCCCTGTTAATATGGAATTGTGTGAATCCTTAGGCTTGGACGAAGACAACTACTCTGTATCCATTCCTTTGGGTGCAACCATCAACATGGGTGGTGCGGCAATCACAATCACAGTTATGGCTTTGGCAGCAGTACATACAATGGGGATTGAAGTAAATATTGCAACAGCAATTTTGTTGAGTGTTGTTGCAGCAGTTTCTGCTTGTGGTGCTTCCGGTGTTGCAGGTGGTTCTTTGTTATTGATTCCTTTGGCTTGTTCCTTGTTTGGTATTTCCAACGACATTGCAATGCAGGTTGTAGGGGTTGGTTTTATCATCGGGGTTGTGCAAGACTCTTGCGAAACAGGTTTGAACTCCTCCACAGACGCATTGTTTACAGCAGCAGCAGAATTTGCACAGTGGAAAAAAGAGGGGAAACCCATTAAATGGTAATATCTCTATCAAAAATATAAGTTTTGGGTTGTACGAAAAAGCCTTTGTCGGAAATTCTGACAAAGGCTTTCTTTTTTGTTTGGTCACTTGTTTTTTTGATGTAAATTCATTATAATTTATATAAATAAAAAGTGATAGAAAAGAGGTATCTATTTTTATGGTGGTATTGATGGCAAAAAGCGTAGTATATCCGGAAAAAAAAGAACTGTTTTTACAGTTGGCAAAAGAATTGGTCGCACAAAGCAGAACAGAACAAGGGTGTTTGCAATACGACCTTGTGGCAGATACCGAAGAGGAAAATGTATACTATTTTATTGAAAAATATGTAGATGATGCTGCGTTGCAGGCACATCAGGCATCTGCACATTTTCAAAACATTGTGCCGCAATTTGCGGCTTTGCGTCCCAAACCATCAGAAGTGACAAAGTGTGTATTGGCAGAGTGATAAAAAGGAGTTTTTATGCATCAAACAATATTATATCGAAAACGGTTTATTCCGAATGAAACCATTTATTTGAAAGATGATGAAATTATAGAAAAAAATGAGGACAGAATTGTTACAAAATGGAATGTATTGCGTCCGAAAGAAGCATTTAGCAAGGGCGTATCCTGTTATTTTTTGAAAGAAGGGTATAAAGTCAGCAAATTTTTGCGTGAAGATGGGGAATTGGTGTATTATTATTGTGATATTATTGATACACAATATCATGCACAAGAAAATGCCTATTATTTTACAGATTTATTGGTCGATGTGATCATATATCCGAATGGTTTTGTGAAAGTGGTGGATTTGGCAGAGCTGGCAGACGCTTTGGACGAAAATATCATTACTACGGATATTGTAAAAAAGGCATTACGCCGTTTGGAAACATTGTTGACGAAAATTTATGGCGGACAGCTCAAAGATTTAGTGCAATATTTGGAAATAGAGGAATGGTAAATGACAGATAATTTGCATAAAGGACATCGGGAACGTATGCGAAACCGATTTCTCAAAGAAGGCGGTGATGGTTTTGCTGACCATGAATTATTGGAATTGTTGTTGTTTTATGCAGTGCCAAGAGGCGATGTGAACCCTTTGGCACATAAAATATTGGCAGAGTTTGGAACATTGACCATGTTGTTGGAGTCTGATACGGTGGAGATTGCAAGCCGTTGTCATATCAAAGAAAGTACAGCAATGTTACTGACATTGCAAATGGCATTTTTGAAAAAAATACAACAAGAAAAATGGAAAGATAAAATCAGTATCGACAGTGTGTCGAAAGCTTCTGCGTATGCAATAGATTTATTGAGCCATTATACATATGAACGGTTTTATATCATGTGTTTGGATACACAAAAGCGTTTGATACATACCTGTTTGATTGCGGAAGGTACACTCCATCAAGCAGATGTGCAAATGCGAAAATTGGTAGAGGCAGCTTTGAAATATAAAGCCAGTTCTGTGATATTGTTGCATAATCACCCCGGTGGTTCTGTGATGCCCTCCTTTTCCGATGTAACATTGACAACGCAAGTACAAAAAGTATTGCGTGCCATTGACATTGATGTGGTAGACCATATCATTGTTGCAGATGATGCATATTATAGTTTTTTGGAACATGATTATTTGAAAAAAGATGACAGAGGTGAAAACATATGAAAAAATTGTATCGTTCCAACACAGATGTGAAAATTGCAGGTGTTTGTGGTGGATTGGCAGAGTACTTCCATATTGATGCAACGCTCATTCGTTTGCTGTGGGTATTGTTGTCGTTCTTTGGGGCTATATTTGGCGGGATATTGATATATGTCATTTGTGTATTTGTCATTCCGGTGGACAGTGGCTATATTGATGCAAATTTCAGAGAAAAAAGATAATGACGCAAAGAGAGGAAGAAAAGCAACATGGAAAACAAAAAAAGAATATTTAGTGGTATGCAGCCCTCCGGTTTGATTACATTGGGCAATTATTTGGGTGCTTTGAAAAATTGGACCAATTTGCAAGAGGATTATGATTGTTTGTATTGTATTGTGGATATGCACGCAATTACAGTACGTCAAGACCCTGTGAAATTGAGAAAACAAGCAAGAGATTTGTTGACGCAATATTTGGCAGTGGGCATTGACCCTGAAAAAAATATCATTTATTATCAATCTCATGTGTCACAACACGCAGAGCTGGCTTGGATTTTGAATTGTTACACATACATGGGAGAATTGAACCGTATGACACAATTCAAAGACAAATCCGCAAAACACGCAGATAATATCAATGCGGGATTGTTTACATATCCAACATTGATGGCGGCGGATATTTTGTTGTATCAGACAGATTTAGTCCCTGTGGGAGAAGACCAAAGACAGCATTTGGAATTGACAAGAGATATTGCAACACGTTTTAATGGGGTATATGGCGATGTATTCAAAGTGCCGGAGGCATATATTGGAAAATTGGGTGCAAGAGTCATGGCATTGCAAGAACCCACGAAAAAAATGTCCAAATCGGACGAAAATCAGAACAATACCATTGCTTTGTTGGACGAACCCAATGTCATTATGAATAAAGTCAAACGTGCAGTGACAGACTCTGATAATGAAGTGCGTTTTGATGCCGAAAAACCGGGTATTTCCAATCTGTTGAGTATTTATTGTGCTTGCACAGGCAAAACCATTGCACAGGCGGAACAGGAATTTGCAAATGTCGGCTATGGTGCATTTAAGACCGCTGTGGGAGAAGCTGTGGTTGCAGAATTGGAACCGATACAAAAGAAAGTCAAAGAATTGGAGAAAAACAAAGATTATTTAGACGAAGTTATCAAAAACGGTGCAGAGCGTGCCGGAAAATTGGCAGCAAGAACATTGACCAAAGTGCAAAAGAAAGTGGGTTTTCCGCCCGTTATTCGATAATTTGACAGAAAAGACTTTTCTGATAAAGAAAAGTCTTTTTTGTATTGATTTGCATTTTGTATAAAAATAAGATATACTATATCACAGAATTTAGGGGGTGTATCATGAACCAAAGAAAGAAACATACAAAAGAAGCATTGGCAGAGAGTTTGAAAAAAAGAATGATACACCATAGTTTTGAACGCATTACCATAAAAGAAATTACAGATGGAGCAGGATTTATCCGCCCAACATTTTATAATCACTTTCAAGATAAATATGCTTTGTTGGAATGGATATTTTGCAAAGAAGTGATATATCCCAGTGAGCCGTTTTTTGCAAAAGGGGAGTATCGCAAAGCGGTACATCAAATACTCAGTGCCATAGAACAGGAAAAAGAGTTTTATATGCGGGCGGCGAAAATTCAAGGGCAAAATGCTTTTCGGGATATTGTGTTTCATTCCTTTTGTCAGGTATTGTCAAAGGTGTTGACGGCAAAAACACCACACCCTGAGGAAATGCCGCATTTGTTTCAACCCCAAATATTGGCAGAATATTATGCCAATGCAGAAACATTTTTATTGATGAAATGGTTGGAAAATGGTGTGCGTGTTTCCGCAGAAGATGTGGAAAAGGCACATTGGTTTTTGATTGCAGTGCCATTTGAAAATGTGGTGCAGGAAATATCGGCAGAATAAAAAAAGAGCATACTTCGCAAATGCAAAGTATGCTCCCTTTGGTGATTTGGGCATATGATTATTTATGTTTATAACCTGTATAAAATACCATAAACATACAGAATATCGTTGCCCATGCCCAGAAACGATGCTTTTTCATACTTGGTTGCTCCCTTCTTGTAAAAAACAATACTTGCTGTATGGATTTAGTGTACTATGTTTTATGGCATCTGTAAAGTGCAGAACAAAAATATTGACATTTTTTGAAATTTTGCTATTATGAAAAAAAGTGCATAAACAAAGGAGGGCATGGATATGTTATTGACAACAACAGAAAACATCAATGGCAAAGCATATGAAATATTGGGCTTGGTCAAAGGGGCAACCATACAAAGCAAAAATATCGGCAAAGATTTCGGTGCAGGCTTGAAATCCATTGTAGGCGGTGAATTGAGAGGCTATACAGAAATGATGGAAGAAGCCAGAAGTGTTGCCACAGAACGTATGGTAAATGAGGCACAGGCAATGGGGGCAGATGCCATTGTGTGTGTACATTTTTCCACAAGTGCAATCATGCAAGGTGCGGCAGAAGTGATGGCATATGGTACGGCAGTAAAATTTGAATAACATACATACAAAACGGTGGTTTGCAAACTACCGTTTTTCTAAGCCAAAAAAAGAGGTGTTTTCTTTGTTTTTGACAATACAAAACGGTATGTATCAGATGTGTGAAAGCAAGCAACCAAAAGTCCCATATATCAGCGTGTGTCATTATGATGAACTGGAACGATTTGCACAAATGCATGATATTCCTTTGCATATCTTGCAAGAGGCACGCAAATTCGGTTTTGCAAAGTATGAAAGTTTTGAAACATTTGATTGTATGAGTTTGGAAATGCTGGATTTTGAAAATATATTGCTGACACATGGCAGTGTTGTGATTTATTTGGAAAAACAAAGAGCTTGTTTTTTTACATCAAAAATGAACTTGGTGACAAACACATTGCTGGAATGTGCCAAAGCATTGGGCGAGCGGATTACATTTTCCCGTATGTTGTATTTGTTTTTGGAAACACAAACAAAAATGGAACATATTGCATTTGATGACATCGAAAAAGAAATATTGCATATGGAGCAGGATTTGATGACAACACAAAAGAAAAATTTTGTGCCGGAAATTATCGGGTTGCGAAAAAAGCTCATGATGCTCAAACGATATTATGAACAGTTTTTAGATGTGTTGGATATTATGACAGAAAACGAAAACGATATTTTTGAGCAAAAAACATTGCCGTCCTTACAAAGATTATACAGAAAAACAGAACGCAGTTATCAAAATGTATTGAATTTGCGGGAGTATGTGACACAGGTACGGGAGTCTTACGAGGCAGAAGTGGATATTCGCTTGAATACCACAATGAAAATTTTTACGGTGGTGACAACCATATTTTTGCCCTTGACGTTAATTGCCGGTTGGTATGGTATGAATTTTGAAATGCCGGAGTATCATTGGAAATACGGTTATTTGATTGTGATATTGGTTTCTGTGGCTTTTGTGGTGGCAGGGATTGCGTTTTTCAAAAAAAACAAATGGTTTTGAATAAAAAATAAAAAAAGGTATTGACAGTATTTTTTTGTGTGCTATAATCTAGTTCATAAAGCGTTGATGAGGACAGTAGTCCTTTTCAAATGGACAGAGAGGGATACCGATGTATGTTTGATACAAGGCTGTGAGTATCCTCATTTGAAAAGTGTATGAAAACCACCTCAGAGTTGCCTTAATACGGCACGGTGACTCCGTTATCGTCCTAAATGAGTGGTTTTGCGAAACAAAAAGGGTGGAACCGCGGGAGATGATAACTCTCGTCCCTTTTCCGAAAGGAAAGTGGACGGGATTTTTTTATTGCAAAAAAAATCGCACTTTCCAAAAAAATAAAAATATGAAAAAGGAGCGATTGATGATGAAAATTACATTGAAAGATGGCGTAGTAAAAGAATTTGACAGACCAATGTCCGTATTGGAAATTGCAAAATCCATCAGCGAAGGATTGGCAAGAAACGCTTGTGCCGGTATGGTAGATGGTGAAGTGAAAGATTTGCGTTTTGTGGTAGACAAAGACGCAGAAGTCAGCATTTGCACATTCGATGATGAAGCGGGGAAAGTGGCATTTCGTCACAGCACTTCTCACATTTTGGCACAGGCTGTCAAAAGATTGTACCCAGATGTAAAACTGGCAATCGGGCCTGCGATTGCAGACGGATTCTATTACGACTTTGATAAAGAAAAAGCATTCACACCGGAAGAATTGGAAGCGATTGAAGCAGAAATGAAAAAAATTGTCAAAGAAGATTTGGCAATCGAAAGCTTTACATTACCCCGTGCAGAAGCGATTCAATATATGCAAGAAAGAAACGAACCTTATAAAGTAGAATTGATTCAGGATTTGCCGGAAGATGCCGTGATTTCTTTCTACAAACAAGGCGATTTCACAGATTTGTGTGCAGGCCCTCACTTGATGAGTACAAAATATGTGAAAGCAATCAAATTGACATCTGTGGCAGGTGCTTATTGGAGAGGCAGCGAAAAAAATAAAATGCTTTCCCGTATCTATGGTACTTCTTATCCAAAAGCGTCTGAATTGGAAGCATATTTGCACATGATGGAAGAAGCAAAAAAACGTGACCACAGAAAATTGGGCAAAGAATTGAAGTTGTTCACTATGTTGGACGAAGGCCCCGGTTTCCCATTCTTCCTGCCAAACGGTATGGTATTGAAAAATACATTGTTGGAATATTGGAGAGAAATTCACAAAAAAGCAGGTTATGTGGAAGTATCTTCTCCTATCATTTTGAACAGAGATTTGTGGTTGAGAAGCGGTCATTGGGAACACTACAAAGAAAATATGTACACCACTGTGATTGATGATGAAGATTATGCAGTAAAACCGATGAACTGTCCCGGCGGTATGTTGATTTACAAACAGGATATGCATTCTTACAGAGATTTGCCTTTGCGTATGGCAGAAATCGGTTTGGTACACAGACATGAAAAATCCGGTGCGTTGCATGGTTTGATGCGTGTGCGTTGTTTCAACCAAGATGATGCACATATCTTTATGACAGAAGAACAAATCAAAGACGAAATCAGTGGCGTAATTCGTTTGATTGACAGCGTATACAGCTTGTTTGGTTTCAAATATCATATTGAATTGTCCACCAGACCGGAAGACAGCATGGGTTCTGATGAAGCATGGGAAATTGCAACCAATGGTTTGCGTGATGCTTTGGAAGAAAACAAAATTCCTTATACTGTCAATGAAGGTGATGGTGCATTCTATGGCCCGAAAATTGACTTCCATCTGGAAGACTCCATCGGCAGAACATGGCAGTGTGGTACGATTCAGTTGGATATGCAGATGCCAGAAAGATTTGAACTGGAATACACAGCAGCAGATGGCAACAAAAAACGCCCTGTTATGATTCACCGTGTATGCTTTGGTTCTATCGAACGTTTCATCGGTATTTTGATTGAACACTTTGCAGGTCAGTTCCCTACTTGGTTGTCACCTGTGCAAGTGAAAGTGTTGCCGATTTCTGAAAAATTTGCGGATTATGCAAATCAAGTGGAAAAAGAACTGGACGAAGCAGGTATTCGTGTGCAAGTAGACCATAGAGCAGAAAAAATCGGTTACAAAATCAGAGAAGCAAGAAACGAAAGAGTGCCTTATATCATCGTTGTGGGTGAAAAAGACCAAGAAGCAAACAAAGTTTCTTTGCGTTCCAGAAAAAATGGAGAAGAAGGTCAAGTGGATTTGAAAGATGTGATTGCAAGATTGCAAAAAGAAATCCAGACAAGAGCTTTGGACGAAGCATAATCAAAAAACACAAGGAGCATTTCCTGAGTATTTCAGGAAATGCTCTTGTTTTTTTGCGGATACGAGATGTATTTTTTCATGCATAAATGTATAAAAATTCGCATAGACATTTTGTGAAAATCTTTTGCGGTATAAAAATATATAAGATATCGTATAAAGAACAAATAAAGAGTATTGAAAACAGTAGATTTTTAACGTATTGTAAAAAAGTGTATAAAATAAATGGAAAAAAGAACTTATTTTTATACAAAATAGATATTGTATTTTATACAAAAACAAAGTATAATTACAACATCACAACAGCAAAGGCTGTAAAACAAAAAGAGACAGAATTGGAAAATGGAGGTAAGAGATATGAAAAAATATTTGAAAAACATTTTGGCAGCAACAATGGTTCTTTCTATGGCAACTGCTTTGGCAGCTTGTGGTTCTGCACCGGCAGACAACAAAGAAGATGCAAATGCAGATGGTGCAGAAAACAGCGGCAAACAAACATTGACATTGGCAACCAGTGCGGATTTCCCTCCTTACGAATTTTATGAAGGCGGCGAAATTGTTGGGATTGATGCAGAAGTTGCAAAAGCAATCGCAGACAAATTGGGATATGAATTCAAAATTGAAGATATGATATTTGATGCAGTCATTCCTGCGATTGTATCCGGTAAAGCAGATATTGGTATGGCTGGTTTGACTATCACAGAAGAACGTCAACAAAGTGTAGACTTTACAGACAGCTATGCAACAGGTGTACAATCCGTTATCGTAAAAGAAGATTCTGACATCAAAAGTGTAGATGATTTGTTAGCAGAAGGTGCAAACCATAAAGTAGGCGTACAAACAACAACAACAGGTGACTTCTTCACAACAGATGATATTGAAAAAGCAGGCAAAGGTACTGTGGAACGTTACAACAAAGGTGCTGACGCCATCGAAGCGTTGAAAGTAGGCAAAGTAGACTGTGTTGTAATTGATAACGAACCTGCAAAAGCATTTGTGGCAGCAAATGAAGGTTTAAAAATTTTGGACACACAATATGCTTCCGAAGACTATGCAATCGCTTTGGGCAAAAACAGCGAATTGACAGCAGAAATTAACCAAGCATTGAAAGAATTAAAAGAAGACGGCACAATCAAAGGCATTGTGGACAAATACATCAAAGCAGAATAATTCGTATCCATATTGGGGGCGGGAAACCGTCCCTTTTTCATCATAAAGAAGGAGGGTATATATGGAAGATTTACAATCTTGGTGGACAACCATACAAGAGGATTTTTATAGATGTTTTATCCAAGACGACAGATGGAAGTATCTGATAGAAGGCTTGGGAAATACATTGAAATTGACATTTTTTGCGGTATTGATTGGGATTGCCATTGGTGCTGTGGTGGCAATGGTACGCTCTACATACGATAAACAAAGTAAAGAAATGCAAAACGGATTTGCAAAATGGATATTGTGTATTTTGAATGTGGTGGCAAAGATTTATTTGACTGTCATTCGTGGTACGCCTGTCATTGTACAGCTGTTGATTATGAACCTTGTTATTTTGGTTTCTACGGATAATAAAATTTTGGTTGGTACGCTGGCATTTGGTATCAACTCTGGTGCATATGTGGCAGAAATTATCAGAAGTGGGATTATGTCTGTGGATAGTGGGCAGTTTGAAGCAGGACGCAGCTTAGGCTTTAATTATATGCAAACCATGTGGTATGTGGTTATTCCGCAGGCATTGAAAAGTGTGTTGCCGGCATTGGCAAACGAATTTATTGTATTGTTGAAAGAAACATCTGTGGCAGGCTATATTGCATTGATGGACCTGACAAGAGCAACCGATATCCTCAAAGGGATTACATATAATGCATATATGCCATTGTTTGCAGTGGCGTTGATTTATTTGGTGATGGTAATGTTCTTTACCTTCCTGGTAAACAAACTGGAAAGGAGATTGAGAAACAGTGAACGATAATGTGTTAATCAAAGTGGAAAATTTGCAAAAACATTACCGTGGTGGCAAAATCAAAGCATTGGACGGTATTCAAACAGAAATCAAAAAAGGCGAAGTGGTTGTTGTTATTGGGCCTTCCGGTTCGGGAAAATCAACATTTTTACGTTGTTTGAATTTATTGGAAGTGCCGACCGGTGGACACATTTATTTTGATGGTGTGGATATTACGGATAAAAAAGTAAACATCAATATCCATCGCCAAAGAATGGGTATGGTATTCCAACACTTCAATTTGTTTCCCCATATGACAATATTGAAAAATTTGACCATTGCCCCTATGAAATTGCAAGGAAAAAGCGAAGCAGAAGCAACAGAATTGGCATTGCGTTTATTGGAACGTGTTGGCTTGAAAGACAGGGCTGATGCTTACCCCTCTCAGCTATCCGGTGGACAAAAGCAGAGAATTGCCATTGTGCGTGCATTGTGTATGCAACCGGAAGTGATGTTGTTTGACGAACCCACTTCTGCATTAGACCCTGAAATGGTTGGGGAAGTATTGGAAGTGATGAAACAACTGGCACAGGAAAATATGACAATGGTGGTTGTGACACATGAAATGGGATTTGCAAAAGAAGTGGCTACCCGTGTGATGTTTATGGCAGACGGAAAACAAATTGAAGAAGGTACACCGCAGGAAATTTTTGAAAATCCGAAAAGTGAACGTTTACAGACATTTTTGGCAAAAGTATTATAAAAGAAACACGCAGACAGGTTGTTTGCGTGTTTTTTAGTGCTTTGCGGTATAAAAAACAAGATATAAAGCAAGCAGAAATAAAAAAAGTCCGATGATATTTCTGTGAAACAATAGGTGTAAAAACATCGCAAACAGTAGTATGCCAAATAATATGACAATGCCCATAGAAACCCCTCTTTCCATAAATTTCGGTAAAAAGTATTATGTTTATGAAATGTTTGGTCGATATAATCATATAAGTATTCGTGCAAAAGCAAAGGAGGTCGACCGTATGTTTGTAAACAGTATATCACAAAATCATCAACTGTTTCACGTTGGGGCAGCAAATCGCAGCATTGCCAAACAGACAGAAGCAGTCACCGGAAAAAAATCGGAACACAATCAAGACCGTGTCACCATTTCCCCGCAAGGCAAGAAACAAAGCATGATTGAGCAACTGATGAAACAAAAACAAGAATTGATTGACAGAAAGAACGAATTGATGGCAAAATCTGCAAAAACCGGTCAAAGAATGGATTCACAAATACAACAATATGAAAAACAGATTGAAGAATTGAACCAACAAATATCAGATTTGCAAACTGATAAACAAGATGACAAAAAAGCAAATGAACGGAAAAATGATTTGCAACCAAAAGAACCAAAAACAGAGGAAGAAGTACGAAAAGAAAAAATGAACGCTCTTTCCCAAATTGCAAATAGTGGAAATGGTATGGATATCATTGCTTCGGTCAAAGATAAGGTTGATGGAAAAATCAATGTGCTGTATGCGGAAATAGAAACCGAACACGGCAATATAGAGGCAAAGATGGAAAAAGTTTCTGCACTGGAACAAAAAAGCAATGATTTGGCAAGCCAGCTTTCACAAAAAACGGGCGAAGTGGTAGAAGCATTGGCAGAAAACAATCAAACAGAAAACCATATTGTGATGACAAAAGCAGAAATTGAAGAACAAAAACAAGAAGAACAGAAACAAACGGGTGTGGAAAGTTTGCAAGATACCACAGACAAAGTCAAAAAAGAAAGATTATCTATGTAAATAGAGCAGAAAATGCACTTTTGTATCAAAAAGTGCATTTTTTGTGCGAACAAATGTTTTCTGTTTTTGCAATATATGGTATCATACAGATAAGAAATGGAGGATTGTAATGTTACGAAAATGGATACAGTGGTTACGAAAATTATTTTCCAAAAAACAACCAATCACACAAGAGAGAAAAATCGTAGAGCATTTTTTGAGTATACCAAACAAAGTGGTATACCAAGCAAATGGAAATACATGGCAACAGGAAAATTTGGACGAAACGGCGTTTTCTGATGTTTGGCATAAAATTTGGACAGAGCCTTTTACAAGGGTGGAATTGATTTATCAAACGTTACAGCAAACCATATACAACCCAAATACAAAAAAAGAAATTCCCATTTACAGCCAAATCAAAATTATCATAATACAACAAGATGGGAAATATGTTTTGGTTTGTTTTGATGATACTTGCAAGACCGTATATTCTTTGATTGCAGATGTTAATGTATATCGTACCGTAGATATTGCAGATTTGAAATATTCCGAAATACAGGGGATTTCTATCAAAAATTATGCAATCCATCAAGATACCACATATATCAAAGAGAAAGTAAAAGTCTTATTGGATTGTATGCAAAATCCAATCGCAGTACGCAAAGAATTAGACCAGTTGATGGTGTGGAGTTGGCAAATTTGTACCAGCTTACCCAAAACATATCAAAAATTAAAGAAAACATATCAAGCAGATATCTTTTAGGAGGCGATGACAATGGATTTACAAAAAATTAGAGAACTGGTAAGCAAAGCACCTGTGGATTTTCAGGAACAGATGGAATGGTATGTCAAAAGGAATGGCAAATCAGAAAAGACGTTGATATTTCAGTATCAAGACAGTCAATTTATATTCATAGAAGGACAAAAAAATGTCACATTGGGGTGGTCGGCAGATGATGATGTGTCAGAAATGATACCCACATTAAAACAGGAATATACAGAAATGCAGGAGTATTATGAAACAGAGCTGCAAGATATCAAAGAATATTATGCACAGGAAATCCAGAAAGCAACGGAAAAAGGAGATTTGGAAAAGGTAGAAACATTGCAGGAAGATGCAGAAGAAGATATTGCCTGCACAACAGAGAGTTTGGAGGCATATGCAGATGCTGATGCATATATACAAGCATTTCGAAAACATATCGATAGTGTGACATCACCTGTGCGAGTGGTGAACATTCCTAATCTGTTGGTGGAAGTGGATAACCAATTTTTGGAGCAAGATATGACTTGGGAAGAAGTGAAAGCCTCTCTTTCCGAGACACCGTTTCGTTTGCCCACAGAGGACGAATGGGAATATCTTTGCTGTGGTGGAGAAAGAATATGTTTCAAATGGGGCAATACATTATCTGAGGATATTTTGCATGAAATGTATGGGGTGGGTACTGCAACCCATGCAGAGGAGCATGGGGAAATGCAGTATTTGCCATTACCCAGCAATCAAGGGGTATTTATTGCATATGACTCCTATGAGGTGGAGTTGGTAGAGCAGAAAGGCATTGGCAAAGGTGGCGACGGTGGTTGTATGATTTGCGGCGGTTCTGATGCACTGTATGTTGCACCTTGTTACAGCTGCTTTTTTCGGGATACATTGACAGAAGGCAAGTATAGTAAAAATTATTATAAAATTCGTCGTGTGTTACCATTGTATGCATAATACATACAAATATATGGAAAAAATGTAATATTTTATGT
>JAHHTU010000003.1 GCA_020024455.1 Anaerotignum sp. | reverse complement strand
CACTTTCCCCAAGAAGGGTGTCCGCTTTATCGCCATCAATGACGGCGTGGACAGTGCACAGGGCGACAACGATTTAACCGCTCTAAAAAATTTATTTAATGATGCCTACTGCCGAGATATTTCAGTGAAGATTCGTTCTCAGCTGGACATCAAAAGAAAGATGGGTGATTTTATCGGAGCCTTTGCTGCGTATGGGTATCGGAAAGACCCAAGCAATAAAAACAAATTACTGGTAGATGAACGAGCTGCCCGGACTGTGGAGCTGATTTTCAATCTTCGTATCCAAGGACTTTGCAATTCTGCCATAGCTGATCGTTTGAATGATATGGGGATTCTTAGCTCAATGGAGTATAAGCGCTCTCAAGGTGAGAACTATTCATCTGGTTTCCGCACCAATGAACGGGCACTCTGGAGTCCTATGCTTATCAAGAGGATTCTTTCCAATGAGATATACATCGGAACGCTGATGCAGCATAAGACCGGAACTCCGAATCACAAGGTTAAAAAGCGTATGGATTATGAACGCGAGGAATGGATTGTCATTGAAGATAATCATGAGCCTATCATACGGCGAACGGATTTTGAAACGGTTCAGAATCTGATGCGCCGTGATGTACGAACAGCTCCGAAGAAGGAGCAGGTTCACCTGTTCTCAGGGTTTGTGTTCTGCGGGGATTGCCAGCACACGATGGTACGCAAGACAGTCCCTCGTGGCGGAAAGAAGTATCACTACTTGGTCTGTGCGACCAATAAGGCAAAGAACGGATGTACTCCCCACACCATGAGCGAGGAAAAGCTGCGTGAGATTGTGTATCACATCGTTACAGACCATATTGATTTAATCTCACAGATTGAACAGGTTCTGGAACAGATTGCGACACTGCCGGAGCAGGAACGGAACATCATCAACTACGATGCACAAATTACTTCTTTGGAAGCAGAGGTTCAACGCTATCAGGATTTGAAGGTGAACTTGTATTCAGATATGGCAGAAGGTGTTATAAGCCATGAAGAGTATAAGGAGTTCCATGCCGGCTATGATCGCCGTATTGCAGAAAAGAAACGCCAGCTTGCAAAACTTCAGGAGGAACGGACACAGGCTTTGGAAAATGGTTCCGGCAATGTGGAATGGATTAAGCAGTTCATGAAGTATCAGAACATTAAGGAACTGGACAGAGAATGTATTGTTCACTTGATTGAGAACATTTTGGTTTATGACGGCAAGCGTATCGAAGTGAATTTTCGTTACCGCGATGAACTGGAAACTACACTCCAGTATATCGAGCGTTTTGAGAACATATTGCCGGAGGGTGAGAAAGAAACACATACAGAGAGGATGAACGCATAATGGCAAGAAAGAAACGACAATATTTGCAGAGTGGAGAATCGACGCAAGCTCCGGCAGTATCGCTTCCCCAGGTTTGGGAAACGGCGATTTATGCACGACTCTCTATTTAGAACAGTAAGAAGAACGATGATGGAGACTCTATTGAGGGGCAGGTTGAAATCTGCCGTGATTATATCTCTGAACATCCGTATCTTCATTTAGCCGGAACTTATATGGATAATGGCTGGACTGGAACAAACACAGACAGGCCGGAGTTTCAAAGGCTGCTGAACGACATTCGGAGCGGGAAAATAAAGGCACTTGTTATCAAGGACTTTAGCCGGTTTTCTCGTGATTATATCGAAGCAGGAAACCTGTTGGAGAATATCTTTCCTGCAATGGGCGTTCGGTTTATTTCGGTTGTAGACCGTTACGACAGCCTTGAAACGGATGGTTCAGCAAGCAGTCTGCTGATTCCGCTGAAGAATCTGATTAACAGATTTTATTCCAAAGACCAGTCAAAAAAGGTTTCTCTGGCAGTTCATGTAAAGCAACTGGCTGGCGAACACATTCCGAGTATGATTCCTTATGGTTATCGGAAATCGACCACACAGGAATACCGGTTTGAGATTGATCCTGAGACGGCTCCCGTTGTGAAGCGCATATTCGCATCCTTCTTGGAAGGTAACGGAGCAAGGCCGATTGTGCGGATGCTGAATGCCGAAGGTGTTCCTTCCACAGGGAAACTGAGATACCTGCGTGGGCAAAGCAAGCGTAAATGTTATTCGGATAGCATCTGGTCACAGCAAGGGATAAAACAGATCCTGATGAACCCGACCTATATGGGAGATCTGGTTTTCGGTCGAATGCCTACGGCACTTTACCTTGGACAACCGGATTATCATTATGAATCAGACGAAAGCAAGTGGCGTGTCCTACCGGATATGCACGAAGCGATTGTAAGCCGTGCAGACTTTTATAAGGTTCGTGAGATTCTGAATGAAGGCCGAAGAATCAATGATGAGAAATTGGCTACTTCTGCTGATTACCGAGCAAAGCATCCACAGATGTTCAAAAGCGGTATTGTCCGCTGTGGTATCTGCGGTTCAAATCTTGGTTTCTGCCGAAAGGCAAATACACCCTAGGGAATCTATGTTTGCCGGAATAAGCAGTATGGTCGTTGTACTGAGGTCACAACCATAATGGAAGATAAACTTGCACCTGTTGTCTGGAATGCGATTCAAGATCAACTGGCACTTTATGCCGATTTTGAAGCCGTGACGAAGCGACTGAATAACAGTGGAGTCAATACTCAGCGTCAAGTGGCTATTCAAAGTGAAATGCAGACCATAGCTGAACAGTTGAAAGGATTTCAAAAGAAACGAGAACAGCTTTACGCAGATTATGTGGATGGCACTTTGAGTGCCGGAGATTATATGGAACTGAAAGGCAGATTTGATACCCAGTTTCAGGAACTAAGCACAAAGCTGAATCAACTCTCCGTGGAATTGGCGCGACTGAACCGCACCCTGTCCTCTGAGAACAAGTGGCTGCAAAATGTGCAGAACATAAGAAAGGCCAGAAAGTTTACCCCACAGGTGGCTGAGGCTATGATAGATCATATAAACATATTCAAAACCGGATATGGACAACGCCGGATTGAAATATTCTTCCGATTTCAGGAGGACAAAGAGGCTTTGGAAGCCGCGAAATATGAATTGGAAAGGAGTGAGTGATCGTGGAAAAGTTATATCTGTATATCCGTTTATCTGATGCAGATGATGACCTCAAATTCAAAACGGAGAGTGAAAGTATCGCGAATCAGCGGACATGACTCTATCGGTATATCAAGTCCCGCAAGGAATTTGATATCTATGATGTCGTGGAGTTTGTGGACGATGGTTATTCCGGCACAAACGGAAATCGACCGTCTTTTGAACGCATGATAGAGAGTTTGAAAAAAGGCGAAGCGCATATAGTCATGTGCAAGGACTTTAGCCGTTTCTTCCGCGATTATGTGGAGATTGGTGACTACCTGGAACGAATCTTCCCTTTCCTTGGGGTTCGGTTTATAGCCGTGAATGATGGTTACGACAGTGACGAGTACAAGGGTTCCACTGCCGGAATGGAAGTGGTTATGAAGTATATCGTTTACTCTTATTACAGCAAAGAACTCTCGCAGAAAATCAAAACGGTTATGAGTAGTCGTAAGAGCAAGGGTGAGTTCGTTTTAGCTCAGGCTCCTTACGGATATATGAAAGACCCGAATGTAAAGCGAAAGCTGACACCTAACCCGGATACTGCACCGGTAGTACGGAGAATCTTTGAACTTGCGCTTGCAGGAAAAAAGGTTGGTGAGATTGCTCAAACGCTCAATGATGAACACATTGAGACACCGGGAGCATACTTTATGCGGACGAATCCGAAAAGCAAGAAGTTTCGGAAGAACACATCCTCTGAAAGCTGCTGGAGTAGCTTTAATGTGAGAGAGATTCTGAAACGCAAAGAATACACCGGTGTGTTGGTATCCAATCGTAAAATCTGGAAGGGGTTAAACAGTCCCCAGACGCTTTGCAGAGACGAGTCAGAATGGGTCATTATACCTGACTGACTGCCATAAGCCTATTGTCTCTGAGGAAGAGTATGAGCAGGCTCAGAAAGTGATGGTGAAGTTCGGGAAATACGAACGCTCCACGAAGAAATACCTGCTCCGGCGATTACTTCGCTGCGGAATATGTGGTCGAGCAATGCAGCGGCAGGCACACGCCAAGAGAATCTATTATTTCTGCAACAAGTCCGCAGCCAATAAAGAAACCTCTTGTCCCGTTGGTGAAAGGTTTTATGAGGATGATCTGGAACGCATTGTCCGCAATGACATGATGGAAAAACTCCATCTGCTTGTGGATGCAGATGACCGGTATCAGGAAGCTGTGACAGGTATGGATGGCACGGAGGAAAATTTGAGATTCCGGTTGGAGCAAACAGAAAAGCGATTGAAGCAAATCTCTGTGAACAGAGTAAGCACCTATGAAAGATATGCCGAGGGCCGACTGGAAAGGGATATATACCTCGCAGAGAGAGACAAACTTAACGCCGAGGCAGATACACTTACAGCTGACAAACAACATCTGGAACAGGAGCTTATATCCCTATCTCGAAGCCAGAATCGTGAGCTAAAAGAATCTGCTGATATGGCAAGAGAAATCCTCAGTGCAGACCAGATTACCAATGAAATGCTCCTGATGTTCATTGATCGGGTGAATGTCTTCTCAGGAATGAGAGTGGAGATTATCTACCGGTTCTCAGATATCATTGCAGAGGCAATAAACACAACACAAGAACAGTAAAGAACGGCGCGACCTCTCATCACACAGAGGCTGCGCCGCTTCTATTTTCCCAAGTATATCCTATATTTTTTTAGTCTTTACTTAACACCAGCAAATCCGCCTTACTCTATTAAATGGGAGGGCGATGATAATCCCGTGTTGATCAACGACCCTCGTTTTTCTCCTGCTGGAGTTTTGGCCCCAAAATCCAAAGCTGACCTTGCGTTTATCATGCATTCACTGGCATGGCTTGCGAGCAATGGTACAGCAGCGATTGTCTGTTTCCCTAGTATTATGTACCGTGGCGGAGCGGAAAAGAAAATCCGTCAGTATCTGATTGACAACAACTTTATCGACTGCGTAATCCAACTGCCCAGCAACTTGTTTTATGGAACCAGTATTGCCACCTGCATCATGGTATTGAAACGAAACAAAGCGGATAACCGCACCCTGTTTATAGATGCTTCCGGTGAATGTAAGAAAGTTACTAACAACAATAAGTTGAGAGAGCATCATATCAAAAAAATTGTAGGCGCATTTGTTTCCCGTGCCGATACTGAGCATTTTACCCGTTGCGTACCTTACGAGGAAATTTCCAAAAATGAATATAATCTCTCGGTTAGCACCTATGTACAGCCGGAGGACACCCGTGAAGTAATTGATATTACAAAACTCAATGCCAAGATTGAACAAATTGTGGCCAGAGAGCAGGTGTTGCGGGATGAGATTGCGAGAATCATCGCAGAAATCGGGGGATAACTATGAGGTTAAGCAGTAGGTTATCCGATAAAAGTAAAAACAGCGGCGAAATTGAATCATTTATTGATTGGGAAAAATACAGACAGTGAAGGAAGAAGAAACGGAAGAGATTCGCTTTATTAGTGCCGGAGATTTTATAGAAATCCAAATTGGCACCATTACTCTTCCATTTTACTCGACAGCGTGTACGGATAGCGTTTCCTTTATTTCTCCCAAAAGGCTTCATTGTTTGATCGTCAATAATTCGATGATCAGTATTGATTGTCAATTGCGATGCATGGACTATGAGGAGGACAATCCCAAATGCAGGGCGTGTCATTCTTATGTCCAAGCATGGTTTTTGGTTGGGGTAGATGATATTTCCGCAAATTCTCCAAGAGTGAGTGTGGTTAAGCAAAACTTCAAACTTCCAGATACGATAAAACTACCTATCGAAACGGAAGATAAGTTCTCAGAATGGTTGGGAAAGGTGGAAATTGCATACAAAGAACGGCTTGGTGCGGGGGCAGTCATTTACTTACGGTCGGCATTTGAGCAAATAACGCTGGAGGTTGGACACAGGGCCGGAGTAGAAGTATATAAGCCCAATGGAAAATCAAAACCATTTGATCAAGTTATAAGAGCTGTGGATGCTCAATGCTCTATCATTCCGGTTATCTACTTCGACGATGGCTATAAAATTTTTCAAAGGCTCAGTAATATTGCCCATGGAAATACAGACGAGGAAACAGCTTTAAGAGAATACGAACCACTTCGCAGTTTGGTAGTTGGGATTATTGAAAACGTGAAAAAGAAAGAAGAAGAAATCCAGAAAAACGCTGAAATCCAAAAAGCATTGGAGCAAATAGGATTCGGCCATGGAGGTGATGACAGTGAGTAAGCTGGAAGAACTCATACAGGATCTTTGCCCGAATGGGGTAGAGTATAAAAAGTTAGGAGAGGTCGCAACTATTTCCAGGGGTGGAAATCTGCAAAAAAAGGATTTCACTGAAAAAGGTGTACCTTGTATTCACTATGGACAGACTTATACCAAATATGGATTGTTTACGGACACTACATTTTCATTTATTTCCGAAGAGTCTGCAAAAAAGCAAAAGTATGCGGAACCAACTGACATAGTAATGGCTGTTACCAGCGAAAACATAGAAGATGTTTGTAAATGTGTTGAGTGGTTGGGTAACGAACCGGTTGCAGTTAGTGGACATACTGCGATTATCCATCACAATCAAAATCCGAGATATATGTGTTACTATTTCCATTAGAGCGATTTTCAAGCTCAGGAAAATCGTCTTGCACATGGAACAAAAGTTATGGAAGTTACTCCAAACAAATTGACAGAGATCGTATTACTTGTTCCCCCCCGCTCCCTATCCAGTGTGAAATTGTCCGTATTCTGGACAATTTCACAGAACTTACAGCCGAGTTGCAAGAGAAACTTACCTCAGAGCTTACCGCTCGAAAGAAACAACATGAGTATTATCGGGATCAACTGTTGACCTTCTGTGTCCGCGAGGGGACAGATGGAGCTGTATCCAGGACGCTTGGAGAGATTGCCAAATTTGTTTACGGTTATACGGATAAAGCTCAAGAAAATGGTTCGGCACGATTTATCCGAATAACGGACATAAGTGAAGATGGAACACTCAACCCACAAAACGCAAAATATGTCGAACTTACAGAAGAAAGTGAAAAATATCTTTTGAAAAAGGGAGATTTGCTTCTCGCTCGAACAGGTTCAACCTATGGAAAAACTCTCTATTTTACAAGTGATGAGCCGTCGGTATACGCCTCATTTCTTATTAAAATTATCCTCGATAACTCCATAATCAGAAATCGATATTACTGGCATTTTTCAAAGTCATCTTTGTACTGGACACAAGCGGAAAAACTTGTTTCCAAAGGAGGGCAGCAGCAATTCAATGCTAATGCAGCCAGTAGAATCACAATTCCGGTCCCATCATTGGAAGTTCAAGACAGGATTGTTGCACTGTTGGACAACTTTGAAACAATCTGTTCTGGCCTTAATATCGGCCTCCCCGACGAAATCGAAGCTCGTCAAAAGCAGTATGAATATTATCGAAATAAGCTGCTGTCATTTAAGGAGACGAATATATGACAAAAAGCGAAGACTGTTTTGCACCTTTCGATTTATCTAAAACCAGAAAATTTGATCGTAAAAAAGATCAAGACTCTTTGAGGAAAAGTTTTTATAAGTTGTGGGCTCAGTATTTTGAAGTATCCAGTTTTACAATAAAAAATTTGAATTGGATGCCTGTAACATTAGCAAATGTGGCATTTTCATGTGAGTTGTTGTTGAAAGCAATATTATACGGCTTTGGTGTAGATTTCTCAAAAACACATGGATTAAAAGGCTTGTTTGAAAAATTGCCACAGAATGAACAGGAATATATCTCAAAAAACATAGCTATTGAGAATAGCGAAAAAGAATTCTACTTATGCCTGCAAGAACAAGACCAAGCTTTTCCTGAGTATAGATATATGTGTGAGGCAAAAGCAATGTCGGCAAATCCAAAGTTCTTATTTGCATTTGCACATATTTTAAAGTTTGTTTATGAATCATTAGTTAGAGAAAATGAAGAATTGAGGTGATGTTATGAGCACCTACAATATGATTCTATCGAGCAATGAAAGTACTGTTGTGGCAGAGTACGAACCGCAGGTAAAACGCTCTGATTCTTACCAAAGTGAAGCAGCACTGGAACAGGCTTTCATCAAAATGCTGGTGGAACAGGGTTACGAATATGTGACCATTCACAGCGAAGATGCTTTGATCGACAATCTCCGCAAGCAGTTGGAGCGGCTCAATCAGTATAGCTTTACCGACAAAGAATGGGACAGCTTTTTCAAACATAAAATTGCCAATCACAACGACGGAATCGTGGAAAAGACCCGTAAGATTCAGGAGGATCATGTACAGAATTTCACCCGTGAGGACGGCACTACCATGAATATCTCCCTGATCGATAAGAAGAATATCCACAATAATCGTTTGCAAGTGATTAACCAATACGAAGAAAGCGGTGGGAAACATGATACCCGCTACGATGTGACTATTTTGGTAAACGGCTTGCCGCTTGTGCATGTGGAGCTGAAGCGCCGTGGCGTTGCCCTCAAAGAAGCATTTAATCAAATCAACCGCTATCAAAGGGACAGTTTTTGGGCGGGTTTCGGTTTGTATGAGTATGTACAGATTTTTGTCATCTCCAATGGCACAAATACCAAGTACTACTCTAACACCACCCGATTCAGCCATATCAAAGAAAATGAGACTGCATCCAGAAAACGTAGTAAAAAAACTTCCAATAGCTTTGAGTTTACTTCTTTCTGGGCAGACGGAAATAACCGCACCATTCCCGATCTTGTGGATTTTACCAAGACGTTTTTTACAAAACACACGCTGCTGAATATCCTGATAAAGTACTGTGTGTTTACCACAGAGGAGCTTCTGCTGGTGATGCGTCCCTACCAGATTGCAGCCACGGAACGCATCCTAAACCGTATTGAAACATCCACCATTATAAGAAAACTGGAACCATTGAAGCTGGTGGATATATCTGGCACACCACTGGCAGCGGTAAGACATTAACTTCTTTCAAGACTGCGCAGCTTGCGACCAATCTTCCCTATATCGAAAAGTTCCTTTTTGTAGTTGACCGCAAAGACTTGGATTATCAGACGATTAGGGAATATGATCGCTTTGAAAAAGGAGCTGCCAACGGGAACAAAAGTACTGCTGTTTTGCAAAAACAACTGGAAGACAGCACTTCCCGTATCATTGTTACAACTATCCAAAAATTGGATGTCTTTATCACAAAAAATCCTGCGCATCCTATTCGGGATAAGCATATCGTTTTGATATTTGATGAGTGTCACCGCAGTCAATTTGGTGATATGCATACCCGGATGGTAGGCGGAACTATCAAAAAAGGAGAAAAGACTGTTAAGGTAAACCGGTATTTTAGAAACTACCATATTTTCGGATTTACTGGAACACCAATCTTTTCTGTGAATGCGTCAAGTGGCGGAAATCCCAATCTGAAAACTACGGCACAGGCATTTGGTGGAGAGCCGAATGAGAAAGGGGAAAACGTATTACCGTTGCATACATACACCATTGTGGATGCTATCAACGACGGAAATGTACTCCCTTTCCGTATTGATTATATCAATACCATTAAGCAGAAAGAAAATAGTAAAGACAAACAGGTGACGGCTATTGATACGGAAGAAGCTCTTGCTTCACCAGAACGCATTTCTGAAGTAGTAAAATATGTTCTGGAACATTTTGACCAAAAGACTATGCGAAATTCCTATTACAGCCTGAAAGGTCAGCGAGTAAACGAATTTAACTCCATGTTTGCGGTCAGTTCCATCCCTGCTTGTAAAAAATATTATTTGGAGTTCAAAAAACAGCTTGCCCAAACGCATCGGGATTTAACAATCGCCACCATTTTTTCCTTTGCTCAAAATGAAGAAGACAGTGCAGATGGAATTTTAGATGACGAAAGTTTTGATACTGATGAATTGGATCAGAATTCCCGTGATTTTCTGGAGATGGCGATTGACGATTATAATAAGATCTTCAAGACCAACTTTGACGCTTCCAGCAAGGGATTTCAGGATTACTACAAAGATTTGTCCGACAAAGTGAAAAAGCGGAAAGTAGATTTGCTGATCGTAGTCAATATGTTCCTGACAGGATTTGATGCTACGACGCTGAACACTCTTTGGGTGGATAAAAACCTGAAAATGCATGGGTTAATTCAGGCGTTTTCCAGAACAAACCGTATTCTTAACTCGGTCAAAACTTATGGTAATATTGTCTGCTTCCGTGATTTAGAAGAAGCGACCAATGATGCAATCAAATTGTTTGGAGACAAAAATGCCAGTGGTATTGTCCTTTTGAAATCCTATGACGATTATTACTATGGTTATGTAGATGAAAAAGGACGTAAACAAAAAGGCTATGAGGAACGCATTGCAGAGTTGGTGCAAAAATATCCTCTGGGTCAGCCTATCATCGGTGAGCAGAATAAAAAGGATTTCATCATACTATTGCAATATTCTTCGGCTTCGGAACATTCTAACTGCGTTCGACCGCTTTGTCGGTAATGAGATTCTTTCATCTATCGATTTTCAGGATTATACGGGTACTTATCATGACGTATATGAGGAAATCAAACCAAAAGCCGGGGACAAAGACAGAATTATGGATGATGTTGTCTTTGAGTTTGAACTGGTAAAGCAGGTAGAAGTCGATATCGATTATATCCTTATGCTGGTTGCAAAATACCATGCCGATAATTGCGAGAATAAGGAAATTCTTGTTGCGATCGATAAAGCAATTAAATCCAGCTTGCAGCTACGCTCAAAAAAAGAATTGATTGAGAACTTCATCGAAACAATCAACGCTGACACGAACGTAAACGATGATTGGCAACATTTTGTAAGAGAACAACGGGAATCTGATATACAGTTTCTGATTGCTGAAGAAAAGCTAAAACCGGAGGAAACAAAAAAGTTTGTGGCAAATGCTTTCTGTGACGGTGTGCTCAAAACAACCGGTACTGATGTAGACCGGATTTTACCACCCGTTTCCCGCTTTGGCGGCGGTGGTTCCCGTGATAAGAAAAAGCAGACAGTTATCGAAAAACTGAAAGCATTTTTTGAAAAATACTTTGGTCTGATTGGTCCAGTAGACTCTTCAGAAGAAAACAGTTAAACGATTTGTGTAAAGAAAACACGGATGATTGCCCAGTGGCAAGTCATCCGTGTTTTGGTTATCAGATCATTTGAAAATGTTTTAGTGCGTCCATAATCGCTGCTTCCTTTTTGGCGGACACTTTGGCACTTTCGGGTTTGGACAGATTATAATTCTGACCGACCTCTAATCCGCATTTGCGTTTAATTTGCGAGATATACAGGCTGGATACTTTCAAATGGTGCTTATCCCAGACGTATGCCTTGATTTCCTCATAGGTGGCCTTGGTCTCGGCGGCGGTGGCGTCCAGCTCATCCAGGTCCAGGTCGATCTCTATGGTGTCATCCGGCTTTTGTTGGGACAAAAGAACTACCGTCTCAACATGTACTGTAGAAGGGAACATATCTACCACCTGTACCCGCTCCAACTGAAATCCTCTTTGGCACAGATACGCCAAATCTCTTGCAAGTGTTGCAGAATCGCAGGAAACATACACCATTTTTTTGGGCTGTATTTGTACAATGGTATCCAAAAGTGCGGTATCACAGCCTTTTCTGGGTGGGTCTACCACAACAACATCCGCAGACAATGCTTCTTTGGCATAGAGTTGTGGTATGAGTTCTTCGGCTGCGCCGGCATAGAATGTAGCGTTTTCAATATGATTTTGCATGGCATTGTTTTTGGCATCTGCAATCGCTTCCGGTACAATTTCTACACCAAATACATGTTTGGCATGACGTGCCAAAAACAAAGAGATGGTACCAATTCCACAATATAAATCAAGTACTGTTTCATTTCCATGCAAATCGGCAAAGTCCAAAGCGGTTTGGTATAATATCTGCGTTTGCATGGGATTTACCTGATAGAAGGATAGGGGAGAAATTTCAAATACAACATCTCCAATGCAATCGGTAATATAAGGTTTTCCCCAAAGAATGTGTACTTGTTCGCCCAATATGATATTTGTTTGTGCTGTGTTTTTATTCAGTACAATACTGGTCATACCAGAAATGCTGCGTAGACGTTCCACCAGTACTTCGCTATGCGGAAGATGTTTGCCGTTGATGACAATACAGACCATAATTTCTCCCGTTTGTTTGCCAATGCGTGTTAATATATGGCGTACCAAACCACGATGTATGGTTTCGTCATACAATGTGATCTCGTATTCCGTGAAAAAGGCACGAATCATAGAAACAATCGTATCATTGATTTCATTCTGCAAATAGCAGGTTTCCGTATCAATGATACGATGGCTGTGATTGGCAAAAAAACCGATCTTTGGTTCACCGGTTTCACCACCAACGGGAAACTGTGCCTTATTGCGATAACGCCATGGGTCTTGCATACCCTTTGCAAAACCAACTTCTACATCAGAAAAACCGCCAATGCGTTCCAAATGGTCTTTGACTTTTTTTGTCTTAAAGGCAAGCTGTGCCGGATAAGAAAGATGTTGCAGCTGGCAACCACCGCATTTTGTTGCAACAGGACATTTTGGCTGCACACGGTCTTTGGATGGTTCCAAAATTTCCAACAGCTTTGCATAGGCAAAATGTTTTTTGACTTTTACCACCAATACATGCACCTTTTCTGTTGGGAGTGCATCGGGGACAAATACTGTAAAGCCATGGATACGACCAATTCCCTCACCGTGGATGCCAATATCTTCAATAAACATTTCATATCGTTGATTTTTTTCAATTGGAAGTTTCATGCTTTTTCTCCGTTTCTTTGATTTTCTAAGGCATGACAGACAGTGCCATTACAAATACAATATCGACATTTGACAAAGCTGCCGATAGGCGGTTGTGCACCATGATGCAGCATACTGCGCATATCCCGCATGGTACACAGTACCTCCTGTCTTACCTTTCTGGTATTGCGAACAAAGAACATGTAGTCCTTATATTTGAGCCAGCCGTGTTTCGGACGTATCCCATAAACATCCTCAAGCAGGAGAAAATATGTGCATAGTTGCAGATAATCTCCATAGTGGGGCAATGCTTCAGAACCGATGCTGCCACTTTTTAGTTCAACAGGTACGATGTGTTTGCTGCCGATTTTTCGAAAAATATAATCCGGTTTTCCACGTAAATCATATGTTTCGGAATAAAGCAGTTTTCCAAAGCCTTCCTGTCTGCGACCAGCACCTTTTTGGTCTGCATAAAGCAGTGTATATCCGAACATGGTATGACGGACACGCTTTTTTTGCAGATGTGGATGGCGCATACAGCGTAATAACATGCATAATATCAGCAATGCCAAAAGAATTGCTGGCAAATGTAATTTCTGTATATCTATCGTTTCAAAGAATGTCATAATAATATGCTCCATAGACCATGATCGCAAGTAATACAATCCACATCAGCATTTGAAGGATACGGTGTCGCAGATACAAAAAACGATATTTTTTTTGATGGAACTGCTCTCCACGTACAAAATTGCTTTGCGTGGGATCGTTTTGGACGCCTTGTTCTTCCAAATAAAGCTTTCTCAAACGACGCAGTTCTTTGCTGCCGTATACTTTCTCGTAGTACCATTGATGTGGGCAATAAGAAAATTTATTCAATTCATGTGGAGATAATGTTTCTTTTCTCATGAAATCACCTATGATTATTCGTAATCAGAGCGGCAAATATTTCTTTGCAGCATACGATTGTAGCCAACCCAATGTCCCTGTGTATTGTCTGCATCAATGGCTTCTTCCAACATTCTTGTTTTTGCATCCATATTGTCTGCACAATGCAAAAGCATTGCTTCGATGGTTGCGGGAAGCTTGGGAGAACCATACTCAAATTCTCCGTGATGTGCAAGAATGTTGTGCTTGAGCAGAGATTCCAGACGTTTGGGGAAGCCGTCAATGGTTGCAATGGTTTTGCTCAAAAGTTCCACACATAATATGATATGCCCAAGCAACTGTCCATCATCGGTATAATCGTTTGTCGGAAAATCTGAAAGCTCTATGACTTTACATACATCATGCAGCATTGCAGAAGCAATCAGTAAATCACGATCTACGGTGGTATAATGCCCTGCCAAAAAGTCACAAATTTGTGTTACAGACAGCGTATGCTCCAAAAGCCCGCCTCTGTAGCTATGATGCATGGTTTTTGCAGCAGAGTGAAACTGAAAATGTTCACTGATGATAGGGTGCTGGAGGAAAATCGCTTCCAAAAGCTGTTTGAGATATGTGTTTTTGATTGTTTGGATATATCCAAGGAATGTTTGATACATTTCCTGAATGTTTTTTTCTGTACTGGGAATAAAGTCACTTGGATCATATTCGCCTTCACGGCTTCGGCGAATCCGTTTGATATTCAGCTGTAATTCGTTATTGAATGTGGTTACAAAAGCATCTATTTTAATAAAGTCGTTTTCTTGGAAGCTCTGTATATCGTTGTTCAAATCCCAGACTTTGGCATCCACAATGCCGGTTTTATCCTGTAACTTCAAGGATAAGTAATTTTTTCCTGCCTTTGATTTCATGGATTTTCTGCTTTTGCAGAGATAATGCTCCATAATATTTTCGCCTTCACGCAATTCGTTGATATATTTCATGTCGAAACCCTCTCTTTCTACTGTTTCATTGATTTTTTATTATACACGAAAATAACGTGAGATACCATAGTTTCTGTCCAAATAAGGAACAAATCTCAAAAAATTATGTATGAAAGAATTGGTTTTCATAAAAAAAGAAATATGATATACTCAATAGAAATATATTTTATGTTTTGTATGGCATATAAAATAGGTAAAGTGGGGGAATGTGATACAAACAGGATGTACCGTTACAAGACACCATACAATATGAATTTATGACACAAGAAAAAGGAGAATGCTTTATGAAAAAACGAAAATGGTTTTTACCTTTAGGTATTGCGGCAGCAATGCTCTTTCCACAGGCAGCGATGGCAGCAGGCTCGGAAGATATTTTAGATTATGATTTCCGAACACAGCAAACAGATGTCAGCGGAACCGGTTGGGAGTGGGATGCAAAAAGTCAGGTGCTTTCTTTGTATGGCTTGGATTTGACGGTTCCTGCTGGTATCAGAGAAAAAGATGCAGCAATCCACTTGCCCAAAGATAGCTTGGTGTATTTGGGGGAAGAAAGCACCATTGATGTACAAAGCTTTGGCTGTCATGCCATTGCAGCGGAGGGAGATATTACCATTCGTGGGAAAGATAAATTGATTGTAAAAACAGCATCCAGCAAGGGGTGTGTGGTACATACATATCGTGGGGATATTACACTCAAGGATGGTGCGGTGATTGAGGCATATCCTTATGGTACTGTATTTTATGTAGATGAAGCACGTGGTTCTGATGGTGTCATTAATATCTATGATACTGCAAAGGTAGAAATCTATGATCCAAACGATGATAATTTTGCAGGCAGAAATATGGATGAATTGGTGTATCTGATATACAAATCTCCGGTAAAGTTCAAAGATGCATGGGTGAACTTCGATCAATCCTACGATGAGCAAGAAGAAGCCGTCTATTTTACAAAAAAGACAGAAAAGAGTGAACCAGTGGAGAAGCCAGAAGAAAAAACGGAGGAGCAGGAGAAAGAACAGCAGGAAAAATCCACACATGCCTATGCCATTCAAATTGGAAAAACTGCAATATTGAAGGACGGAGAGGAAATCACGCACTCCGATCGACCGGCATATCTTTCTCAAAAGGGATATACCATGCTTCCTTTGCGTGCGCTGCTGTCCGTATCCATGGATGATGTAAAAATCGACTGGAACCAAAATACAAAGACAGCAACCGTTACATATGGCGATACGACAGCCATCATACCGGAGCATGGTGCAGACAGTAAGCTTGTGATGGATGGTACCGAAAGTATCTATCATTTTGAAACAGAAACCATAGACAATAGAATGTTTGTATCTTTGCGTGACTGGTGCAGAATTTTGCAGCTGCCACAGGATGTGCTGCAATGGGATGCAGATACAAAAACAATCACAATGACATACTGATGTATCAGTCAAAGTCCCCACTTTGACGAGTGGTTTGCTCTGCCTTGCCCCTATCAGGGGATTTTACCAGTTGTGCTTGCAAGCTAAATGGAAAATCTGCCAAGTACGCCACTTCTTCTACTGCCGACATGCATTGCACACCCTTTGTTAGACAGATGGTAACAAAATTTTGTAGGAAAATTTTTATGTTTTTGTATTTTTTGTGATCAGAGTTTTGTACTATCAGTGGTAGCTCTGTCATTTTTCATAATGAATTACTTCTTTCTCAAAATATGCATATGAAATTACAAAATTTTACTATATATATCATGTTTTTTGTGCTACACTGATAGATATCAGCGATGAGATATCATTGCAGTCACATAGAAAAAAGAGAAACCCGTTGATGATGATCCAATCAAATTCTTTATGATGCTGAGGGAATTCAAAAAACAATAAAATAAATAATCATAACATCACAATCAACATAAGAAAGGACGAATCAATGATGCAAAATTACAAAAGACATTTACTGATTGGTGCTGTATGCATGATAGCATCCGGTTTCATCAGAACCGCTTATGCATCTCAACAATTCACAGATGTACCATCTACACATTGGGCTGCTGGATATATTACAGCTGCCGCAAACAACAACTATGTATCTGGTGTAGGTAACAATAAATTCAATCCAAATGCACCAGTATCTCACGCAGAATTTCATGCGATGATTACAAAAACATTCGTACCGCATCAGGTGGAAAAATTCAAAGATGAAAACCAGACTTGGTATATGCCATTCATGAAAGCATCTGAAGCCATGGGCTACACAGACAGTACCATGATGAAGGATACATCCAACTGGAAAACAATGGCGTCAACACCTATGACACGATATGAAATGGCAATGCTTGTACACAATGTATTTTACTACCGTGGTATGACCACCAACATAGATCCAACAAATGCATTTATAAAACTCAGAGACACTGACAATGTAAAGGACTACTATATCAGTTCAATTGCAGATTGTTATACATTGGGCATTTTATCTGGTTCCAGTGATGGTAAGTTCCATGGTGATGATCCTGTCACACGTGCAGAAGCTTGTGCTGTCTTAATTCGTATGGATGAAAAAATAAACAACAAACAATACAACATTGGCAAACCACAGACAGAAACACAGGCAAAACCCCAAACAAAGCCTGATACAACTCAGACAACACCTGAACCAACAAAACCGTCCCAGAAACCAAATCATAACACAATGACAGAGGATCAGGTCATTGCGAAATTAAAAGAACTGGAAGCCCGTTTCCCAGATGGAACCAACTGGGAAAAAGATATATATAACAGTGATGAATACGGTGGATCTTATCGTTCCAAAGTCCTCGGTTCTGGAAATGATTCAAATGGTTCATACGCAAAAGATTGTGCTGCTTGGGCAATGTATGCAAGCGATTATGTATTTGGTGCTAACGCACCTGTCATTGACAAACATCACGACTGGAAGAAAATCAAAGTCGGTGATGTGGTAGCATATAGTGATGGTCCAAATGAAAAACCATATCATTGGGACATAATTACTGATATCGGATTTGATGAAAAATATGATGAATTTACATTTCATACAGCAAGTTCTAGCGATCACCATATAGTTAATTGGAGCAAATATTATAATAACGGTATGCATCAAATCGAATTAGATCCTGAATTAGGTGGCTCAAACGTCTATTACATCACCGTTTACAGCCGTTACTAATTTCAGCAACCAATACGTATACCCTATCCGATAAAAATATCTGATAGGGTATTTTTTTTTCGGATAAATACGGATAAATAATTGTATACAGAATCCAATTTGCTTGATTTATGGAAACATTTATAATCAAATGATAGCAGATTATGGTAACAATAAATGCTATGGAATTTCTGAATGTCACTGATCGGAAGAGAAACAGTCAAAGAAGCATATTTCCAAGAAATACAGCCCTTGTGAAAGCGCTTGATCTGGCAGCATTGGAAGCGACGAAAAAATGGACTGCTACGCTTTGAAACCGAGTACAGGTTTATGGCAAGCTGAGCATCATGTATGAGGTACGCTTACTGAAATCATGGATATACCAAAAAAGGCTGTTGACAAAGTCAACAGCCCAATTTCTTTGATTATTTTTCCAATGCAGCCAATTTTTCCAAAATACGGTTGCTACGGTCAATGAAAGTTGTCATTTCCTCACTGGTCAGACTTCTATGGCTCATCAGTGCCAAATCATATACCTGGTGGCAAATCAAATCACGATCCTCTTTTTTATCTTCCTCCTCTGTGGCATCGGATAAGAACTGTATCAAAGGATTTGTCTTGTTCAGTACCAGTGTTTCATCCGGTTTTACCTGTGCAAACATTGCTTTGTACATTTCGTTGTTTCCATAAGCTTCCATCATTTCCATCATACGACGGCTTTCTTCACTGAGCAATATCATTGCAGGAACACTCTGTATTTTGAGCGCTTCTGTTTTTACTTTCAGGTTTTCGTTTTGCAGTACATCACGGAACATGGTTTCCATTTTTGTATTTGCATATGCATCTGCCTGTTTTTTGGCTTCACTTTCTTCGCCTTCGGATTTTTCCTGCAATGTATCTGAGATATCGGCATCGATCCGCTGAACCTTCACGCCGGGGTTTTTGTATTCCAAGAAGGATACGAATGGCTTATCCACAGGTGTGGTAAGTATTGCGGCTTCCAGTCCCTGTTCCTTGAACATACGGATATACTGTGCCTGTTGTGCTTCGTCTGTTACGAAGAAAATCTTGTTTTCATGCTTTTCTTTGTTTTTATCCAAATATTCCTGTATGGTTTCGTATACGCCATCTGTTGTTTTCAAAAGCAGGGAATCCTTGATTTTGTCATACAGCTTTTCTTCACGCATGCAGCCATACTTGAAGAACATACCAATATCATCCCAGAAGCTTTCATAAACACTACGATCTGCTTTGAAGAGCTGATTGAGCTTATCTGCTACTTTTTTGGTAATATAGCTGTTCATTTTTTCTACATAGCCATCGTTTTGCAGAGCGCTTCTGGATACGTTCAGAGGCATGTCGGGGCAGTCCAATACACCCTTGAGCAACAGCAAAAATTCAGGGACAACTTCTTTGATATTATCTGCAATATATACCTGATTGGAGTACAACTTGATCTGTCCTTCCACAACATCCATTTGCTCTACCAATTTCGGGAAATACAGAATCCCTTTTAGGCGGAAAGGATAATCCATGTTCAAATGAATCCAGAACAGCGGATCATTCATATCAAAGAATACCTTATGATAAAATTCCTTGTACTCCTCATCTGTACAGTCCTTGGGCTGTTTGAGCCAAAGAGGGCAGGGGTCATTGAGGGGTTTTTGTTCTTCCTGATTTTCTGGTTCTTCTTGTTCTGTGTTGGCAGAAGCTTCTTCGGGTTGTGCCTCAATCTTTTGCTCTTTGTGCTTTTGCACTTTTTCCATCAGATCTTCTTTTGTCAGATTTTTTGCTTCTTCTTCGGAAATATGAATGGTGTTATCCTTGGGCGCTTCGGTTTCTTCTGCTTTTTCAGCCTCGGCTGCGTCGTCTTCTTTGCTTACAATATCTACATAAATGGGTACCGGCATAAATGCGCAGTATTTATTCAGTGCAGCATACAGCTTACCCTCATCCATGAATGCTTCACCATCTTTGCTCAAAAACAATGTGATGGTGGTACCACGTTCTGTGCGGGTACCATTTGTAATTTCATAATCAATGCCGTCATCACAGCTCCATTTTGCGGCAGCAGCACCTTGCAGGAAGGAGAGGGTATCAATTTCCACACGTTCTGCAACCATAAATGCAGAGTAGAAGCCAAGACCAAAATGCCCGATGATTTCGTTGCCTTCTTCTGTCTTTTCTTCATATTTTGCAAGAAAATCGGTTGCACCAGAAAATGCAATCTGATTGATATATTTTTTGATTTCTTCATCGGTCATACCAATGCCGTTGTCAATGATTTGTATTGTTTTTTCGTCCCGATTCAAAACGACACGCACAGAAAATGTTTCATCAGAAGGAATATGATCTGCTTCCCCCATCAGCATCAATTTTTTCAGTTTTGTCACCGCATCACAAGCGTTGGATACCAATTCACGAATGAAAATATCCTGATCGGTATATAACCATTTTTTGATGATTGGTAGAAAATTCTCACTATTTATGGAAAGATTACCGGTTTCGTTCATTTGTGTCAACCTCCTATATTTGTATCAATTTGCGTACACACATAGATGAAAAACGCATAGGTATATGCATGCGTTTCTTTTGCTTTACAAAGAATATTTTAGCACCCAAATATAAAAAGTCAAGAAAAAATTAGCACTCATATAAAATGAGTGCTAACAATTCTTAGTGATTTTCTTTTTGTATGGCAATTTCATGTTTTTGACAGAAATCAAAAACCCAATTTTCCCATGTACTTTCATCTGTTTTGTCCAATGAAAATACCGTCTGAGCAATGGAAAGTGTACAAAGCAATGTATTTTCCCGAAAAAGAAGGTTCCAAAACAAAGCAGAGCTGTTGGGATAAGTTCCGGCTTCTTCTGATGAACGGGAAAGTACCAGTTTCATGCTTTTGGGTTTTTTCTTGCCTCGTATGATTTCAAATAAAATATGCTTCATTTCTGCCCAGCTGCACCACTTTTCTGTTTCCTCTCCTTCGTAGTAATCCGGATCTCGTTTGCCATCTATGCTGATATGTGAAAAGGAAGAGATTTCTGCCTGACGCAGATGAAAGTCATCAAAAGCATCTCCCTTGAGCAACAGGGACATAAAACGTTTGGTATCTAATACAGTAAAAGCAAGCATTTCTTTTGTTCTCCTTTTTTTGTTGGAATTGCGGTGTTGTTCAATGTTTTGTAATATATATAGATAATTTTTCCAAAGATGTATTATGATTATACTGTTTTTTCTGCTTTTTGACAATCATGGAACGTTTTCAGAAAGAAAATGGAAAAACAATGCATTTTTATTGCCTTTGTGGGCATGCTATATTATAATAAAGGACAAAAGAACTTTTTTTCAAAAAACAGGAGGAAATCCAATGGCAGAAGAAAAAACCTTAGAAAACACTGGCTTAGGCGGAACCGGAAACTTTATACATAACTATATCCAAGCGGATTTGGAGGGGGAACTGAATAAAGTGCATACCCGTTTCCCACCTGAACCAAATGGCTATCTGCATATCGGTCATGCAAAATCCATTTGTCTGAATTTTGGTCTGGCAAAGCTGTATGGCGGAAAATGCAATCTGCGTTTTGATGATACCAATCCCACAAAGGAAGATGTGGAATACGTAGAATCTATACAAGAGGATGTCAAATGGCTGGGCTTTGATTGGGAGGATCGTTTGTACTATGCATCATCCTATTTCCAAAAATATTATGAAGTGGCAATCAAGCTTATAAAGGAAGGAAAGGCATTTGTCTGTGATTTGAATGCAGAACAAATGCGTGAATACCGTGGTACATTGAGTACACCAGGTAAGGAAAGCCCTTACCGCAATCGTAGCGTAGAAGAAAATCTGGATTTGTTTGAACGCATGAAAAACGGAGAATTTCCTGATGGTTCTCGTACATTGCGTGCAAAAATTGATATGGCTTCTCCAAACATCAATATGCGTGATCCGGTCATTTATCGTATTTCACATGCTGCACATCATACCACAGGTACAGATTGGTGCATTTATCCGATGTATGATTTTGCACATCCCTTGGAGGACGCCATCGAAGGCATTACACATTCCATTTGTACCATGGAATTTGAAGATCACCGTCCGCTGTATGACTGGGTGGTAAGAGAAGCAGGATATACCCAAAACCCTCCCAGACAGATTGAATTTGCACGTCTTGGTATGACAAATACCGTAATGAGCAAAAGAAAACTGCGTGCATTGGTAGAAGATGGTTTGGTAGATGGTTGGGATGATCCCCGTATGCCTACCATTTCCGGTTTGCGACGCAGAGGGTATACACCGGAGTCTATTCGTGATTTTTGTGAAAGAATTGGTGTTTCCAAGGCGAATAGTATGGTAGACAGTGGGCTTTTGGACTACTGTATTCGTGATGATTTGAAAGCAAAAGCGCCTGTTGTGATGGCAATTTTAGACCCCGTGAAGCTGGTTATTACGAACTATCCGGAAGGACAGGTAGAAATGATGGAGCTGGAAAACAATCCGGAAAATCCGGAGCTGGGCACGAGAGTAGTTCCTTTTACAAGAGAACTATACATTGAAAGAGAAGATTTTATGGAAGAACCTGTAAAAAAATTCTTCCGTCTGGCCCCCGGTAAAGAAGTACGCCTCAAGGGTGCATACTTTGTGACCTGTACAGATTTTGTAAAGGATGCGGAAGGCAATGTAACAGAAATCCATGCAACATATGATCCCGAAACCAGAAGCGGCAGCGGCTTTGAAGGAAGAAAGGTCAAAGGTACACTGCATTGGGTCAGTGCATCTGACAACGTAAAGGCAACTGCACGGTTGTATGATTATATGATGCTGGATCAACCGGATGATCCAAATGGGGATATGATTATGAACCCCAATTCCTTGGAAGTCAAGGAAAATATCATCATTGAAAAATCCATTGCAGGGGCAAAACCCGGTATGCGTTATCAGTTTATGCGTAACGGATATTATATTGTGGATACCAAAAACAGCACAGAGGAACATTTGGTATTTAACCGTATTGTACCACTGAAAAGCTCCTTTAAGCTAAAATAGATTGCATACAAGACCCTCCCATGGTGTACTTTTGTACAGCATGGGAGGATTTATATGTATTATTTTAAAAAATATGCTTTACATTCTGTATGCTTTGTGTTAGTATGAAACAAGATTTTGAAAAAAGAAACATCATTGATTTATTGTTATGGATGAGAGATACGTGAGGTTGCATCATGAATACCAATATACAGATTTCTGCAACTGCATACTTTTATTTTTACCGTGTTTTCAAAGATTCAATGTGAATTTTGCTGAAAAGAAAAGACGGCTTGTTTTGATGTTTTTTCTGGAGAAAGAAGGACGATATTGGGACTTCGCAGTGAAATTCACTGCGGAGTCTTTTTTCTTTTTTCTGAAAGAAAGACAAGCAGGTACAGACAGTGGGGAGTATAGATGCACCCAGAGAAAGAAGGAGGGCTTACACATGATTGTTGTATTGCGTCAGGACACAAAACCAGAACAAATGGATAACTTAAAGGCATGGCTGCACAGTATGGGATTGGAAACACATGTTTCTGTGGGACATAATCATACCATTGTGGGGCTGGTAGGGGATACCTCCAAGATAGATATTGATTTGGTGGGATCTTTGGATATTGTGGAGTCTGTAAGAAGAATACAGGAACCATTCAAAAATGCAAACCGAAAATTCCACGGAGAAGCACTTGTGGTAGATGTAGCAGGGACGAAAATTGGTGGTGGGAATTTCCAAATTATTGCAGGCCCCTGCTCTGTAGAATCCAGAGAACAGGTCTGCTATGTTGCAGAATGTGTAAAAAAATCCGGTGCAGGCTTATTGCGTGGCGGTGCATTCAAGCCTCGTACCTCCCCCTATGCATTCCAAGGACTCAAGGGAGAAGGCATTGAGCTTCTGGAAGAAGCAAAGGCACATACAGGTTTGCCCATTGTTTCCGAAATTATGAATATCACACATCTGCCTATGTTTGAACATGTAGATCTCATTCAGGTAGGCGCAAGAAATATGCAAAATTTTGACTTGCTGCGTGAGCTTGGCAAAACAAACAAACCCATTTTGCTGAAAAGAGGGCTTGCGAATACCATTGATGAATGGCTGATGAGCGCAGAATATATCATGGCAGGTGGCAATGAAAATGTCATTTTGTGCGAAAGAGGCATTCGTACATTTGAAACAAGAACCAGAAATACACTGGATCTTTCTGTGATTCCGGTACTGAAGAAATTGACACATCTTCCCGTCATCATTGACCCCAGCCATGCGCTTGGATACGCACATATGGTAAAACCGATGGCAATGGCAGCAACCGCAGCAGGTGCAGATGGCTTGATGATTGAAGTGCATAACGATCCGCCACATGCGCTATGTGACGGTGCGCAGTCCTTGACACCAGAGGCATTTGATGATGTTGCAAAGGCGGTATTTCAGCTAAGACCTTTTGCATGTAAATACGAGTAAGAGCCGAAACAAAACGGAGGTGAATCAGAATGAAGGTTGGTGTAGTTGGTCTGGGGCTGATTGGCGGTTCTATGGCAAAGGCAATTCATAAAAAAACAGAGCATACGGTTGTGGGCTGGGATGTTTCCGAAACTGTGCGTTTGAGTGCAAAGCTGTTGGAAGCAGTAGATGAATTTATGATAGACGGCAATCCAAAGGACTGCGATATGGTATTGATTGCTTTATATCCACATGATACTGTGGAATATATCAAACGTCATGCAGCAGATTTCAAAAAGGGTGCAATTGTGGCTGACTGCACAGGGATCAAACGCATTGTATGCCAAGGCGTACAAGAAGTGGCTGCACAGAATGGATTTTTATTCATTGGTGCACATCCGATGGCAGGGATTGAACGTTCCGGCTTCAATTACTCCAACGAAAGGATATTTGAAGGCGCAACCATGATTCTGACACCTTATCAGGGAACGGATATTGCACAGGTCAATGAGCTGGTAGCATTTTTTAAGAGCATTGGTTTTGTGCGTATGCAGATTACCACAGATGCAGAACATGATCAAATGATCGCATATACGTCACAGCTGGCACATGTGGTGTCCAGTGCATATATCAAAAGTGAGCTTTCGCCAAAATTCAAAGGGTTCTCTGCTGGCAGCTTCCATGATATGACAAGAGTTGCCAAGCTCAATGAAACTATGTGGACAGAGTTGTTTCTGGAAAATGCAGATTTTCTGGCAGATGAAATTGATGAACTGGTAGAACGTTTGCGGGCATATAGTCATGTAATTCGTATCAAAGACGCAAATACACTCCAAGCAATGCTGCGTGAAGGCAAGGAAAAACGTCTTGCAGTAGACGCTGTCAAAGAATTTGATTAAGAGGTGATTGTATGCGAAAGATAACAGTAGAGGCTTCTACCTCGTATCCGGTTTTGATAGGAGAGGATTTGCTGAAATATGCAGGGAGGGAAATCGGACAATATATCCATCCCTGTAAAGCAGCCATCATTACAGATGACATTGTAGCGCCACTTTACGAAAAGACGGTACGGATTTCTTTGGAGGAAGCAGGATTCTCTGTATGTAGCTTTGCTTTTGCAGCGGGGGAAGCTTCCAAACGCATTGCAACCTTGAGTGATGCTTTGGAATATCTGGCATCACAGGAAATCACAAGAGAGGATATCATTGTAGCATTGGGTGGGGGTGTGGTTGGCGATTTGGCGGGCTTTGCCGCAGCTGTATATCAGAGAGGAATTCGTTTTGTACAGATTCCGACAACACTTTTGGCAGCAGTGGATTCTTCTGTTGGGGGAAAAACAGCGGTGGACTTGGAACATGGAAAAAATCTTGCAGGTGCGTTCCACCAGCCACATTTGGTATTGTGCGATACCCATACACTCAAAACATTGCCAAAAGCAACATTTGCAGATGGTGTGGCAGAGATCATTAAGTATGGCATATTGGGAAATGCTGCTTTATTTGAAAAAATGAGTACAGATAACTGGCAGGAGGATATGGAAGAAATTATAGAAACTTGTGTTTGTATGAAACGGGATATGGTACAAGAAGATGAGTTTGATACAGGCAAGCGACAGTTGTTGAATTTGGGGCATACATTGGGTCATGCCATTGAGCAAAAAAGCAACTTTACCATGACACATGGACATGCTGTGGCAATTGGTCTGCATTTGATTGCGAGAGCTGCAGAGCAAAAACAGCTTGCGCCTGTGGGAATTGCCAATCAGATTGCAGATACACTCAAAAAAAATAATTTACCCACACAAACAAATTTTACAGCACAAGAAATTACAGCAGGCACATTGATGGATAAAAAACGACGTGGAGGAGAAATTCCGTTTATATTTCCACAAAAAATCGGTGTATGCAGTATGATAAAAATTTCTGTGACAGATGTTGCGGATTTGATCAGATTGGCATTGTCGTAGGGGGGAGTATATATGAACATCAAAATCACAAGAGGGCAGTTGAGAGGCAGTGTCCATATGATTTCCTCAAAATCAGATGGGCACCGTCTGATGATTGCAGCTGCACTTGCAGATGCACCAACTGAGATTGCGATGCAGGGAATATCGGCAGATCTCGAAGCAACTGCATTGTGCTTGAAAAGCTTAGGAGCCAAGATAGAAAAGCGTAATGAGCATGTATGGGTAGCGCCTGTTGCAGAGCATCAAGAAAGCATTGCCATATTGGATTGTAATGAAAGCGGTTCGACACTGCGGTTTCTGCTTCCGGTAGCAGCGGCACTTGGCAGAAGCGTTTTGATTGAAGGGCAGGGCAGACTGCCAGAAAGACCAATTGGCATTTTGACAGAGATGTTGGCGGATCATGGGTGCTATATCAGCAAGCACCAGCTTCCCTTGGAGATGAGTGGGCAATTGCAGGGTGGTACCTATCGTCTGCCGGGGAATGTCAGTTCTCAGTTTATTACAGGTTTGCTTTTTGCGCTACCTATATTGGAAAAGGATAGCGATATTGTATTGACAACAACAATGGAATCCCGTGGTTATATAGATATGACGTTACATACATTGCATCGTTTTGGCATCGTGATAGAAGAAAATGAACATGGTTTCCATATACCGGGCAAACAAATGTACCGCTCTCCAAATATGATTTCTGCCGAAGGCGATTGGTCAAATGCAGCTTTTTGGTTGGCAGCTGGCGCAATGAAGGAAAGCATCACCTGCAAAGGTCTGCAAATGGATTCCGCTCAGGGGGATAAACAGATTTTGCAGTTGCTACAGCAGTTTGGCGCAAAGGTAGAGATGACAGAGGAATCTGTAACCGTCAGTCATGGGACTTTGCATGGTTGTCAAATTGATGTATCACAAATTCCGGATTTGACACCGATTTTATGTATGGTGGCAGCAATGGCAGAAGGCAAAACAGAAATTGTGAATGCGGGCAGGCTGCGTATCAAAGAAAGTGATCGCATTGCAGCGATGGCAAACTGTTTGCGGCAGCTTGGTGTTACTGTTGCAGAACATCCGGAAGGGATGGTTATCTGGGGAGGAGAGTCAAAGGGACAGGATGATACAATTTATATTGATGCATACAACGACCATCGCATTGTCATGACTGCGGCAGTAGGGGCGGCAGTCATGGGCAGAGAAGCCGTGATTGTGGGAGCAGAAGCGGTAGCAAAGTCTTATCCGTCTTTCTTTGCAGAGTTTATCAGATTGGGAGGTGGCGCAGATGTCCTCTAAATTTGGACATAGAATACAGATTTCTGTTTTTGGGCAATCACATTCTCAAGCCATTGGTGTGGTCATAGATGGGTTGCCTGCGGGAGAACGCATTGATCTGGATCAAGTACAGGCATTTATGAAGCGCAGAGCGCCCGGTCGGCATCCATATGCTACACCCAGAAAAGAAACAGATACTCCAGAAATATTATCCGGTCTGTTTGAAGGCAGAACCTGTGGCGCACCTCTTTGTGCTGTCATTCATAATACAAATGCACACTCCAAAGATTACAGCAATTTGATAAAAACTCCAAGACCGGGACATGCAGACTATACTGCGGCAATCAAATATCATGGATTTCAGGATTACAGAGGCGGAGGACATTTTTCAGGCAGATTGACTGCGCCTTTGTGCTTTGCAGGTGCAGTATGTATGCAGATTTTGGCACGTAAAGGGATACAGATTGGAGCGCATATATTGTCCATCAAGCAGGTACGAGATCTATCTTTTGATGCGATCCATATGACTGCAAAAGATTTACAGGCTGTCACAAGTAAGGAATTTCCGACATTGGATGATGAAGCAGGCAGAAAAATGCAAAAGCTGATTGAAGATGTGCGTTTGGTACAGGACTCTGTCGGTGGTGTGATTGAAGCAGCGGCGGTTGGTTTGCCAGTTGGCTTGGGAGAGCCGATGTTTGATGGTTTGGAAAGTCATTTGGCATCCATACTCTATGCCATTCCGGCAGTCAAGGGATTGGAATTTGGAAATGGCTTTGGTGCAACGATGTTATATGGTTCGGAAAACAACGATCCCTTTTACTATGATGAAAATGGCATGATCAAAACCAAAACAAATCATCATGGAGGAAGTCTGGGTGGGATTTCCAGTGGTATGCCACTGACACTTCGGGTTGCTTTCAAACCAACGCCATCTATTTCGCAGGAACAGCAGACAGTAGGTTTGGAAAGCGGTAAAAATGAAACAGTTCGCGTGATTGGTCGTCATGACCCCTGTATTGTGCCACGTGCAGTACCTTGTGTAGAAGCGGCAGTTGCGGTTGCACTTTTGGATTTATACGAAATGAAATAAGGAGGTAATGCCCATGTCTTTAGACGAACTGAGAAATAAAATCAACGAAATTGATGAGCAGATGGTAGCGTTGTTTGTAAAACGTATGAAAACGGCAGCAGAAATTGCAGGTGCAAAAGCAGAAAACAATTTGCCCGTATTGGATATACAACGTGAAAATGCGGTACTCAATCATATACAAGAACGGGCTGGAGAAGAATTTGCACTCTATGCAAGCAGCTTGTATCAAACGCTGTTTTCTGTCAGCAGAAGCTATCAATCCGGGATATTAAGCAAGGAAACACCGCTTTCTCGGGAAATTTTGAAAAATATTGCAAAACCAAAGATGGAATTTCCCAAAAAAGCAGTCGTTGCATGCCAAGGCTCCGCAGGTTCTTATGCAGATCATGCATGTGGGAAACTTTTTGGGCAGCCCAGTAGAATGTATTTTGGCAGCTTCGAAAATGTATTTCATGCAGTGGAAACAGGTATGTGTCAATATGGTGTATTGCCAATTGAGAACAGTTCCGCAGGTTCGGTTTCCGAGGTCTATGATTTGATGGTAAGCCATAAATTTTATATCGTAAGAAGCCTAAAACTGCATATCAATCATGCACTTTTGGGCAAAAACGGAACAGATTTATCCAAAATTACAGAAATCATATCTCATGAACAGGCAATCAGCCAATGCAGTGATTTTCTGAAGTCTATGCCACACATTAAGGTGACACTGTTTGAAAATACAGCAACTGCTGCCAAATATATTGCAGAAAACGATAGAGATGATATTGCTGCCATCTCGGCTCCGGAATGTGCAAGGTTATATGGTTTGCAGATTTTGCAGGATGATATTCAGAATAATCAAAATAACCATACTCGCTTTATCTGTATTGCAAAAAATATGGAGATCTATGCAGGCTCCGGCAAAATCAGTCTGATGCTTTCCATTGCGCATCGCCCTGGCTCTTTGTATGAGATGATTGGCAAAATTGCCTGCCGTGGTATGAACTTATGCAAGCTGGAAAGCCGCCCGATTGCAGGCAGAGACTTTGAATTTCGTTTCTATTTTGATTTGGATGCCAGTGTGTTTTCTCAGGAAACCATTATGCTTTTGAAGGACATGGAGGCAGCAGCAGAAAAATTCTCCTTCTTGGGGTGCTATTCCGAAGTTATGTAATTAGGAGGGGATGTATGATATGAATGTACTGGTGATCAATGGACCGAATTTGAATATGCTGGGGATTCGAGAAAAACATATTTATGGCACACAGACTTATGAAAATTTGAAAGATCGGATTACAGATTACTGTGAAAAGGAACAGATCACTGTTGAAATTTTTCAATCCAACCATGAGGGGGCATTGGTAGATAAAATACAATCTGCTTATTTCTCCCAGATAGACGGAATTGTCATCAATCCTGCGGCATACACGCATACCAGTGTTGCCATTTTGGATGCACTGAAGGCAGTGCAAATTCCGGCAGTAGAGGTACATCTTTCCGACATCAGCAGTCGTGAAGATTTTCGTCAGATTTCCTATGCAGGTATGGCTTGTGAAAAAACAATCGTGGGCAAGGGATTTGATGGTTATATAGAAGCTTTGAAATACTTGAAAAATCGCCATCAATGACAATACGAAATCATCAGAAATCAGGATTTTTGATACCGTTGTTTTCAAAATACGAAAACAACGGTATTTTTTATGCGAAACATATGTTTTTTTATGAATCAAAACACACTATTTTTGCATGCGAATATGATAGAAAAACGTTATAAAATCAATGTTTTTCGGATGTTTTGAATGAATAAAACAGGCGTTTGGATCTTGTGTTTTTACAAGTGCTATATTACAATAAAAACAATTATAAGGTAAATAAATGCAAAAAAACTTTGCGCATCATGGAAGAAAGGCAGAGGTCTGATATGGAATTTCATCATGTATCGGTACTGCTACAGGAATGTATAGATGGTCTTTGTATTAAGCCGGATGGTATTTATGTAGACGGTACGACAGGCGGTGGCGGTCATTCACTGGAAATCGCCAAACATTTAACAAGCGGACGGCTCATTTGCATTGATCAGGATTTGGATGCACATGCCGCAGCAAAACAACGCCTCGCCGATCATTTGGACAAGATTACATTTGTACATGACAATTTTGGTAATATTGGCGCTGTTTTAGATCGTCTTGGCATTGCCCAAATGGATGGTATGCTTATGGATATTGGGGTTTCCTCCTATCAGCTGGATGAAGCAGAGCGAGGATTTTCCTATCAGCAGGATGCGCCTTTGGATATGCGTATGGATGAAACAAAGCCGTTTTCTGCATATGATGTGGTCAATACATACAGTGAAAATGATTTGAATCGTGTGATTTTTACATATGGAGAAGAAAGATGGGCAAAACGCATTGCTCAGTTTATTGTGGCAGAGCGTACAGAACACCCGATTGCAACGACAGGCGCATTGGTAGATGTCATCAAAAAGGCAATTCCAAAGGGTGCCAGAAAAGATGGTCCACATCCTGCAAAACGTACGTTTCAAGCAATCCGTATAGAGGTCAATGGAGAACTGAATGTACTGGAAAAAGCGATTGAACAGGCAGCAAAACGACTTTCCAAAGGTGGCAGATTGTGTATCATTACCTTTCATTCTTTGGAAGACCGTCTGGTAAAAGAAGCATTTCGCAAACAGGAAAATCCATGCATATGCCCACCACAATTTCCGGTCTGCATGTGCGGCAATCAGCCAACAGGAAAAATAATAACAAGAAAACCGATTGTACCATCCAAGAAAGAATTGGAGGGCAATCACCGTTCCAGAAGTGCCAAGCTACGTATTTTTGAAGGATTTGGTATCAAACAATAGAGTAATATCATGCATTGGGGAGGTGAGTGTATGGCTGCAAACAACCAAAGAAGAAATAGCAAAAGATTTTCTCAGCAAAGTCCGTACTATGTGGATGGCAACGTAGCGTACAAGCTGGAGCCGGAAAGAAATGTATCTGCGCATCAGCCTAAGCGTGTACCGCAGCCAAAGGCAAAACATCCATCCCCGATCCGATTTGTACATGTATATTTTGTTATGGCAGTGATATTTTTGGGCTGTGTTGGTTTTATGGGTAGTGGCGTTCTGGTACAGAACATAGAGATGCAAATCCGTCAGCAGAAAAATGAACTGAGTGAACTACAGGCACAAAATGCCATTTTGGAAGCAGAGCTTGCAGAACAAATTGATTTGGAATACATTAAGCAGGAGGCTTTGACAAGACTGGGAATGGCAGAGCCACAATCTTACCAAGTCGTATATATCGATGTTCCAAAACAAAGCTATACAATACAGTATGCAGTGGAAGATCCTGCACAACACAACGAAGATATGCGTTAAAAAATTCGCTTTGACAATATGAAAAAAATCATACAGTCGGGCATAAAGGATGATGGATGATGAAGAAAAAACCGCAGAGAATAAAGGCAGATGGAAAGTTTGCCTTTATTCTCTTTGTATTTTTATCTGTATTTATGGTCATGCTCTTTCGTGTCGTATATTTGAAAGCGGTACATGGCGCAGAGTATGAAGCAGCAGCAAAGAACCAACAAATTAACCGCTATGATAGCATCCTTACACCCAATCGGGGTGCAATTATGGATCGAAACAATCAGGTGCTTGCAATTAGTACAACGGTGTACAATATTGTATTTGATGCCTTGCAGCTTGCGGAGGTACAGGAGCTGTACCCAGAGGAAGCAGAAAAAACGATCAAAACACTCTGTGAATATTTTCCAGAAAATGTAGATTATCAAAAATTAAAAAATTATATTGCGATCAATCCGGAAACAGGAGAAATCAATCTCAATACACATTGGAAGTATCTTGTAAAGGATGTGGCACGTGATGTCAAAGAAGAACTGGAACAGCAGAACCTCAAAGGTGTGTTTTATGAAAAAAGCAGCAAACGCACATATCCGTTAAATACAAGCGCATGCCATTTGATTGGCTTTACACGAGGTGATACAAAATGGGGACTGGAACAATACTACAATGACTATATGGAAGGTACCCCCGGGCGTTCTTTTATACTGTACAATGGTGCGGATTCTGTTTCCTATGAGGATTATCCTGCAAAGGATGGCAACACGCTGATTACCACCATCGACTATAATATCCAGCAGTTGACAGAGAAAGTGGTTGCAGAAACACAGGCGGAATGGCCCTCTCAAAATGTTGCCGCAATGGTAATGAACCCCAATACTGGCGAGATTTATGCAATGGCGGAATCACATTCCTTTGACTTAAATAATCCAAATGCTCTGCCTGCATGGGAAACAGAACCTGCATACACAGAGCATTGGAACGAAATGCAGGATAAGGAAAAAATCGAATATTTGAATAAGGTTTGGAAAAACTTTATGCTCAGTGATACCTATGAACCGGGATCAATCTTTAAGCCAATTACTGTGGCAGCAGGTTTGGAGGAAGGTGTGATTTCTCCAAATTCCAGCTTTTATTGTGCAGGGCACGTGATGATGGACAACTATAAGATTGGCTGTCATCTGGGCAGTGGGCATGGAAATGTCAATACACAAGAAGTTATGGCACAATCCTGTAATATGGGTGTTATGCAGATTGCAGAGAAAATCGGTGCAGAAAAATTTTATAAATATCAGGAAGAGTTTGGGTTTGGTCATGTAACGGGAATAGATCTTCCGGGTGAGATCAATGCAGCTGGGCTAAAGCATAGTTTGAGTAGCATTGGACCTGTAGAGCTTGCCACAATGTCATTTGGACAAACATTCAACTGCACCACCGTACAGGCAATTACAGCATTTTCTGCACTCATTAATGGTGGTAAAATCGTGCGTCCGCATGTGGTATCACAGATTTTAGACCAAAATGGGAATGTAGTGCTGCAAAACAATGTGGAGGTAGTGCGTCGTGTCATTTCCGAGGAAACTTCTGCCTATATGCGTACCGCACTCAAAGCAACGGTAGATCATGGTACAGCAAAGAAATTGAAAATCCCTGGTTACTCTATTGGGTGCAAAACCGGTACAGCAGAACAAGGGTCAAGAAAGCAAAAGAATTTATGGACACTTACCAATATGTCTTATTTCCCAGCGGAAAATCCAGAATATATTGTATTTACAGTCATCAATTTACCAAAAACGTATAAAGACGGTGTACAAACTCCCACACCCATGACAAAGAAGATCATTGAAGGAATCATCAAATATGCAAATTTGGAGCCTACCGAATCCGTAGAAGATGAAATCAATATTTCTACCAAGCAAACCGTTACGGTTGGGGATTATACAGGCAGTGTCATATATGATGTGATTGGAGATTTGGATGGGAAAGGACTCAATTATAAAGTTGTGGGTACCGGAAATACCATTTCCAATCAGGTGCCAAAGGGAAATACAACCGTAGATGTCGGAAGTGAAATCATACTTTATGTAGAAAAATCCGTAGAAGATGCAGGAACCATACCGGTGCCCAATGTAGTGGGGAAAACATATACTGATGCAGAGAAAACATTGCAAAATGCAGGATTTACCATGGCATTTGAGGGAGAACAATCAGGTATTGTGCTTTCGCAGGAACCAAAATATGGCATTTCCGTTGCAAAGGAGAGCGAAGTGGTTGTAACAATGGGCAAGCCGGAAACGCCAAAAACAGAAGATAAACAGGCCGATACTGCTTCCGATTGATGTGGTATGGCGCTGGTAGCAAAGGCATATAGCCCCCATCTTTTCCATATACTTTGTTTTGAGAAGAAATTTTACAAAGTATGGAAAGGGTGGGGAGTTTTTTATGGAAAAGCCTTCGATTGGCGCAAAAAAAAGACTTGTTTTTTATTTGTGCTGCTGTGTATCAGGCTTTTTGCTTTTGATTGGCAGGCTGATTTATATTGAGCTTTTTCGTGCGGCACAATGGCAGGAAATGGCATACGAACAACAGACAAGAGATCGATTGATTACACCAAAACGAGGAAGTATTTTAGATTGTCATGGAGTAGGTCTGGCACAGACACAGACCGTAACAGCGGTAAGTGTCATACCGGCACAGGTTACAGAAAAAGAAAAAACGGCAGAAGTTTTGGCAAAAATTTTGGATTTGGATGTAGAGGATGTGTTGAAAAAAACCAAAGAAAAAGTAGCTCTGGTGCGTATTCAAACCAAGGTGGATATGGAAACGGCACAGAAAATCAGGCAGGAAGATCTTCCTGGGGTAAAGGTAGATGAGGATATACAGCGTGTATATCCATATGGAGATTTGGCAGCACAGGTGATTGGTTTTGTAGGAAAAGATAATCAGGGAATTATTGGCTTGGAAGCGAAGTATGAAGAACGGCTGCAAGGAAAGCAAGGGAAAATACTGACAGTCACAGATTCCATTGGACGAGAACTGACTGGGGAACAAGATCGTATTCCGCCTGTGGATGGAGAAAATTTGGTTACAACTTTAGATGTGGTCATACAGCAGTATGCAGAACAGACATTGGCAAAAGCAGTAGAAGCAAAGCATGCCAAAAAGGGGGCAATTATTGTACTCAATCCCCAAAATGGCGCAATCTATGCTATGGCAAACTATCCCTCCTTTGACTTGAATGCACCCTTTGCAATACAGGATGAATCACTTGCAGCCATTTGGGATACGCTTTCGGCACAAGAGAAAAATGATGCACGCAATCAAATGTGGCGCAATGATGTCATCAATGATACATATGAACCGGGAAGTATCTTTAAGATTGTGACATCAGTTGCCGGCTTAGAGGAAGGCGTAATTACGCCAGAAAGCACTTTTTACTGTAAAGGCTATCATATTGCAGGGGACAGACAAATCAAGTGTTGGCGTTATCCTCGTACCCATGGTGCAGAAACATTTGTACAAGGCGTACAAAATTCCTGCAATCCGGTATTTATGGAAGTGGCAGAGAGATTGGGTGCAGAAACCTTTTTGGAATATTTGGACAAATTTGGATTTCATGAGAAAACAGGAATTGATCTGGCAGGGGAAGCGGTTGGTATCTTGCATACATTGGAAAGCACAGGACCGGTAGAGCTTGCTACCATGTCCTTTGGGCAGTCCTTTCAGATTACGCCGTTGCAGCTGCTGCGTGCAGCTTCGGCAGCTGTCAATGGCGGATACCTCATTACACCGCATATTGGATATGGGATCGCAGACGAAAACGGAAATATCATAGAAACATTTTCCTATGACAAAGGCGAACCAATGATATCCAAGCAGACCTCTGATACCATGAAAGAGATTTTGGAAAGTGTTGTTGCAGAGGGTACAGGCAATAAAGCATCTGTTGCAGGATATCGTATTGGTGGGAAAACGGCAACCTCCGAAAAACTACCACGCAGAAGCGGAAAGTATATCGCTTCCTTTATGACGTTTGCACCGGCAAATGATCCACAAGTAATGGCTTTTGTAATGATTGATGAGCCGCAGGGGGTGTATTATGGCGGAACTGTGGGAGGACCTATTATGAAGGAATTGTTGGAAAATATTCTGCCATATCTTGGTATTCCCAAGGAGGGTGTTGTGGAAGAAGACGCAACTGCAATTGTTCCGGATGTTACAGGAATGACATGGATGGAAGCAAAGCATATACTTTTAGAAGCTGGATTTTCTGTTGAAACAAGCGGAACAGAACCAGTGGTATCTCAATTGCCACCCTCAGGACAGGAGGCAAATCAGGGAACAAAGGTGCTTTTGTATGGCGCACAGGAGTAGAAATGTATCTTGTCAAAAGGAAATATAAAAAAATTTTTTGTTTTGCTGTTCTGTATGTATTTCTATGGTATAATAAATATTTGATGAATAGAAAAAACAAACGATAGGATATTTGTTGTAAAGGAGGAACACACTGTGCAGTTAAAAGAACTGTTGCAATCCGTTTCTTATACGGTACTACAAGGAAAGGATGATATCGAAATTCTTGCACCTGTGTATGATTCCCGTAAAGTAGCACAGGGGGATGTATTTGTCTGTATTACCGGATTTCAAACAGACGGACACAAATATATCCCAATGGCTCTGGAAAAAGGGGCAATTGCACTGTTGGTGGAACATGCTGTTGAAGGAATTGACGAGAATATTACAGTGATACAAACCAAAAACAATCGTGAGGCATTGGCTGTGCTTGCATGCAATTACTATGGCCATCCCACAAAAGATATGCGTGTTATGGGTGTAACCGGCACCAATGGCAAAACAACAACCACATTTTTGGTACGCTCTGTATTGAATCGTATCGGTAGAAAAACAGGTATCATCGGTACGATTGAAAATAGAATCGGCGATACGGTTGTTCATGCAGAACGTACTACACCGGAGTCCTTGGAGCTGCAAGCGCTTCTCCGTCGCATGAAGCAGGAGCAGGTAACAGATGTAATGATGGAGGTTTCTTCACACTCTTTGGATCTACACCGTGTTGATGGCATTGTGTATGATGTGGCAGTATTTACCAATTTGACACAAGATCATTTGGATTATCATAAAACAATGGAAAATTATAAAATTGCAAAAAGTCTGCTTTTTGGGCGCAGCAAGCATAGTGTCATCAATCTGGATGATGCGGCAGGAAGTTTTATGGCAAAGTGCGCAGCAGGGGACGTTATGACATATGCCATTGATCAACAGGCTGATTTGAAAGCGGAAAATATCGTCATCACCGCAGAAGGTACATCCTTCACACTGGCATATCAAGATGCTGATTACCCTGTAAAGCTGCATACGCCAGGTCGCTTTAGTGTATACAATGCCTTGGGTGCCATTGGTGCATGTCTGTATCTGGGTGTGGATATGCAGGATATTTTAGATGGGCTTTTTGCAGTATTCGGTGTAAGCGGACGTTTTCAGACAGTACGCAGCAAAAAAGGCTGTCAGGCTGTAGTAGACTACGCACATACACCGGACGGATTGGAAAATGTTTTGAAAACAGCCGCAGAGTTTACAAAAGGAAAAATCATTGCTGTATTTGGTTGTGGTGGTGATCGAGATAAAACAAAACGCCCTATTATGGGTCGCATTGGTGGAAAAAATGCCGGATATTGTATCATCACATCAGATAATCCACGTACAGAAGACCCTGAGCAAATCATCAACGAAGTGGAAATGGGTACCAAAGAGACCGGTTGTCCTTATGAAAGACAGGTAGACCGCCGCAAGGCAATACAACGGGCGGTAGAATTGGCAGAAGAAGGGGATGTCATACTCATTGCAGGAAAAGGGCATGAAACATATCAGATTTTCCCAGAAGGTACGATTCACTTTGATGATGTAGAAGAAGTACGAAAAGCATTTGGAGAGGATTGTTTATGAAGAAACTAAGCATTAGAGAAATTTCAGAAGCAGTGGGTGCAGAAATTTTGACAGACGGCGGAGATTTGTCCAGAACCATTTGTCATGTTACACAAGATTCCAGAGAAGCGGGAGAAAACAGCTTATTTGTTCCTTTGCGTGGAGAAAATACAGATGGGCATCGTTTTCTTAACGATTGTATGGAAAAGGGCGTACCAGTTTGTTTTACTGCGCATAAAATGCAGCCAAAGCATGGCTGCACATTGCTTTTGGTAGAAAATACAGGAGAAGCGCTGTTGCAGCTGGCAAAGTATTATCGCCATCTGTTTGACATTCCGTTTGTCGGTGTTACCGGTAGTGTGGGTAAAACCACCACGAAGGATATGGTTGCTTCTGTATTGTCACAAAAATATCATGTTTTGTGGACACAAGGAAACTATAACAATGATATTGGGGTGCCTTTGACATTGTTTCGACTGGAGGACACGCATGAAGTGGCAGTCATTGAAATGGGAATGAACCATTTTCAGGAGATTCATCGTTTGGTGGATGTGGTGCGCCCAGATATTGGTTTGATTTCCAATGTTGGTGTGGCACATATTGAATTTTTGGGCAGCAGAGAAGGTATCTTAAAAGCAAAATGTGAGCTTTTTGATTTTATGGATGAAAATGGAATTGCTATTTTGAATGCGGACAACGATATGCTTTTGACAACAGAAGGAAAGCTCAAACCGCAGGTGCGTTGGTTTGGTGTGGAAAATCATAAAGGGCTTTATGCAGACAATATTGTATCCGCTGGTCTAACACAGACAAAATGTACCATTCATACACCTTTGGGGCAAACAGATGTGACGATTCCCATGCCGGGGGTGCATATGGTCAGCAATGCGCTTTCCGCAGTTGCGGTAGGTTTGGAACTTGGTCTGACATTAGAGCAGATTCATGATGGGATCGAACAGTATGTACCAACAAAAAATCGTATGACATTGATGCGACTGGATACAGGCATTACACTTTTGAATGATGTTTACAATTCCAACCCCGTTTCTGCAAAAGCAGGATTGGATATTCTGAAACAGGCAGAAGGCAGAAAAGTAGCTGTTTTGGGCTTTATGGGAGAGCTGGGAGATTATGCACCGCAGATGCATGAAGATGTAGGTGCATATGCAGGAAAAAAACAGATTGATTTGCTGATTTGTATCGGCAGATATGCAGCGTGTATGGCAGAGGGTGCAAAATCCAACGGCTTGCAGGAGGTATTCTGTTATGATACACAAGAAGCGTTCTGGGAAGATGGGCTTTCCATGATTCAAAAGGGAGATACCGTTTTGTTAAAAGCTTCTCACAGTATGCAATTTGAAAAAACAGTAGAGAAATTACAAGGAGTGAAATAAAGTGGGTTCTTTGGAACAGGCGATTTATGCCATACTCATATCATTTGTTATTGGTGTCATACTATGTCCGATCTGGATTCCGGTGCTGCATAAAATGAAATTCGGGCAAAATGTACGAGATGATGGACCACAGACACATCTGCAAAAACAAGGAACACCTACCATGGGTGGGATTGCATTTTTGATGGCATTTTTGGTTGCAGCCTTCTTTTTCCTGAAAGGGAATATGGATGGCATAGCAATTGTACTGATGACTGTATGTTATGGGGTCATTGGCTTTTTGGATGATTATATCAAGGTGGTAAAAAAACGCTCCTTGGGTTTGCGTGCATGGCAAAAGCTCGCATTGCAATTGATTGTAACAGCAATATTCTGTTGGTATTTGATGCAGCATGATAGCATGAGGGCGATCTACATTCCTTTTACCAATGGTATGGAATTGGATTTGGGTATTTTGTTTATTCCCTTTGTATTTATTGCGGTATTGGGTACGGTCAATGGCGTCAATCTGACAGATGGCTTGGATGGCTTGGCAGGCGGTGTGACATTAATAGTTGCAGCATTTTTTATGATTGTATCATGGGCATCCGGCAGTATGATTTCACCCATTTGTGGAGCAATTGTAGGCGCATTGCTGGCATTTTTGATATTCAATGCATATCCGGCAAAGGTTTTTATGGGCGATACCGGTTCTCTGGCGCTGGGCGGATTTGTGGCAGCAACTGCATTTATACTGAAAATGCCGATTTTCATTGTCATTGTAGGCTTTATTTATCTTTGGGAATCCTTAACAGTCATGCTTCAGGTTGGCTGGTTTAAGATGACAAAGCGTAAATATGGAGAAGGCAGAAGATTGTTTAAGATGGCGCCCTTCCATCACCATTTGGAACAGTGCGGATGGAGAGAAACAAAGGTAGTGACATTGTTCTATGTGGCAACGGCTTTGCTGTGCTTGATTGGCTTTTTGGGTTGTAAATATATGTTTTAACAGAAAGAAGGATCGGTATGGATTATACAGGAAAAAAAGCTTTGGTATGTGGCATGGCAAAAAGTGGCATTTCAGCAGCAAAATTGCTGCATCGTTTGGGTGCAGAGGTAACATTGCAGGATATGAAAGTGCGTGAAGCTGTGCCAGAGGAGGCACTGACTTTGGAAAAAGAAGGGATCGTGCTTTATACAGGCAAAAATCCCGATGATATTGCAGAAAAACAGGACTTGATGGTATTAAGTCCGGGTATCCCCTGCGATTTGCCGTTTATTACGAAAGCAGAACAGGCAGGTGTTTGTGTAATCAGTGAAGTGGAGCTCGCATATCGTGAAACTGCTTGCCCCATCATTGCCATCACAGGTACCAATGGCAAAACAACTACAACGACATTGACAGGGGAAATTATGAAAGCGGTTTATCCTCATACAGCCGTTGTGGGAAATATCGGAATTCCTTACAGCGAAAAGGTTGCACAGCTAACAGAAAACGACTGGGTTGTTGCGGAAATCAGCAGCTTTCAGATGGAAAAAGCAAAGGAATTTCATCCAAAAATCAGTGCAGTTTTGAATATTACTCCGGATCATTTGAATCGCCATAAAACAATGGAAGTCTATATTGCGATGAAAGAGCGTGTGTTTGCCAAACAGACAGCAGAGGATTTCTGTATATTGAACCACATGGATGATGTATGCCGCAAAATGGCAGATCATACCAAAGCAAAGGTATTTTTCTTTAGTAGTGCAGCACCGCTGGAGGAAGGAATTTATCTGGATGGCAAAGATATGATTGTAAAATGGCAGGGGATTTCTGAAAAGCTGGTTTCTGTGGATGAATTACAGCTGTTGGGCGTGCATAACTACGAGAATGTTATGGCGGCGGCTGCAATGGGAATATGCGCTGGGATAGATTTGGATATCATTCGTAATGTTCTGCGTAGCTTTGCGGGAGTTGCACATCGTATTGAATATGTGGCAACGGTAGATGGTGTGGATTATTATAACGATTCTAAGGGAACCAATACAGATGCCTCTATTCGTGCAATTTTGGCTATGCAAAAGCCGATTGTACTCATTGGTGGCGGCTATGATAAGGGTGTATCCTTTGATGATTGGACGAAGCTCTTTGCAGGCAGAGTTAAGCATCTGGTGCTGATTGGTGTTACTGCACCGCAAATTCGTGCCTCTGCAGAAAAATTTGGTTTTACTGCAATTTCTGAATGTGAAACTTTTTCAGACGCAGTCAATCTCTGTCGTGAAAAAGCGCAAACAGGTGACTGTGTATTGCTTTCTCCTGCATGTGCAAGCTGGGGTATGTTTGATAATTATGAGCAGAGAGGCGATTTGTTCAAAGAACAGGTGCGGTCTTTTTTGCAAAAATAAGGAAGTGCCAAAAGTAAAATGGGATGGCATCGTTTTTCCAAGAAAAGCGCATGCCATACATTTTCTTATGGAGAAATCTCAAGTAAGATGAGGTGGAGAAATGAAACAAACGGGATATAACCAATCAATGAAAAGAAGAAAAAAAAGGCGTATGATTTCCGATACTTATGATTTTGGATTGCTGTTTGTGGTATTGACACTGGTTCTTTTCGGAATTGTGATGATTTGCAGTGCAAGTTATTATTCTACTATGTCCAGCAAAAAATTTAATTTTGATATGTTCTATTACCTCAAACGTCAGGGGCTTTGGGCAGTTTTGGGAACAGTAGCAATGATTTTTACCATGAACATCCCCTATCAGTTTTGGAAAAAAATTGCACCAATTGCATATTGGGGTTCCAATCTTTTGTTGTGTATACTGCCGTTTATCGGTTCTAAAAAAAAGGGGCAGGTACGCTGGATTGAAATTGGTTCCATACAGTTTCAGCCTTCGGAATTTTCAAAGGTTGCGGTAATATTGTTTTTGTCATTGTACATCATGAATCGGCGTAAGGAATTGGGGCACCTGAATGGTTTTTTGCGGGCGTTTGCAATTTTGGCATTGCCCGTTGGTTTGATTGCTTTGACAAACTTTTCTACGGCGCTTTTGTTGCTTTTGGTTGGCTTAACGATTTTGTTCGTATCCAGTCCCAGAATTTGGTACTTTATTGCAGGCGCAGCAGTATTGATTCCGATAGGCGGTATATTGGTCATATTGCCGCAGTTTCGATATCGTTTGACACGTATTACAGCATGGTTAGATCCTTGGGCGGATCCAACATTTTCCGGTTTCCAGACCATTCAGTCGCTATATGCAGTGGCATCCGGTGGCCTGTTTGGTGTCGGCTTGGGACAAAGTCGCCAAAAAACATTTATTCCGGAAGCACATAATGATATTATATTTGCAATTATTTGTGAAGAACTTGGGATTGTAGGTGCAGTAATGGTCATTACTTTGTTTGCTGTATTGGTATGGCGTGGAATACGTATTGCAATCAATGCCAGAGATAATTTTGGTATGTCTGTGGCAACCGGTATCACAGCTTCTGTTGGATTTCAGTCGTTGATTAACATTGGCGTTGTAACCAACACCATACCAAATACCGGACAGCCGCTTCCGTTTATCAGCTATGGTGGTACGGCACTTTTGGTAACTATGGCGATGATGGGTATTTTGCTCAATATTTCAAAATATCCGCAAGATATGAAGAATACAGAATAATTTAGAAAAAGACCTTGACAAAATTGGATAGATTGAATAAAATCTTGAACTATAAGAAAACACCAACCGTTTGGCTTTGTTTGAATTGGATTGATGTTTGATTAAAAAGTAAAAGACTATGAAAAAGAGGAGTATGTACAAAACTGCTGTCAGAGAGAAAAGCCCATAGGGTGTAAGGCTTTTTCAGAGAGTATGTACAGAAGGTAGCTTTGGAGTTGTTCTGCTGAAAAGAAAAAGTAAGCAGAAACGGTTGATCTCGTTATCGGTCTTTGAGTGTCCGCTGTGCAAGCAGTGGGAATGAAGGTGGTATCGCGAGTGTTCGTCCTTTTTGTGGCGGACACTTTTTTTTATTAGACCATGGCATCGGTATGCAATACAAGCAGATGCTGTAATCACATGAAGGAGGAAAAAGCGTGAAAGAACTGGCAAAAAATTTTGATCCCAAATCGGTTGAGGATCGTCTATATGCAATGTGGATGGACAAAAAGTACTTCCATACAAAGATTGATAAAACGAAGAAACCCTATTGTATCGTTATGCCCCCTCCGAATATCACAGGGCAGCTGCATATGGGACATGCACTGGATAATACCATGCAGGATATTTTGATTCGTTGGAAAAGAATGTCTGGGTATAATGCACTTTGGGTACCGGGTATTGACCACGCAAGTATTTCCACAGAATTAAAAGTGGTACAAAAAATGGCAAGCGAAGGTCTTTCCAAAGAAGATGTTGGTCGTGAAGGCTTCTTGCAGCGTGCATGGGACTGGAAAGAAGAATACGGAGGCATTATACTCAATCAGCTGCGCAAGCTGGGCTGCTCTTGTGACTGGGATCGTGTACGTTTTACCATGGATGAGGGATGCTCTGATGCTGTATTAGAGGTGTTCTGCCGTCTGTATGAAAAAGGGTATATCTATCGTGGTGAAAAAATCATCAACTGGTGCCCCAAATGTCAGACAACCATTTCCGATGCAGAAGTCAATCATATAGAAACAGAAGGACATTTCTATCACATCAATTATCCGATTGTTGGCTCGGATGAAAAACTGCGTCTTGCCACAACACGTCCGGAAACCATGATGGGTGACGTAGCGGTAGCAGTACATCCGGAAGATGAAAGATATCAGCATTTGATTGGAAAAACCTGTATTCTGCCATTGATGAATAAAGAGATTCCGATTATTGCAGATGAATATGTAGATCGAGAATTTGGTACAGGTGTGGTAAAGATTACACCTGCACATGATCCCAATGACTTTGAAGTTGGTCTGCGTCATGATTTACCTCATGTCAATGTGATGAATGACGATGGTACGATGAATGAAAATGCAGGAAAGTATGCAGGTATGGATCGTATGGATGCAAGAAAAGCTGTGGTAGAAGAACTGAAAAAAGAAGGCTATCTTGTAGAAATCGAAGATATTACACATGCTGTTGGTTGCCATGAAAGATGTAATGTAGCCATTGAACCCATGATAAAGCTGCAATGGTTTGTACGTATGGATGAACTGGCAAAACCTGCAATGGAAGTATATGAAAACAAGCAGCTGCGATTTGTTCCAGATCGTTTTGGCAAAGTGTATATGCATTGGCTGGAAAATATCCGTGACTGGTGTATTTCCAGACAGCTGTGGTGGGGACATCGTATTCCGGCATACTATTGTGATGAATGTGGACATATTACCATCAGCAAGCAGGCTCCTGAAAGCTGTGAAAAATGCGGCTGTAAGAAATTGCATCAGGACGAGGATACACTGGATACATGGTTCAGCTCTGCCTTATGGCCATTCTCCACACTGGGTTGGCCCAATGATACAGAAGACTTGAAGCATTTCTATCCAACCAGCACACTAATCACTGGGTATGATATTATTTTCTTCTGGGTTGTGCGTATGGTATTTTCTGCAATGGAAAATATGCATGAACCACCATTCCAAGATGTACTGATTCATGGTTTGATTCGTGATGACCAGGGTAGAAAATTCTCTAAATCTCTGGGCAATGGTATTGATCCTTTGGCGGTAATTGCAGATTATGGTGCAGACCCTCTGCGTTTGTTGCTCATTACGGGTAATGCGCCTGGTAATGATATGCGATTCTATTGGGAAAGATTGGAAAATTGCCGTAACTTCTGTAATAAGATTTGGAATGCAAGCCGTTTTGTCATGATGAATATGGATGAAAAACAGGAAACAAAGCTGTTGATGCTGACTTCCGCAGATAAATGGATTCTTTCCAAGGTCAATACACTGGCAAAAGAGGTTTCTGAAAATCTGGAAAATTACGAACTGGGGCTTGCGGTACAGAAGGTATATGATTTCCTTTGGGATGAATATTGTGACTGGTATATTGAAATGGTAAAACCTCGTTTGTATAACAAAGAGGATAGCACAAGAGAAGCAGCGCTTTGGACATTGAAGAATGTGCTCATCAATGCGCTGAAAATGCTGCATCCTTTCATGCCGTTCATTACAGAGGAGCTATTCCAGCATATTCAAGAGGAAGAAGAAAGCATTATGATTTCTTCTTGGCCTGTATATAAAGAAGAATGGAACTATGTAGAAAACGAAACAGAAATTGATTTGATCAAAGAAAGTGTACGCAATATCCGAAACATCCGTGCAGAAATGAATGTTGCACCTTCTAAAAAAGTACAGGTATTCGTTGTTTCTGACAAAGAGGATGTACGTACCATATTTGAAAACAGTAAGGTGTTCTTTAAGACACTGGCACATGCAAGCGAAGTGACAGTTCAGGCAGATAAAGCTGGAATTGGTGCAGATGCTGTATCTGTTGTGGCAACCAATGTTACCATTTATATGCCTTTGGCAGAGTTGGTGGATTTGGATAAAGAACGAGAAAGACTGAATAAAGAGAAAGAAAAAATGCTCAAAGAGATTGAGCGTGTGGAAAAGAAACTCGCAAATCAGGGATTTGTAGCAAAGGCACCTCAAAACGTCATTGATGAAGAAAAGGCAAAGGGCGAAAAATACAAAGCGATTCTGGCACAGGTGGAAGAACGTCTGTTGCAGTTGGGCTAAGTAAAATCTCAAACCATTATCTGAAGAAGCTGCTGTACAAAGTTACAGCAGCTTCTTTTTTGTTCAGTCGTTTGAAAGAAGGGCTTTTGTTTGATTGTTCAATATTGCTGAAAATGCAAATATAAACTTCGTTGTATTTGTAATACGGATAAATGTTTTCGGTAAAAAGACAAAAGTGGTTGACAACAAAAGAAATCGTGGTAAAATTGCTCTATCGGAAAAAATAGAGATGCATGCAAGGGATTTATTTGCACCATCCATGATAGGTAATCATACAGGAGGAAATTGTGATGTCGGAAGAAAAGAAAAAAAAAGTCGCACTTTTAGGCATGGGTACGGTCGGTAGTGGTGTATACGAAATTTTGCAAAAGCAGCGTAAAAATATGCCTGCCAAAATCGGCTGTATATTGGAAGTTGCGAAGGTATTGGTGCGTAATAAAGCAAAATACGCAGATCGTCTGCCAGCAGATACCTTGACAGATCAGTGGACGGATATCATTGATGATGATTCCATTGAACTGGTGGTAGAGGTCATGGGCGGTATAGAACCGGCATACAGCTATATCAAAGCAGCACTGCAAAAAGGCAAACATGTGGTAACGGCGAATAAAGATTTGATGGCAACACATGGGCACGAGCTTTTGGAGATAGCAAGAGAAAATCATTGCGACCTTCTTTTTGAAGCAGCGGTTGCAGGAGGTACTCCAATCATTAGACCTATGAAGCAATGCCTTCTGGGGAATGATATTTCTGAAGTTATGGGTATTATCAATGGTACCACCAACTTCATTCTTTCTAAAATGTCAGAGGAAGGAATGGATTATGCAGAAGCATTGAAACTGGCACAGGATTTGGGGTATGCAGAAGCAGATCCTACTGCTGATGTAGAAGGTTATGATGCAGGACGCAAACTGGCAATTATGGCATCTATTGCTTTCCATACACCTGTGACGTTTGACGACGTTTATACAGAAGGAATTTCAAAAATCACAGAAAAGGATATTCGTTATGCGCATGAGCTAGGCTATGAAATCAAACTGCTCGGCATCGCAAGATTGGTAGATGGTGGTATAGAAGTTCGTGTACATCCCACAATGATTCCAATGGAGCATCCGCTTTCCGCAATCAAAGATTCGTTCAATGCAATCTTTTTGCATGGGGATTCTGTGGATGATGTTATGTTCTATGGCAGAGGTGCAGGTTCTCTGCCAACAGGCTCTGCAGTGGTTGGGGATTTGATGGATATTGCACGCAATATGCAGTACAATTGTACAGGACGCATTGGTTGTTCTTGTTATCAAAATGTTGCAATCAAACCCATGTCTGAAACAAAAAGCAGTTATTATATCCGTATGAAGCTGGAGGATCGTGCTGGTACATTGGCAGCACTTGCAGGTGTTTTTGGCAGCAATCATGTCAGCATCTCTATGCTCATTCAAAAAGCAAAGGAAGATGACCAAACAGCTGAGGTTGTGATTGTGACATATGATGTAGCAGAAAAACAATTTATGGATTCTATGACAGTTATTTCTACAATGTCTATGGTACATAAGGTATCTTCCATCATTCGTGTACATCACTAAATGAGATACGAAGTGTGCAAGGGGCTGTATGAAGCAGCCCTTTGCTTTTTGTCTTTTTTTTAAAAGCTGTTTTTGGAAAGAAGCAAAAACCGAATGAAAAAAATAGAATATTGCTATATTCATAGTATGTTATGAAAGAAATAATATCTTATATTTTCATTTCATATACTTCAAAAAAATAAAAAAATCTCTTTTTTTAGAAGAAAGAACGTGCTATACGTTCTTTTTTTTGTGCAGATGCTGTATATTTTATAAAAAAACAATGATAAATCTATCTGATTGCCGGATACAATATTCATGATTCTATGTATATTTATTGCATTATATTTCTTTTTCTGATATACTATAAAAATAAATAATAAGGTTTTTTTCCATCTGGTATGTTTGTTTTCCTAGGATTTGGAAAGGATAAAACAGGTTTTATTGGAAAAAAACGGTATATGATTTTGTGAATATGTATATAAAAAAATGCAGATGTATAGAACGATGAATAAATAGAGATGGGAGGCTGAAAATATGTCTGACAATAAAAATATGCATGGAAGCATTCAAATTGCAGATGAGGTAATCGGTGTGATTGCTGTAACCGCAGCATTGGAAGTGGAGGGTGTCACAGAAGGCAGCGGAAGCGGAAAGGGCCTTGTAGAATTCTTCGGGAAAAAAGGACAGGTCAAATGCGTAGAAATTATCAAAGAAGATGACAATTTGATACTGGATATGGAAATTATCGTAAATTTCGGAACAAAGGTACAGCAAGTTGCCGAGGAAGTACAGCAGCGTGTGAAAAATGCGGTGGAAACCATGACAGGCATTGCTGTTGAGGCTGTCAATGTTGCCGTTTCCGGTATTGTAAAGGAAAAGCATTTGAAGCAAGAGGCAGAATAAAAGTGTAGGAATACCAGTAGAGAAAACGGAGGAACATTATGAGTCGAAGAACTGCAAGAAAACATGCATTTGAACTGCTATTTCAGATGGGGTTTGCAGATGCACAAGAACATGCAGAGGCAAAAGAGGTCTTTTTTTCTGAGCAGGAAGAAACTGTAACAGAAGCGGAAAAAGCATATATCATACAATCTGTAGAGGGTGTACAGAGTCATTTGGATGAAATTGATGCACTCATCAACCAGTTTGCAAAAAAATGGACAACTTCTCGTATGAACCGTGTGGATTTGTCTATATTGAGATTGTCTGTCTATGAATTGAAGTATAGCAAGCAAGCGCCCGTAGGCGTTGTCATCAATGAAGCAGTAGAGCTTGCAAAACAGTTCAGCTCCGACGAAGCACCATCTTTTGTCAATGGTGTACTGGGCAAGATTGCAACTGTATTATAAATCAGCAAAGGAAGTAAATCCATGATCGAACCCAAAATTTTTACTGTAGGGCAGATTAACCGTTATATCAAAAGCGTATTGGAAAACGATTTTATATTGAGCAGTTTATTGGTAAAGGGTGAGGTTTCCAATTTCAAGGCACACAGCTCCGGACATTATTATTTTACACTGAAGGATCGTGCAGGTGCAATTGCCTGTGTGATGTTCAGACAAGATGCACAAGCGATGCCATACATACCAGAAAATGGTATGCAGGTTATTGTATACGGACATATTTCTCTGTACGAAAAAAGCGGGCAGTATCAGCTGTATGCGGAAATGATGGAGCCGGTAGGCATCGGTTCTTTACAGATGGCATTTGAACAGTGCAAAGAGCGACTTGCGCAAGAAGGGCTGTTTGATGCAGAATTTAAGCGTGAAATTCCGCAAAATCCAGAATGTATCGCAGTGATCACTTCGCCAACAGGTGCTGCAATTCGAGATATCTTACAAATTATAAAACGACGAGATGCAGGGATCAAGATTGCGATTTTTCCAACACTGGTACAAGGCAAACAGGCAGCAGATGATATTGTACGCTCCTTAAAGCTTGCCAATGAATGGAATCAAGCGGATGTCATTATATTGGGGCGTGGAGGCGGTTCGATGGAGGATCTTTGGTGTTTTAATGAAGAAAGGGTGGCAAGAGCCATTTTTGCTTCCAAAACTCCTGTTATTTCTGCCGTTGGGCATGAAACAGATGTAACCATTGCAGATTTTGTCTCTGACTTACGTGCACCAACACCTTCTGCAGCAGCAGAGCTTGCAACAAGTTCCGTGATAGAAAGCAGAGAACAGTTTACACGGCTGTATCTTCGATTGGAACGTGATTTTCGGGCAGTATTGACTTCCTGTACACGTAGACTGAACTATGCTATGAAAAGAACAGTATTTACAAGGCCGTTGGAGCGGTTTCGTGTGGCAGAAGAAGCGGTCAATCAAAAACAGCGCCGCCTGCAAACGCAGCTTGCACATCGCTTAGAACTGTCTGCAAAAAAGCTGCAATATCTGGAAAACCGTTTGGAAGCAGTTTCACCACTGTCCATGATGCAAAGGGGCTATCTTTTGGCACAGACGCAGAACGGTACGCTGCTGACCTCTATTGCACAGGCAAAGGTTGGGGACAGGCTGCTTTTGCAGCTCAAAGATGGTGATTTGAAAACAGAGATTATAGAAAAGGCGGTGCGCATGCGTGGCGAAAAAGAAAGTAACATTTGAAGAAGCGATGACACGGCTGGAGGAAATTGTCGATCGCCTAGAAACGGAAGAAGTACCCTTGGAGGATGCAGTCAAGTTTTATAAAGAAGGTCTGTCTTTGTCCGCAGTGTGTAAAGAAAAACTGGCAGCAGCCGAAGGAAGTGTTGTGCTTTTGCAGAAAGAAGCAGGTTTGTGGGAAGAAATTCCTTTTGAGGAGGATGAACAATATGGATTGGAAAAATGAAATGCAGACACGCATACAGGAAGTAGAGGCAGCTTTGCGTACCTATATTCCAAAACAGGAAACATTTCCCCCCGTTATTTTTGAAGCGATGGGCTACAGTTTGTTTGCAGGAGGCAAACGACTGCGCCCCATTATGGTATTGGCAGCTTGTGAAGCAGTAGGCGGAAAAAAAGAGGATGCCATGCCGTTTGCCTGTGCGTTGGAAATGATACATACATATTCTTTGATTCATGATGATTTGCCTGCGATGGATAATGATGATTATCGTCGTGGTCGGTTGACGAGCCATAAGGTATATGGAGAGGATATGGCAATACTGACTGGAGATGGTCTTTTGCATCATGCAATGCAGATTATGGCACAGGCATGCTACGACAATCCATCCAAACAGACGACAGGCGCAATGCTGGCAATTGCAAAAGGAGCCGGAATTTACGGTATGTTGACTGGGCAAGTGGTGGATATCTATTTTGAAGGCAAAACATTAGAAAAAGAAATTTTGGATTTTATTCATGTACACAAAACATCAGCAATGATTCGTGGTGCATTGGAAGCGGGTGCCTGTGTTGGTGGTGCGCATGCAGATGTTGTTGAGAAATTTGGGTTGGCAGGTGAAAAAATTGGTGTTGCCTTCCAGATTTTAGATGATATTTTGGATGTCACAAGCACCATGGAGGAACTGGGAAAGCCGATCCATAGCGATGAAAAAAATGAAAAGACCACATATGTTACACTTTATGGTATTGAGCGTTCCAGAGAAATTGCAGCAAAATTGTCACAGGAAGCGGTTGATATATTGGAAAGCATGGGTGAAAATTGTAAATTTTTATGTGAGCTGACAAAAGATTTGTTACAGAGAACATACTAAATGAGAAAGAAGATGAGGTGTTATGGATTTTACAGCTTTTTTGGATAACCGCCCATTTTGGGCTGCTATTCTTTCTTGGGCATTGGCACAGGGCTTCAAGACCATACGACCGATTATCACAGAGCGTAAATTTGATGCAACACGATTGACCGGTACCGGAGGAATGCCAAGTTCACATTCTTCTTTGGTTATGGCATTGACAACAAGCGTCGGAAAATATTATGGTTTTCATTCTCCGGTTTTTGCGATTTCATTGATTTTTTCTTTTGTCGTGATGTATGATGCGGCAGGGATTCGCCGTGCAGCAGGCAAACAGGCAGAAATTATCAATTATTTGATTGAGCATCATAAATTACCAAATTATACAAAGGTAAAAGAATTATTGGGACATACACCGTTAGAGGTGCTTGTAGGAGGTATTTTAGGGATTGTTGTTGGTTTGCTTTATTAAACCGCAACAACTGTTTTTGTGACACTGTGGCACAGATGAGAAAACAGTTTTGCTTCTATCATGTGTCTGAGTCAAAAAAGAATAGATTTGTTTTTGGAGTAGGTGGTTTTTGTGAATCAGTGGTTAGATAGGATACAATGTCCTGAAGACTTAAAAAAATTAGATATATCTGAAATGAAACAGCTTTGTAAAGAACTGCGCAGATTTTTACTGCGTAGTGTATCCAAAACCGGTGGACATTTGGCCTCCAATTTGGGTGTGGTAGAGCTGACAGTCGCATTGGAGTACTGTTTTGATTTGCCTAGGGATCAGATTGTATGGGATGTAGGGCATCAGGCATACATTCATAAAATGCTGACAGGCAGAAAAAAAGATTTTGCAGCCCTGCGACAACTGGATGGGTTAAGTGGTTTTCCAAAACCACATGAAAGTGTATACGATGCATTTGCGGCAGGACATAGCTCAACATCTATTTCGGCAGCGCTTGGGCTTGCAAAGGCACGTGACCTGCAACATAGAAAGAATCATGTCATCGCAGTGATTGGAGACGGCTCTATGACAGGCGGCTTGGCATATGAAGCGCTCAACAATGCAGGCAGAGAAAAAACCAATTTGATTGTGATACTCAATGACAATCAGATGTCCATTGATACCAATGTAGGCGCAATGAGCAAGCATTTGAATGCATTGCGTACCAGCAATCAATATCAAGATATCAAAACATGCTTTAAGCATGTTTTGGATACTGTACCAATTGTAGGCAAGCCAACATATGCCATATTGGAAAAAATACGTGATAGCGCAAAAATCGTATTGCTGGGCGGTGCAGTTTTTGAAGGTATGGGATTTAAGTATATTGGTCCTGTCGATGGGCATGATTTGCCAGAACTGATTGATTTGTTCCAAAATGTCAAACAGATGCAAGGACCATTGCTGATTCATGTAAAAACGGAAAAAGGCAAAGGCTATCCATATGCGGAGGAACGCCCATGGGACTATCATGGGGTAGGCGCCTTCAATCTGCGTACAGGTGAACCGCTTGCAAAGAGCAGCAAACCAAGTTGGTCTGCGGTTTTTGGCAAAAAAATAGTGGAAATTGCCAAACAAAATCCAAAGGTAGTTGGAATTACAGCAGCTATGTGTAGTGGTACCGGTTTTGATGATTTTCGTAAAAAATTCCCCAAACGATTTTTCGATGTTGCGATTGCAGAACAGCATGGAGCAACCTTCGCAGCCGGATTGGCAAGTCAGGGGATGGTTCCTGTTATGGCGGTATATTCCTCTTTCTTGCAGCGTGCCTATGATCAGTTGATTCATGATGTTTGTATGGAAAACCTGCATGTGGTATTTGCCATAGACCGTGCTGGTGTGGTAGGGGCAGATGGTGAAACACATCAGGGGGTATTTGATCTATCCTATCTGCGCCATATTCCAAATATGACCGTGCTTTCTCCGAAAAATGGTTGGGAATTGGAGCAGATGCTGGAGTATGCTGTCAATGTATGTACAGGGCCGGTGGCAGTACGCTATCCTAGAGGCACAGCATCAGAAAGCTTTGCAGCGTATCAGACACCTGTAGAAACAGGAAAGGCAGAATGGATTGCAAAGGGTGAGGAAATCGCTATTTTGGCAGAAGGACACATGCTGGATTTTGCATATGGTGCGGTAGAAAAACTGCGTGCAGATGGAAAGAATCCCTCTCTTGTCAATATGCGCTTTCTCACACCTCTGGATGAAGAAATGCTTTTGGAAGTAGCAAAACACAGCCAGTATGTCATTACCATAGAAGACAATGTGCGAGATGGCGGCTTTGGTTCCGCAGTATTGGAACGGTATAGTGACAGAGGGGTTTTGGTACATGTAAAAAATATTGCTTTCCCCAAAAAATATATTGAGCAAGGCAAACAAGAAGAATTATATGCAAGATATGGTTTGGATGCAGAAGGAATTTACTGCACAATCAAACAGATATTGGGAGAATGAGTATGGCAGAGAAAGTAGAAAAAGAACGGCTGGATGTTCTTTTGGTACAGCGTGGATTGGTACCAGGGCGAGAACAGGCGAAAGCCTATATTATGGCTGGAGAGGTCTATGTCAATGGCAACAAGGAGGACAAAGCGGGTACAAAGGTTCTTGCCACAGCAGAAATTGAGCTGAGAGCAGCCTCTATGAAATATGTTAGCCGTGGCGGATTTAAGCTGGAAAAAGCGATGGAAAACTTTCCAATTACATTAACAGGCAAAATTTGTTTGGATATCGGTGCTTCTACCGGAGGTTTTACAGATTGTATGCTGCAAAATGGGGCGGTAAAGGTATATGCCATTGATGTAGGACGTGGGCAGCTGGCGTGGAAGCTGCGCAATGATTCTCGTGTGGTGTGTTTGGAAAAAACAAATGTACGCTATGTTACAGAAGAACAGGTTCCGGAAAAAGCAGATTTTGCATCCATTGATGTTTCCTTTATTTCTTTGACAAAGGTATTGCCTGCTGTTTTACAGATTATGAAGCCAAATGGACAGCTTGTTTGTTTGATTAAGCCACAATTTGAGGCAGGCAGAGAAAAGGTGGGGAAAAACGGTGTTGTGCGAGATATTTCCGTTCATAGAGAGGTCATTACCATGATTGCGGATTATGTCAGAGCGCAGGGGCTGGGTATCTGTGGTTTGGATTTTTCACCAATCAAAGGGCCAAAAGGAAATATAGAGTATTTGATTTTTCTGGATAAAGAGCAAAAGGGTGCAACCAAAGAAGAAGTATCTGAATGGATTGATGATATAGCACAACGCTCACATGATGTTTTGTAAAATACATTTGAGGGGATGAATGTATGAAAAAAATTGGGATTATACCAAATTTAGAAAAAGATAAGGATTTGGTGATTACAAAAAGAATCATACAGCATTTGCTGCATCGAGGATGCATGCCGCAGCTGACAGAAAAAGTAGCAGATATTGCAGATTTAGAGATGTATGCACGCAGAGAGTCAGAGCTGTATCAGTACTCAGATTTTTTGATTTCTTTGGGTGGAGATGGCACACTGCTGGGAGTAGGCAGAAAATCAGCGCCTTATGAAACACCGATTTTGGGTATCAATCTTGGTACATTGGGTTTTTTGACAGCAGAGGAAAAAAATCATGCGGAATATGCCATAGATCAAGTGCTGGAGGGTAAGTACAAAATAGAAAAGAGGATTATGCTCGAATCCTCGATTGATACAGGAGAACAACGCATTCATGGTATTTTGGCACTGAATGATATTTGTATTACAAGAGGATTGCTGTATAAGATTCTGGAGTTCAATATATTTATCAATGAAGAATATGTGGATACCCTGCGTGCAGACGGTGTCATCATCTGTACGCCAACTGGTTCAACGGCATATAATCTCTCTGCCGGCGGTCCTGTGCTGAAGGCAGATGCAGAAATTATGGCAATTACACCAATTTCTGCACACACATTGACCAGCAGAGCCATTGTCATATCCGCAGATGATGTGGTGACTGTAGAAATTAAACCAAGAGAAGATGCGGATTTTACGGTCAGCGCAGATGGGCAGGATGCATGGACATTGACAGGAAAAAAAGTGATACAAGTGAAAAAATCAAAGCAATATGCTTCGATTATCAAAACCAATCCACAAAGCTTTTATGATGTTTTACGTCAAAAGTTAGCACGATAATTACCCGTAGATAGAGATGAAAAGAAAGGTTGTGATCAGATTGAAAATTGCCAGACATGCAAAAATATTGGAGTTAATAGAAAAATATGATATTGAAACACAAGATGAACTGGCGCAAAAGTTGTGTGAGGAAGGCTTTACCGTAACGCAGGCAACCGTTTCCAGAGATATTCGTGAAATGAAGCTTACCAAAATTGCTACAGAACGTGGCAGACAGAAATATTCTGTAATCTCCAATAATGATACAGAGATTACAGAACGCTTGATCCGTGTATTTAAGGAAGCGGTAGTCAAAATGGACTATGCGCAAAATATCATTGTCATACGTACATTGGAAGGTATGGGCATGGCTGTTGCTGTGGCATTGGATAATATGCAAAACAGCGAAGTGCTTGGAACCATTGCCGGGGATGATACGGTATTTTGTGTGGTACGCACACATAATCAGGCAGCATTGATTATTGAAAAATTATATCATATCATTCACAGTGTATAAGAAATGAGGGGATGGCTGTGCTAGAACATTTGCATATCAAAAATATAGCACTCATTCAAGAAAGTGAGATCCTGTTTGATTCCGGATTGAATATTTTGACAGGGGAAACCGGTGCCGGAAAATCTATGGTTATTGATGCGCTGCATTTTGCGCTTGGGGGGAAGGTAAATCGTGACTTTTTGCGCAAAGAAGAACAAACAGCGTTGGTCGAAGCATTGTTTACCACACAAAATCCGAAGGTTGACATGTTTTTGGAGGAACATGGAATAGAACCAGAAGGAGATGGCACATTGCTCATTTCCCGTATCCTACAGTCCTCTGGTCGCAGTGTGGCACGTATCAATGGAAATGTTGTCACAACCAGTATGCTCAAAGCATTGGCAGCAGAGTTGATGGATTTGTATGGACAGCATGAACACCAATCTCTGCTGAATCCATCAGGGCATATCCATCTTTTGGATCGCTTTTGTGGTGAGGAATTGGTGCAAACTCTGAAAGCATATAGAGCATGTTTTGCGGAGGAAAGAGAGCTGCAAAAGCAGCTACAGATGCTTTGTGGAGCAGAAAGCAGTCGTGCACAGAGATTGGATATTCTGCGGTTTCAAAAGGATGAAATAGAAGCAGCCGCACTGCAAAGCAAAGAAGAAGAAAATTTGTTGGAGCAGAAAAAACGTCTTGGCAGCATTGATAAACTGATGCGTTTTTCTATGGAAGGTGTACGTCTGTTATATGATGGCACAGAAGGCATACCCTCCGTTTGTGATCACTTGGGAGATGCATTGCACTGTATTGAGGAAGCTGCACAGCTGGATGCTTCCCTATGTGATCTGTCGGAAAGAATGAATGATATTTATGCACAAGTAGAGGATGTATCCAGAGAGTGGAAAAAATATACCCAAAATTTGGAAGCAGATCCGGATACATTGGAAACGATAGAAGAACGATTACAGGTGATTTATCGTTTGAAACGCAAGTATGGTGGCAGCGTAGAGGAAGTACTCCAATTTTACCAAAATGTAGTATCTGAGTTGGAGCTTTTGGAAAACAGTGAAGAAAAAGCAGCAGAACTAGAGGAGAAAATAGATCAAATACAAAATAAAATGCATTCATTGGCACAGACAATGACACAGCTTCGTAGAAAAACAGCAGATCAGGTGCAAGCGCATGTAGAATCGGCATTACACGATATGCAGATGATGCAGGCACGCTTTGTGATCGCTATAGAACCTCGTAAACAATTTACCATGGAAGGAATGGATCAGGTAGAATTTCTGATTTCTGCAAATGCAGGAGAGGATCTCAAGCCACTTGCAAAGATTGCCTCTGGGGGAGAAATGTCCCGTGTCATGTTGGCGCTGAAAACTGTTCTTGTGGATGCCGATGAGATTGGTACATTTGTATTTGACGAGATTGATACGGGTGTCAGTGGGAAAACAGCACGTAAGGTAGGCGAAAAAATGAGCCTTTTGGCAAAGAAAAGACAGATTATCTGTATTACACATTTGCCACAAATTGCTGCAATGGCAGATAGCCATTATCGCATCCACAAACAGGTGATTGATGGCAGAACCACGACGCAGGTAGAGCGACTCAATGACACAGAGGCTTGTCAGGAACTGGCACGTTTGCTTGGTGGTGAAGAAATTACAGAAACTACACTTGCAGCAGCAAAAGAGTTGCGTGCCCAAAAACCTTAAAAAAACCGCAACACCATACAATTATGGACATGTATGGTGTTGCGGTTTTTTTGTAAGTATTGCAAAATCTTACGTTACTATATGGATTATGTTGATTTGTTTACGTGTACATTTTGATATGGTGAAACAAAGTTATATGAAGTATATATATTGCTGTTGTTATGGCTATCCTAGAGGTATAGCAGTTTTGCCAGAATCGAATATTTATTTTTTTTAGTATTTTTTATAAAACCCCTTGACAAGAAGAGAAATGTAATTTATAATCATTATCAAGTAAAAATGATTTACTTCAAAAAAAGAAAATGCAATAGATAAACTATTTATTTTTTAAGGAGGATTTTATTATGAAAAAATTTGTTTGTTCCGTATGTGGTTATGTTCATGTTGGCGATTCCGCTCCCGCAGAATGTCCAGTTTGTCATGTTGGCGCTGAAAAATTCGTTGAACAGAAGGAAGGCGAATTAGAATGGGCTGCTGATCACGTAATTGGTGTTGCTCAGGGTGCTAGCGAAGACATCATCAACGATTTGAGAGCACACTTTGAAGGTGAATGTACAGAAGTTGGTATGTATCTGGCTATGGCGAGAGTTGCTCATAGAGAAGGCTATCCTGAAGTTGGTCTGTACTATGAAAAGGCTGCTTGGGAAGAAGCAGAACATGCTGCAAAATTTGCAGAATTGCTGGGCGAAGTAGTTACAGATTCCACAAAGAAAAATTTGGAACTGCGTATTGATGCAGAAAATGGCGCTTGTGCTGCTAAATTTGATATTGCAAAACGTGCAAAAGCTGCAAACTTGGATGCAATCCATGACACAGTACACGAAATGGCTCGTGACGAAGCTAGACATGGCAAAGCATTCTTGGGTCTGCATGACAGATACTTCAAATAATTATCATATCGCATATACAAGCCCCTGCTGGATTGGAACTTCCAATCCAGCAGGGGTTTTTCTATGTGTTGCTTTTTGGAAGAAAAACAGAAAAAGGTAGATGATATGCTTTTGTCTGCTATTTTTCAAAGTGTGTTCATGTACATCAAAAAATGGAAAAAAGGTTTGTGGACAAAAAAAGAAACTGATATAATATTTTTATATTGTATATGAATGTATTTTTCTATAAGGAGCAGGAATGATGCAGTATGATATTACAACATTTGGTGAGCTATTGATTGATTTTACAGAGCTGACACAGAAGGAAACAGGGCAAACCATATTTGTGCGAAATGCGGGAGGAGCGCCTGCGAATGTTGCGGTGGCAGCTAGAAAATTTGGAGCAAACACAGCCTTTTTGGGCAAGGTTGGTGATGATATGCATGGGATTTATCTGAAAAAGGTGCTGGAACAAGCACAGGTAAATACACAAGGTCTGATATTGGATGCAAATTACTTTACCACACTTGCGTTTGTAGCCTTGTCTGATACAGGAGAACGCAGCTTTTCTTTTGCACGAAAGCCGGGAGCAGATACACAGATACATAGGGAGGAAGTCAATACAGAATTATTGGAACATACACATGTGTTTCATGTAGGTTCCCTTTCTTTGACAGATAATCCCAGTCGTGATACCACATTATGGGCCATCCATTATGCAAAGAAACAGGGTTGTGTGATTACATATGATCCAAATTATAGGGCTGCATTATGGCAGAGTGAGGAATTTGCAAAAGAGCAGATGAAGCGTGTGATACCATATGTAGATGTCATCAAAATTTCCGAGGAAGAAACAGCATTGTTGACAGATGCAGCAGAGCCGGAAGAAGCAGCAAAGATCCTTTTTCAAAAAGGGATTCCTATAATCATTGTAACACTGGGGAAAAGGGGAGCGTATGTATACTGCAAGGAGGGTGGAAAACGTATTTCAGGATTTACAAGCAATGTGGTAGATACCACTGGTGCCGGAGATGCGTTTTTTGCAGGATTTTTGTACCAATTTTGTCAAAGCAGGAAATATCCTCAGGATTTGACATTGGAAAATATAGCGTACTTTGCAATTTTTGGAAATGCCGCTGCGAGTTTGTGTGTAGAAAAAAAGGGTGCGATCCCAGCAATGCCTACACTGCAAGAAGTCGTAAAACGGCTTTCGCAAAAGGACACAAGATGAGATATCGTATGTATGGAGGAGGGCTTTGATATGACAACACATGACTTTTTTACACGCTATAGCACATTAGATAAAACGCAGGCAGAGGACTGGGTGGCAAATTGCAGTCAATGGGCAGATCATGCTTTTCAAAACAGCAGCAATCAAAATCGCCTTTTGGGTAATTTGCTTATTTTGGAACAATATTTTCATACCATGTGTCATGGGGCCAAAGCAACCGAGGAAGAACCTGCATCTATCATACGACAAAGCATTGATTTATTGTGGGATATTTTATATGAACGCAAGACGGTTTCAGAGATTGAAGATTTTGTAAATGACAGCTATGCATGTGTGCTTGCCTATATGGTTGGGGAAGATATGACAGATCAACAAGCGGAGCTGTATGATGCACATTTTGAAAATCTGGGAGGTAGCACATTGCAATGGCAGGTAATGGGCTGGGCATCGCAGATGCTTATGGAAGTAACAGCAATCTATGGAGGAAGATTGGATTTTGAAGAATTTTCATCCTGTGAAACCATTGATTTTGCAGAGCTGGATGAAATGCTCAATTTCTTGAGTGATGCCTGTATGGATTTAACAGATGTGGAATGTCCATCCGATATGGCAAAGGATGTGATTGCGGCATTTCAAGATATGTATATCACACCTCTGTTCCAGTTTATCGCATGTCAGATACAAAAAAGCCTTCAGGAAGCATTGTCTGCAACCAAAGCGGATTATGAATATTTGCAGCAAAAATATCGGGAGTATGTCATTCTGCCAGAGGAATACGCAGCAGATGTATATGCGTTTTAATATAGTATTTGTATGATAGATGCATATGGGAGGAGGTGCAAATATGGTAGATTTTAGAAAAAAGACAGATGAATTTTTTTATGATGCCTTTTGTAGGGCATGGGAAGGTGCTACAGTAGAGCAAATGCAGCCCATTTATAAAACAGAAATGGATGCTTTGTTGTATGAATTGGAAGGAGGACATTCCTATATACAGGAATTTGCAAAGGATTATCCTCTGGCACAGCAGTTATACATAGAGCAAAATGGGAAACGAAAACGTGTCATCAAACCAGAAAGCCCATATACCATTGTACCGGCACAGGGGGTAGTGCTGTTTCAAAAAAACAAAGAAACGGTATATCAATGTTCTTATCGCAAGTTCTTTCAAATACTCCTGTTTTATATACAGTGTTTGAAGGAAAAGGGTATTTTTGCAGGAAGTGTTTCAAAATGGGAAAAGAAGCTGGAGGAGTTGAAAACAGTCCGTTTTTACTCCAAATTGGAAAAAATTACAGAAAAATTGAAATTTTGGGATACTTCTATTGGAAATCCATACACCAGCTATGCTGGAGCAAAGAGAGTGGATTTATATCCCAAGGATATCGTATCCTTTCATCAGCTGAATTGTCAGGATACACTGCGTTCCTTGACAGTCAATGGTGTCATAAAGGCAAAGGATATTGAGGTGCTTTCCGAGTATACAGGGTTGAAAACCTTGTATTTGCGTCAAATGAATCTCAAAGATATCAGCTTTTTGTCCTCCCTTGTCAACTTGGATGAGTTGGGATTGGCAGGTAATCAAATTACGGATTTATCTCCATTGAAACATATGAAAAAACTCACACATCTGTATATTGCGGATAATCCAGTATCGGATTTTTCTGTTGTGGAGGAATTGCCAAAGCTGCGGACGCTCTATGCAGATATTGACCAGCTTCCGGATCAGCTGGCTTGGGATACCATTCCCAATCGGATTGCATTGCGGGTGCTTGCGCTGACACCGCTGGAGAACTATCTGTATCATGCAGAAACCCTATATTCCAGAAAGGTATCCTGTCTGATAGAGAAGGCAGGCGGCAAAAAAAAGCTTGTACAGCCATCTGATAACACCAAGACGCTAAACATCAAGGATAGATGGTTGTATCATGGACTGATGCAGTCATTGGGTTATCAGCCATCGGTGCAGTATGATTTGACAAAATTGACAAAATTAGATTGCTCAGATGAGGTGGGGATGGGAGATGACTATATCTTCCTGACAGAGGTTGGTGATTATTCCTGCTTAAAGGCAGCAATAAAATTAAAAACATTAAATCTTTCCAATAGAGAAGTCAATGATTTTTCTTGGATACAAAATTGTGTTGACATACAAATATTGGATTTATCCGGAACAAATTTTTCAGATCTTTCATTGCTTTCCAAGATGAAGCAACTGAAGGTACTGCGTCTGTCAGGGTGTAAAAACATCACGAAGGAGGGCTTCAAATCTCTTAAAAATATGACAAAGCTCAAGCAGCTGGATGTATCATATACTGCTTTTTGTGATTTGACATTGCTGAAGGATATGGGAAAACTTCATATATTGCAAGCAAAGGGATGTGAAAATCTGCTTTGTATGGACAATATGCTGTATCAGTTGGTAAATTTAGAAAAATGCTCCTTTTCTGAAAAAGAGGAATACCTCTTTCATATGTCTGTGCTGTATGTATTTTGCAGAAAATGGACAGCAAAGGGGCATCTATTGCATAGGAATGGGACGGGGCAATTGCCAAGAGAGTTGCCACAACTCCAGCTAGACTTGTATGCCATGTGGAAGCTGTTTATAACACAGATCGACAATTGCATCAGTCAGGATGGGAATATATGGTTTTTGACGGAAAGCGCCTATCGTATGCATCCAGAAATTGTATATCCATGGGAAGAAATTCCGGATACAGAGCATGACGTGATACAGCATCCAAAATGCTGTGATGAGGAAGATCCGCATGAGGCAATGCCTTATTTTACATGGACAGCATATCTTCCCATTATGGCATACAAAAAAGAGCAAACAGTTACGTATTATGCGCTCAATTGCCATGACAGACACATTGTTTTTTGGAATGATTGCGATATAGAATATATGCAATATACCGAAACAACATTGGAGCAGTTTTTATACAATATTCAGATCTGGATATAATATCAAATAAGTACTTTGAAAAAAAGGAATATGCTTGTTTTTTGTGGAATACGATCCTATACTACAAATAAAAAAGGAGTGGATTTTTATGCAGGAACAAATACAGCAAATATTAAAGCGCATACAAGAGCGTACCAAAAAAAATGCCTATACATTAAAATTAGAACTGGAAAAAACAGTTGATATTTTTGATAGTAAATTTGGTGGTGTACCTTATTGGGATTTGCAGAAGCCATATCCAAAAAACGAAGAAGGAGAACCTTTGGCATTGTTGGCGCAGTTTAATTTTGATAAAGATCCTGTTTCCAAACCTTTGCCAACAAAAGGAATACTGCAATTTTTCATTTGTGCGCAGGATGAGGAGCTGTATGGTCTGGATTTTGACCATCCAACAAAGCAAGATGGCTTCCGTGTGGTATACCACGAAAATATTGATACATCTGTGACGGAGGAGCAAATCAAAGCACTGGGTATTCCTTGGGATACAAAATCCTTTGAATATTTCCCAATCATAGATGAAATTGGTATTTCCATCATACCATCCGAACTCTGTATCCGTACTTCTGATGTAAATTTTGACCAAGTATTTTATGAAGCAGCCAGTGAGGTATTGCAAAAGGATATTGGGGATACGCCATTCTATGAATTGATGTCTGAGGAGGATGAAGAAGAATTTGAAGAAGTCATGGGTGTAGGAGGACATTCTTTGTTGGGTTATCCTGCTTTTACACAATGGGATCCTAGAGATGATGGAGAGTATGCGGAATATTCCACATTGCTGTTCCAGATGGATTCTGAGTATATAGATCATAAATGGTATATTATATGGGGAGATGTGGGAATTGCGAATTTCTTCATAAAACCGGAAGATTTGGAAAATCAAAAATTTGATGATGTTTTATATCACTGGGATTGCAGCTAATAGAAAAAGGGGATTGCTATGGAGATTTCAGAAAGAATACAAAACATTATGAAAAAAATGGAAAAGCTTTCGGAAAAACGCCCCAAATTTAGATGGGTGCTCGTAAGACAGTAATTCTAAAAAATTACTATTTTACGGCATCTGTCTGACAGGGTTGGAAACAACAACGAAAAGAACGATGTCGAGTCACATGACCGGCATCGTTCTTTTTTTGTAACAAAATATAAAAATTACGGAGGTATTCACCATGAAACACCTGTTATCTTGCGAATTTAACCTTGATACCGCTTGTGTAGAGCTTTGCTTTTCAGATGGAAGCATGGTTTCTATTGATACCATCGCTGTGGAAAATGAGGTAGTGAACAATATGTATCAACAGTCAGAACTCGACTATCTGATCTATAATGACCCTGCTGCATATACTTATTTAATCCTTAATGGCGATCCAGAAGCCTATCTTAAATCAGTTACACAGTACAACGCAGTTGATTGATTTTAACTATTGAGCAAGATCTATCCTGTCATCTGGCAGGGTAGATCTTGCTTTATTGTTGTAAAGGTTTATAGGGATTTACTCTTTAGCTTCATAAATTCTGGGATAGATATTGAAAAAGTTGTGATTATACTGTACAATAATGTGTGTACACACTCGCAAGATTTGAAGGAGGAATCCACATCCATGAGTATATTTGATTTTTTTAAGAAAAAGAATGAGGCAAAACCTCATGTCAATATAGAGCCAAAAATCAAAATTCCTACAAAGCGAGGAGAAACAACATCTTCCAGAATCGAGATTCATTCCACAAATATCGAAAGTATTCGCAAGCGTTTTATAGCTTTTGATGTGGAAACAACTGGATTAAGTCCTATGACTGATCGAATCATTGAGCTTGGCGCCGTTATTTTTCAGGATGGAAAAGTTGAAAAATCTTTTTCATCACTTGTTAATCCAGAAGTACCCGTTTCGCAATCGGCTTCTGCTGTAAATCACATTACCAACGAAATGCTTTCGTCTGCTCCGCTTGAAACGGAAATCTACCCAAGTCTAATTGAGTTCTTGGGTGAAGCATTACATGGAAATATTGTTATGTGTGCTCATAACGCAAGATTTGATTTTGGTTTTTTAAGTAACACATTATCCCGCCTTGGATTTAACGCCGATATAAAATATGTTGATACACTTAGTTTGGCAAGAAAGCATTTGCGAGGATTAGAGAATCACAAGCAAACTTCCGTCGAGACATACTTCGGATTGACAAATATCGCATCACATCGTGCAGTATCCGATGCCGAAAATTGTGGCCATATACTTGTTCGGTTACTTGATATTGCAAATGAATCTATGGAAACTGAGAAAAAACAAATTGAGCAGTCAAGACCTACAGTACAGGAATTAGAAGCATGCGCATATATTCAGTGGCTGATTACAGAGCAGGGCGGAGATACCAAGTTACTTAGATTCAGAAAAAACAGTAGGGGCTATGTTGATGTATGCTGCTTATATAGTTTTCTGAAAATTAAATTTGCCAGAAAAGGCAGCTACATTTTAGTAAAAAAGGATTGTGTCCCTAATTCTGATTGCATAATCGAATCTTGCACACAGAGTGAGGGTGGTACGGATTATGTACGAGTGTTTTTCTCAAGTCCATTCGATTTGGAGCCACTATCAAAATACATCTACAAATCATATATGGATTGCCACAAATCTATGGAACAGTATGCATTGTATAGTAGTTATGCAAGACAAGAGTTAGAGAATAGTATCCGCTTGATGTGTGCGCTATCAGAGGCAGATGTATCTTCATTGCTAAAGGCTGCGAGCAAACGAGACTATGCACCTGTTACGATTTCTGTGAAGGATGAAGAAAAAATATCACGAGACGATGTCGCAATCAATGCAGTGCACAGCCGAATTCCACTAACTGAAATCAAGAATAGCAAGAACTGGGATAAAGGATTCGCCATGGGATTTCCGTATTGGGAGAAAGGTGAAGAGGAAAGAAAGGCAGGTCACTTGGAAGAAGCTATAGCACAGTTTGATAAGGCACGATATTATGGATATGTTGCTCCGGCATTATATACCTCATATGCAGTTCTTTATCGTCAGATAAAAGATTACAGCAATGAAATTATAATTCTGGATGAAGGAATTTCGAGGATGCCTGAGCAAGCCAGCCAGTGGGAAGCTCGTAGAGATAAAGCAATTAAGCTCTTGTTTGCACAGCAAGAAAACGAGAGAAAAGCATTGGAAAAAGCAAAACAAAAAGCCGATAAATTGAAACAAAAAGAATCTGCCGCAACTCAGCCCAAACAATCTCGAGGTAGAGCAATTATTCAGATGAATGATAATGGAAATATTATTAAAGAGTTTGAAACAATAGCTGCTGCAGTCCAAGAAGTAGGAGTTAGCTCAAAAAGCATTCGTGATGCAGCAAATGGTGTTCAGAAGCGTGCTGGGGGATTCCGATGGGCATATAAGGAGTAAAAAATATGGCAGAAAAACGAAAACCACCAATCCGTCAACGCCCGATACAAGTCAAGTTTTTTGTAGACGAAAAAGAGCTTAACCTGATAAAACAGAAAATGGCTCAGATGGGAACAGAGAACATGAGTGCCTATCTCCGCAAAATGGCAATCGATGGATACATCGTAAATCTGGATATGCCTGAACTCCGTGAGTTGACTTCAAAAATGAAACGGATATCCAACAGCGAAAACCAGATTGCCAAACAGCTTAACACAACGGGTAACATCTACGGAGCTGACATTGAAGAAATCAAAATGTGAATCGCTGGGAACAGGAACATCATATTCGTCTGCCAGAGGAGTATCAGCAATTTATCACAACAATTGCAGATGGTGGAACACAGCCCTTTTATGGTCTGTATGGGCTTTTGGCAAAGCAAAACTCACGTGATCATTTTGAGATCATATATCGCAAAAAGTTTTTGTATACGGTAAGAACACCTTTGCTTTGCTCCGACCTTTCCGATGCACAAAATCAGAGATACGCACTTTGGCAGCAGTAAATGAACAATAGAAACAAATAGAAAAAGTATTGCACATTTTTTGAATCAAACAGGAAAGCATATCAATCCCCAATATGCTGCAGGGTTCTTTGCTATTGTCATGTCAACAGTGCATATGGTACAAAAAATTTTTTCTGTATCTGCAAGTGTAACAGATAAAAGTCCTTGATGGGGGTAGAATAACCCCCCCGCTTAGTGAGGTTGTAAGATAAAGGTAGACACATGGATAACCACCATAATGTCTGCCTTTTTTTATGCTAAAATATGGTCGGGGGGGCTGGTAATCATGAAGAAGGGATAAAATAAGCGAGTATGGACAACGGAACATCTTCACAAATACACTTTGCGGATGGTTTTGATTTATCTCGAACATTTTTATTCATTTCCAATATCAGTATCAGAAATCGTGAAAGCATTTGAAATCATAGGATCATGTTTTTCTGGTTACCAACATATTTTTTCATACTTAAATATTTTATATAGTACTACTTGATTGATTATATTATTCGTTTTATAATATAATCAATCAAGTAGTGTTTGGTGGTGATTTTTTGGGATTCCAAATCGGTGGCAGCATTTTAGATTTTATTGTCCTCAGTACGCTAAAAAATAAAGATGAATATGGATATGTTTTTACTCAGGAGGTAAAAAAAATTCTTGATATATCCGAAACAGCCATGTATCCAGCTTTGAAGCGGTTACAAAAAAACAACCTTTTATCTACTTACGATGTTCCTTACCAAGGAAGAAATCGTAGATATTATAGGTTGACTGAAGATGGAAAAAAGGCATTGGATGCATATATTTTAGAGTGGAATGAATTTAAGAAAAACATGGATGATTTATTAGAAAAAGGTGAAGAGAATGACAATGGATCATTATTTCAATGAATTGTACGCTTGCCTAAAACAACTTTCGGTTGAGGAGCGAGAAGATGCAGTCAATTTTTACAAGGAATACGTAGCTGAAGGTGGTTTGATAGAATATCAACAAATGAAAGAGCGTTTTGGTACTCCTCAGAGTCTTGCTGCGCAGATATATGCAGAATCAGCTACGAAACAAGTCACACAGGATCAAAGTGAAAAAACGAAGGTTACGAAAGGGCTTGCCCTCGCTATTGCCGGAATATGTATCTTGCCTTTTCATTTTACCATACTGATCGTGGTTTTATCTGTTGGATTTGCTTTTTTGGTATCTTTTTTGGCAATTATTTTTTCAATCGGAGTGACTTTGATCGCATTAGGTAAATCAGGAATGGTACTTTTTCTAAAATCGTTTGACTTACTGATTCCTTTTTCTCCGATTTTGTGGTTAAAAACATTTGGCAGTTCACTGATTCTTATTTCACTCACATGTCTCATTACCATCTTACTGCTTTGGGGCATAAAGTTTATTATCAAGTATGTTACGATTGTACTGACAAAGGTTATCAAAAAGAGGAGATAAAATGACTAAGAAAATAATTATAGGTTTGATTTCACTGTTGATTGTTGGAGTTTTGCTGACAGGTATGGCATTTTTTATGGAAAACGGAGAATCTGAAATTACTGGTTCAACCGTAAAAAGCGAAAGGGAACTAGATGAATTTCGTGATATAGTGGTCGATGTGATCGCTGCGGATATTCAAATCCAGAGCGGAGATACCTTTTCCATCTCTTATCAATTGCATCATAAAGAAAAAGTAGAACGGTGCGAAGTGATCAATGGAACACTTTATTTTACAACAAAAATTGATATGGGTTTTGAAAAAAATTGGAAATTTGGTGATGAACAGCATACTGTATGCATTACAGTCCCAGATAAGACAAATTTGAACGATCTAAATTTATCTACCATTTCTGGAGATATAGCAATGGTAGACAGAGAAATGCATCGTGCATCATTGCATAGCACATCGGGAAATATCCTGCTTACTGGTGTTACAGCCGAACAGGTGGCTTGTGAAGTGGTATCCGGTGATATTGCCATTGCCGAAAGTGAAATGGTTGAATCCCAAGCATCTGGAAAATCAGCTGACATTTCTTTTGATGGTTCTTTTGCGTATGTTGATATGAATACCGTATCCGGAGATTGCAGTCTGATTTCTGATACAGTCCAAAATATCAAAATAAAAAATATATCCGGAGGTATCGGAGTCGTTACACCTGTTTCTGGTATTTCTGCAAAGAGTTATGGAGAAATCACCTATAATGGTGTGAACCAAGGATATCAGTTCAATCTTCCCAATGACAATACTATGCTGACACTGATCAGCACTTCCGGTGCAATTGATATACAAACAAATGGTAATGCGTAAACCAAAATTGTTCTGAGAAGTATACGTACAGCACAAATATTGAGTGAACCGAAGTGAAAGAAAATAAATAGATAAACCAACCATAAAATCTTTTGTAGCCACTGGTAATTTGCACTGCACCCCATTTGTTAGACAGTATAATATACTGCATAACGAGTGGGGTGATTTTTATGTCAAGGGGAGTAGAAAAAAAGTAAATACCAAAAGCTAAAAAATCTAAGCACAAGTGGGTTGCAGATGTGACAGAATTGCAACTGATTGGGAAAAGACGTTATCTCTCTCCAATTCTTGATCTGCATGATACCGACATTGGGTAGCATTTCTAACGTCCATCTACAATTTCATTGATGGATTGGCATACATATGCTATAATTACGCTATAAATTTCATTTCGAAGCAACAAGTTATGGATATTCATGATACAAATATAAAACACATCCAACACAAAAGCCCAAAAAATTGTTGGCTAAATTAATTTTGGCAGGCTCTAATGTGGGAGAGGTTGTATTTGATCCATTTTTAGGTTCTGGTTTCTACATCATTTACGGCGAAAAAGCCTCAACGACATTCTATGGGCACAGAACATCATGAACAATATTGTGTATGGGCTGAGAAAGATTGAAAATGGCAGATGCCGATACCACAATACAGGGATATACAGATGGTGTATTCTGGGAAAGAAATAAAATTATATTTGTTGTATTGCCAATAAAGAACAGCAATCAAAGCCAAGGATGTACATTCTTTCAGCAAAAGTGTTGCAGTTAGTTTCTTTGTGGCAAGAGGGAATGATCAGTTTCGTCTGGCATATCATGTAATGAGGAAGTGCTTGTGAGAAACATGTTTTTGGAGAACTCTTGATATTGTACATGATCTTTTATAGAAATACCACAGCAAAGGAAAGTCGCTGATAAAAATGTGACATCATTACCAGTTACACAAATTTATAAAATTCATATGTTTTTATGTCAAATTCTATCAATTTTCTTATTTTCATATAAAAAGAACTCTATATACAATATAACAACTTATTTTCATCTTTTATTTAGTCAGTTATTATTTAAGACATCTATCCATATCAAAGCAATAAAAAAAAATTACAAAAATATTGATAAACAAAAGAAAATATTATACAATTTAATAAAATCGTGATACATTATAGATACCAATGAATTTATCGAAATCTGTTTTGCATCCTATATGAATTTTGAAAATATGATTTAGAAAATATATATACAATATTTTATATATTAGATGGTATGACATGGTATTTTGAAAGAATGGGAAAGGAGTGAGTACAAAAACATTCTGAAGGAAGAAGCAGGAGTGCCAGATGATTTCAGTACGTTTAGATCATTTTGTAACAAATATTTTGACAAAACTCTTGTGAATATGGCATCTCCTGAAAAACCACAACTATGTTGCAGTTAGAATTCAGAAGGGAGAATGTATAATGAATAAGATTAAGAGTAAGGATATCCTGACAGTTGGCTTAACAATGTTCGCAATATTCTTTGGCGCTGGTAATTTGATATTTCCTCCCTACTTAGGAAGAATTACTGGAAATGAATGGTTTCTTGGTTTCTTCTTTTTCTTTATTGTAGATGTCGGCGTTTCTATGCTTGCTATTTTTGCCACCATTCGCAGTAAAGATCTTTCTATGACAGGCGTTCCAAGCAGACTGGGGAAAAAGGCAGCAACAGTTGTTGCAATTATTATTGCGACCTGTTTGGCACCCTGCCTTGCTGTACCAAGAACAGCTGCCACAACATTTGAGATGGGTTGGGCACAAATGTTTCCAAATTTGAGTATTTGGGTTTTCAGTTTTATTTTCTTTGCGGTGGTTTGTTTCTTGACCATCCGTCCTTCTAAGGTTGTTGATATTGTAGGCAGCTATTTGACACCCATATTGGTATTATGCATTTTGGTATTATTGATACTTGGTATTGTAGATCCAATTGGTCCTATTGCACTGACTTCTCAAGTAGAAACGATTAAAGAAGGTATTGTCAATGGATACCAAACAATGGACCCTCTGGGAATTGGTTTGGTAATCGTTGCAATTATGGGAGCAATTACAGAAAAAGGATATACAACACAGGAAGTACAAGCAAGCCTTCTGACAAAGTCAGCATTCATTGCAGGTATTTTGTTATTTGTTATATATGGTGGATTGAGTTATTTGGGTGCAACTGTTTCAAGTGGTGGATTTGAGGATTACAATCAAGCAGCTTTGGTTGTGGCATTGACACAACGGTTGATGGGAACATGGGGCGTTATTATGTTATCTGTGATTGTATTGTTTGCATGCCTTACAACAGCAATTGGGCTGACTTCCGGATTTGCAGGCACATTAGAAAAATTAACAGGCGGAAAATGTCAATACAAAGTAACCGTGATTGTAATGTCTATTTTCTCTTTTGTGGTTTCCAATGCCGGAATTTCTGCAATTATCAGCGTTGCTGCACCAATCTTATCTGTGGTATTTCCTTGTTTTATTACCATGACCGTACTCATGTTTTTCGGAAAATATGTCAAAAATGATAATGTTATTCGTTGTGCAACAGCATTTGCTTTTGTAATCAGCTTGTCTGAGGCTTTGACAGGATTAGGCATGCCACTTACCTATACAACCATGCTGCCACTTGCACAATATCAGTGTGCATGGATTGTACCGGCGATTGTTGGTGGTATCATCGGGCATTTTATTCCATCAAAAACAATATAATTTGTTTGAAAAAATCAGTGATGGAAAAGTATAAAAGACTGCAATCATCAATAAAGTGATATATAAATAGGTGAAAAAGATAAGGAGGAAAGTTATGAAAAAACTAATGACAGGTAATGAGGCTTTGGTACAAGGTGCATGGGAAGCAGGCGTTTTGGTAGCTTCCGCATATCCCGGCACACCATCTACAGAAATCGTTGAAAATATGTCCGCACACAAAGAAGTTTATTCTGAATGGGCACCAAATGAAAAAGTGGCAATGGAAGCAGCCATTGGTGCATCTATTGCAGGTGTAAGAAGTCTTGCTGCTATGAAACATGTTGGTCTGAATGTAGCTGCAGACCCTTTGTTCACATTTGTTTATACGGGTGTCAATGCTGGCATGGTTGTGATTACCGCAGACGAACCCGGCCAGCATTCCTCACAAAATGAACAGGATAACAGAAACTATGCAAGAGCAGCCATGATACCCATGATGGAACCTGCAACCAGTGCGGAAGCAAAAGAATTTATGAAAGAAGCATATGAACTTTCAGAACGTTTTGATACACCCATATTGATGAGAATGACTACAAGAGCTTGTCATTCAAAGGGTTTGGTGGAATGTGAAGAAAGAATGGAACAAGTACCAATCAAACCCTATGCAAAAGATGCAAAAAAATATGTTATGGTACCTGCACATGCAAAATTACGCAGAGTGGCATTGGCAGAAAGATTGGAAAAACTGAAAGAATTTTCCGAACAAACACCGATGAACTTCATAGAAGATCATGGAAGTAAGATAGGTGTCATTACTTCTGGTATGTGTTATTGCTTTGCAAAAGAAGTATTTGGCGATGATGTGAACTATTTGAAACTTGGCTTTACATATCCATTGCCAACGAAAAAAATAACAGAATTTTGTCAAGGATTAGATACCATTTATGTCATCGAAGAAAACGACCCCTTGCTGGAAGGCGAGGTACAAAAATTAGGATTTGCAGTAAAGGGGAAAAATACATTCCCTGCATACGATGAATTGACATCCGATGTCATTAGAAAAAGTGTATATGGTGATGCATTTGAAACTTTGACATATGATAAAGAAAAAGTTGTGCCTAGACCACCAGCTCTTTGTGCAGGCTGCCCGCATCGTGGATTTTTCTATGATTTGGGCAAGAGAAAAAATGTTATGGTGACAGGAGATATTGGCTGTTATACATTGGGATTTGCAGAACCTTATAATGCATTAGACAGCTGTGTATGTATGGGTGCTGCATTTTCTACAGGACATGGTGCTGCAAAAGCATTTGAACAAAAAGGGGAAAGTACCAGAGTCGTCGGGGTTATGGGGGATTCCACATTCTTCCATACCGGTATCAATTCTTTGACAGAATGTCTGTACAACAATTCCAAAACAGTGAGTGTTATTTTGGACAATCGGATTACAGGTATGACAGGGCATCAGGAAAATCCGGGTTCTGGTAAACATGCAGATGGCAGTTCCGCAACAATGATTGATATTGAGACCGTATGTAGAGCATTGGGTGCAAAAAATATCAGAACCATTGACCCCAACAACCTGCAAACGGTCAAAGAAACACTGGATTGGGCATTGGGTTTGGATGAGCCTTCTGTTATCATCACAAAATGGCCTTGTGTACTGAAAAAATTCAGTGACGACGATATGGAACGTTTTCCAGATGCATTTACAACAAAAGATGTTGTGGATACAGAAAAATGTATTGGATGTAAAATGTGCTTAAAAACAGGCTGTCCGGCATTATTTATTGACAGAGAAACCAAAAAAGCCGGAATTGACTCCTTACAATGTGTGGGCTGCGGCGTATGTGAACAGGTTTGTCCAACAAAAGCAATCGGCAAAGAATCATAAAATACCATGAAATAGAAAAGAAAAATAGAATGGAGGTAACATATGTATAACCAATATTGTTATGGTCTGGGTAGTGCAAGCTCATGTATTCGTGAATTGTTTGAATACGGTTTACAACAGGCAGCAATCGTAGGAAAAGAAAATGTATACGATTTTTCTCTTGGAAATCCAAGCATTCCTGCTCCCGCAGCCGTGAATAAAGCAGCCATGGATATCATCCAAAATGAAGATAGTCTTTTGGTACATGGATATAGCAGTGCGCCAGGTTTCGCTGATGCAAGAGATGCTGTGGCAAAGGAACTGGCTGAACGTACAGGTACAGAAATTCATGGCAGTGATTTATACTTTACTTGTGGTGCGGCACCTGCTTTGATTTCCGTGTGCAGTGCATTACATATTGATGCAGATACAGAAATATTAGGAATTGCACCTTTTTTCCCAGAATATCGTCCATTTATTGAAAGTACCGGCAGCAAATTTGTTTATGTGCCAGCAGATACAGATCAATTCCAAATTGATTTGCAAACACTGGAAAAAATGATAAACAAAAATACACAAGCGCTGATTATCAATTCTCCAAACAATCCATCTGGTGTTGTTTTTAGCAAGGAAACTTTGATGCAGGTAGCGGATATTTTGACAAAAAAGAGTCAGGAGTTTGGAAAACCCATTTATTTGATTTCTGATGAACCGTATCGAGAATTGGTCTATGATGGCATAGAAGCACCTTGGGTACCTTCTATTTATCACGATACCATTGTATGCTATTCTTATTCAAAGTCATTGTCTTTACCAGGGGAGCGCATTGGATATATCTATGTTCCTGCAAAATTAACAGATGCCAAAAATATATTTGCAGCCATCGCAGGTGCCTCCAGAGTGCTTGGACACGTATGCCCACCTACTTTAATTCAGCGTGTGGTTGCCCGTTGTGCATATGAAAAGCCTGATTTGGAAGCATATGATGTCAATCGTAAATTATTATATCATGGACTGAAAGAAATTGGCTATGAATGTGCCAGCCCAGATGGTGCCTTTTATCTTTTTGCAAAAGCGCCAAAAGGGGATGCAAAAGCATTCTCCGAAAAATGTAAGCAAAAAAATCTGCTGGTTGTGCCTTCCGACGATTTCGGCGTAGAGGGTTATTTCCGTCTATGTTATTGCGTATCCAAAGAAATGATTGAAAGATCATTACCGATTTTTGCAGAAGTGTTTGCAGATGAACCGGAATAAAAAATCATCATACTGTTGGTAAAGCATATGAAATAAAAGCGGTATACCATTTCCAGATATATGGTCGTTTGTGATGCTTACCAACGGTTTGTCCCAAATGTGTGATTGGAAAGGTGGAGAAATCATATGACAAAAAGTATATTATTGGTTGGTGTTGGCGGACAAGGTACCATTCTTGCATCGAAACTTCTTACATTGGGATTGATGGAAGAAGGATATGATGTAAAAATGAGTGAAATACATGGAATGAGTCAAAGGGGCGGTAGTGTATCTTCTCAGGTAAGATATGGGGAAAAGGTATGGTCACCAGTGATTGAAAAAGGTTCTGCTGATATCATTGTTTCTTTTGAAAAAATGGAAGCATTGCGCTGGCTGGAATATCTAAAAGCAGATGGGAAAATTGTTGTCAATGACCATGAAATGATGCCTATGCCAGTTATTATGGGAAAAGCAGAATATTCTACAGAAATTATTGATGAAATCAAAAAGGTTTGTAGGGATGTCACTGTGGTAAATGCGACAGCAGAAGCGATGAAATTAGGCAACGGCAAGGTAATGAATATTATTTTGCTTGGTACCATCATAAAAGCAATGAAACTGGATAATATCAATTGGGAAAGAATTATTAAAGAAAATGTAAAACCTGCTTTTGTAGAAGATAACTTAAAAGCCATTCAGGCAGGCATGAACTTATTGTCATAAGTCCATAGTCATAAGTCATAGTGGCATGAGATAACACAAATATGATGAATCTCGACAGCTTCGCCGAGATTCATCATTCCAAAAATCTATCAGAAATGGATGTGGAACAGGGGGCAATTTGTCTTTGTACCCAGTGCATTTATGGCAGAGCAGGGACAGGCTTTTTGACGATGTCCTCCACATATTGAGCTAAGAATGGTGAAATCCATTCCCGTATTTTACCGAAATTTAAAAATGGTGATGTGATTACAACACCAAGAACGCAAACTCCCAGTATGAAAACGGAATATGATGTGGCATAGTTTTCCGAGCTTTCCATATGACAAGGGGCCAAAGCAGTGATTTCTATGATTGCGCATCCTGATTTTAGAGATGCCCTCATTCAAGCGGCAGAGGAACAAAAGACTTGGAGAAGGCCCAAAAAACGCTAGGAGGTAAAAATATGGAAGAAAGAAAAAATCGTTGGGGACTTCTTTTGATTGGCACATTTATGTTGTTATTTTTAGGTTTGATTTATGCATGGTCTATTTTTAGTACACCCTTCAATAAGATTTATACAGATTGGACAATTTCTAATCTTTCTATGACATTTACAATTTCCATGATATTTTTCTGTTTGAGTGCATTTGTGGCAGGAAATCTTTCAAAAATGATCAGTGCAAGAAACATTTTATGGATTGCTGCTGCGCTGTTGTTCATCGGCTTTTTTGGTGTGTCCTTCCTCAAAGCAGAAGATACAAAATCAAGCTTGTATTTATTGTACCTTTTATATGGTGTTTTTGGTGGCAGTGGTGTTGGAATGGGCTATAATTGTATTATCAGTACCGTCAATAAAAACTTTCCGGATAAAGTAGGTATCGCTTCTGGTATAATGTTATTGGGTTTTGGTCTTGGTGGTATTGTACTAGGTAGTATTGTAAATGGTGTAATCGAAAAAATTGGGATATTTTCTACATTTCGTATCTTAGGTATCATCATTGCAGTCATTCTGTTGTGTGGCTCTTTTTTCATCAAGCAACCCACCGTTATACCAAACAATATAAAAACAAAAAAAACAGAAACTGGTTTGCAGTATACTGCAAATGAAATGATAAGACAAAAAACATTCTGGATTTTTGTGATATGGACCATATTATTGAATGCAGCAAGTTTGTTGGTCATCAATAGTGCAGCATCTATTGCATTGGCTTTTGGCATGCCGGCGGTACTTGGATTGATTGTTTCACTGTTTAATGGTATTGGACGTGTCATTCACGGTGCTTTTTTCGACAGACATAGAGAAAGGAAATCCATACTCCTTAATAATTTTTTTGTAATACTAGCAGGTTCTTTTTTACTGCTTGGGGCAATCTTCCACATTTCAGTGCTGATTGTAATTGGTCTTATATGCAGCGGTCTCGGATATGGCGGCACACCAACATTATCCTCAGCAGTCATACGCAACCGCTTTGGAGAAGAAAATTTTGCAGTCAATTTCAGTATTGCAAACTTTTCATTGATACCGGCAGCAATGATTGGCCCATTGATTTCCAGTGTTTTCATTGAAAAATCAGGTGGTGCTTATGAGAGTACATTTTTCATGATTGTGATTCTTGCCAGCATTGCATTGGTTTTGAGAACATTCTTAAAAGAAGAAAAAGACTCATAAATTTTTTATGTACATAAAACCAAAGTAAATAATATGATTGATATAGCTAACAATGATTTTTTCTATATGTTTGCACCAAACCCCATTTGTGAAACGGTATGATATACGGAATAACAAATGGGGTAATTTTATGCCAGAAATGAGATATTACAAAGGATTTGAAACAAAAGGCAATGGTGTCATGCAGTGATTTGGCTAAATTGCCTTTGAAGGAGTCGCAATGATTGGCTATTGATTGCTGATACTACAAAAGAGGACATATCTAACACTGTATAAGAAGATGATGTCTATGATGGATAAATCCTTTGAGAACATACTTGCCAGTATCAATGGGCAATGCCAGAAAAGATGGATTTTCATTGCGTTGCAATTGAAAATAAGCAAGTAAATAAGCCATTACATGTTTGTTTCTAAAAAAATTATAAATTTCAAAAAAACACTTGTTAGCATATGCTAACTATTGTATAATGTTGTTACCGACGATATCGTCGGTAATGTAAAAAGGGGGATATTTATGTGTGCAGCCAAACGGTTGAGTGAACAAGAAAGAAAAAAAGAAATTATGAACTCTGCGGCAAAAGTTATTTCTGAAAAGGGTTTTGATAACGCAACAATGGAAGATATTATCGCTGGGACTACATTATCAAAAGGTGGTGTATATCATTATTATGGCAACATAGTTGAAATTTTTAGAGATATTATGCTTTTGGGGATTGAATATAGAAATGCAATTATCAAAGAGCATTTATACGAATGTAAGAAAGGATACGAAGATCAATTCATGGCAAAACAGCTTGTTGATAAAATATTGGATGATAATCCCTATATGCATCTTTATGTTGAATTTTTGATTGCAAAAAAAAGAAACCCAGAGCTAAACAATTTGATGACGGAACTGCAAAAACAGACAAGAGATACATTTCAGACTGTCATGAATGATGTTCCTGAATGGTTGTTTCATCAAAATATTTTTCAATTTATCACAGACTTCATCAATGCATTCATTATGGCTTCTGATGTTTTAGACAGCAGAGAAATTTTTAGGAAAAATAGGAAGCTCCTAGAGCAAATGCTTCTTTTAATATTCAACAAAGGAAAGGAGAGTTTTCATGAAAGTTTATAAAAAATTATTTAAGTATGTGCCGGATAACAGGATCAGCGCTTATTTGGCAATGATATTTTCAAGCGTTTCTGCTTTTTTCATGGTATTTGGATATTACTTCATTTATCAATTTCTAAAGGAGCTGATGATCACTGGAAATTATGAAAAGGCAGGTTTTCTTTCAATAAAAATTGTTATATATCTAACGCTGAGCGGCTTATTGTATCTGATCTCAGGGTTAGCATCACACAAATTGGCATTTCGTTTAGAAACAAATTTAAGAAAACGTGGAATTGATGGTCTATCTGATTCCAGCTTTCGCTTTTTTGATTTAAATTCTTCTGGATATATCAGAAAAACCATAGATGACAATGCTGCCAAAACGCATATGGCAGTTGCACACATGCTTCCGGATAATTCTCAAGCTTTTTTGGTACCGATATTTTCAATGATTTTGGCATTTATCATAAGCCTGCGTGTTGGCAGCGTGATTTTGATTTTATCTGTTGTTAGCGCTTTTATATTAAAAGGAATGATGGGAGATGGAAAATTTTTGAAGCTTTATCAGTCTGCGCTTGATAAATTAAGTTCTGAAACTGTCGAGTACATCAGAGGTATGCAAGTTATTAAAATTTTTGGAACGAAATTAAAATCATTTAAGGCATTGCATGAAGCAATTATGAATTATTCCAAGTATGCTTATGATTATTCGATCAGCTGCAAAAAACCTTATGTTATTTATCAATTTATTTTTCTTGGGCTTATTGCCATAATAACCATACCTTTGAGTTTCTTTTTGACCAGTATTGTTGATTCTAAGATGATTGCAGTAGAACTCATTATGGTTTTCTTCTTAAGTGGTGTCATGATGGTTTCGTTTATGAAAATCATGTGGGCAAGCATGAATGTTTTCAATGCAAATTATGCAATAGATCATTTGGAAGAACTATATAGCAAAATGCAGGAAGATAACTTAACTTATGGACAGAGAGAGCATTTTGATAACTACAATATTGAATTTGATCATGTCAGTTTTTCGTATGGAGATAATAAGGTTTTGGAAAATGTATCGTTTGCATTGGAGGAGAAAAAAACATATGCTCTTGTAGGACATTCTGGTTCGGGTAAATCTACCATTGCAAAACTTTTATCAGGCTTTTATAAAGTAGATAGCGGATCTATCAAAATAGGCGGTTACGCACTTGAAGAATATACAAAAGAAGCAATGATAAACAATGTGGCATTTGTATTTCAAGATAGTAAGCTATTTAAGAAATCCATATATGATAATGTTGCGTTAGCAAATCAATATGCAACAAAAGAAGAAGTTATGGAGGCAATGCGTCTTGCAGGCTGTGATGAAATTATTGCAAAATTCAAAACAAAAGAAAACACAATGATCGGTTCAAAAGGTGTATATCTTTCTGGAGGAGAAAAACAACGAATTGCTATTGCACGAGCGATATTAAAAAAATCTCCAATTGTTATTATGGATGAAGCTAGTGCATCTATTGATGCTGATAATGAATATCAATTACAAAAGGCATTTCAAAATCTGATGCAAGATAAAACTGTTATTATGATTGCGCACAGAATGACAAGTATACAGTTTGTTGATGAAATACTTGTTTTAGAGGATGGAAAAATTATAGAACGAGGAGATCATAAAACCTTATTAAGAAAACAGGGTTTATACAGCAAACTATTACACTTATATGAAAGTGCAAACGATTGGAGGGTTGCAAATGAAAAACTATTATAAAAAACGTTATTGCTTATCCGAACAAGGCGCAAAAAATCTTGTACGTGCAACATGGTTTTGTTTTTTGACCTACTGCATCAATCTGGCACCCATGCTACTGCTTATGGCATTATCAAATCAGTTGGTTTTGAAACATGAAAATAGTATCTTTATGTACATCATCATTGCTGTATTTACATTGATTTTCATGTATTTCTTATTGTCTAAGGAATATGTAAGTCTGTACAATGCTACTTACAAAGAATCAGCGGATTTGAGAATAGACATAGCAGAAGGATTATCAGAACTTCCGATTGATTACTTCTCCAAGCATGATTTATCAGATCTTTCTCAAGCAATTATGTCGGATGTAGAAAGAATAGAACATGCTATGAGTCATTCTATTCCTAAAGTGGTGGGGATGTGCTTATTTTTTCCTTGTATAGGGACTATGATGATCATCGGTAATTGGAAATTGGGGCTTGCAACAATGCTTCCAACACTTTTGAGTTTTATATTCATACCTCTGGCAAAAGAAAAACAAATAGAAGAAAATAGTAAATACTTTCATGTTTTACGAGAAAATTCTGAGTTGTTTCAAGAAACCATCGAATTACAACAAGAAATTCGTAGTTTCCATTTGGCGGAGAGAGTAAAAAAAGACTTATATCACAAGATGGAAGAAAGTGAAAAAATTCACATTCAAGTAGAGTTTTGTTCCTTAATTGTACTTGGAATATCATCCCTGTTCGCCTTTGTAAGTGTTGGTGTGACTATAGCAGTCGGAATCCATCTTTTTATTCAAAATGAAATTACACTTTTGTATTTATTGGGATATATCATTGGTGCAATTAAAATAAAGGAACTTTTTGATATTTCAAAGGAAGGCATCCTGGAAATGTTTTATATTGAGCCTGCCATTAGGCGTATTAAAGAAATCAAAAACACAGAAATTCAAACAGGAACAGACACCACAATTTCTAATTATGATATAGAATTCAAAAATGTATCCTTTGCTTATGATAAAGATACAAAGGTACTAAATGATATAAGCTTTATTGCAAAACAAGGAGAGGTAACTGCACTTGTAGGAGCATCAGGTTCCGGAAAAACATCCATATTACGACTGATTTCAAGACTTTACGATTACGATACCGGAAATATATTCATTGATGGAAAAGATATAAAAAATATAGCTACCGATACCTTGTTTCAAAAAATATCCATTGTCTTTCAAGATGTTACTTTATTCAATACAACGATTTTAGAAAATATTCGCTTGGGCAAGGCATCTGCTACGGATGAAGATGTAAAAAATGCTGCAAAATTAGCAAATTGTATGGATTTTATCGAGAAACTTCCCAACGGATTTGACACCATGATCGGAGAAAATGGATCTGAGCTTTCCGGTGGAGAACGGCAAAGATTATCCATTGCAAGAGCCTTTTTGAAGGATGCCCCCATTCTGATACTGGATGAAATTTCTGCCAGTTTAGATGTAGATAATGAGAAGAAAATACAAGACAGCTTAAATCATTTGATCAAAAATAAGACTGTAATTATTATTTCTCATAGACTAAAATCAATCGAAAATGTAAATAAAATTGTTGTTATTGATGAGGGTGGTGTAGAAAGTATAGGAACACATAACGAACTTATGCAAATTTCAAAAGTATATAAAAACCTTGTGCAAAAAACAAAATTAGCAGAAGCATTTCATTATTAGGAAATTTGCAAGGGAGTGTACAAAGCTTTTTCTATAAATAAAGATTTCAAAGGTTCTTCTATGAAAAAATAAAAAGGATAGAAGGACCTTTTCTTATGAGAAAACAAAAGAAACCTGTATATAATCGTAAAAATGATAGAATACAAAAAGTAATCATTTATCATATGGAAATAAAATATAGCATTTGGTATGTCAAAGACATTTAGTAAACCTGAAAAATATTTCTTTGTGGAAACCGATCATCTTCAACATCTACACAAAATTAGAAAGATAGCCCCAATTTTAGAATATCTATCTTTTGTTTCATAGAAAAATTCTATTTATCAACTTTTCTTAATCTCTCCGATCTACATATTGTTTTTCACAATTTCAAAATAAATTTTTTTCTACATGCGTTTCACCTGGTATATAGTTTCCAGTAATCATCCAATCTTTCCCTATATTTTTTGATCAATATTGACAAGGCTCACACCCTCCAACCAGTATCTATTGTTTATTGTAATTTTGATGATACATGTTAGTGGTTCTTTGTTGATCATATTGCTTCAATCGCTTGATTCTTTGATAAAAAAACAAAGCTTTTGGATATTTTAAAGTGCTAGAATATATTCATGTTTATCCATATCCACTAATAAAGTGCTATCTGCAAAGGACAAAATAAAATATTTGTTTGTATACAAAAAGAGTTTCAGAAAATGATTAGACAAATTATACAATATATCATAGAAAAATAAGAAATGATATTGCATATATTGACAACTTCGTTATAAAATAATATAATCATAATATCATAATGTCATACATTTTAATAATTGGAGGTGCAATATCATGGAAGAGAGATACAAAGAACTCTATGCGATTTTAAGAAAGGAAGTTGCTCCTGCTTTAGGATGTACAGGTCCAACGGCTGTTTCTTATGTGGCTGCGGAGGCTGCAGAGGCAATTGGAGGTAAGGTTTCTAAAATAGAAATCAAAGTGGATCGTCATATTGGTACCAAAAATAGCGATGTAGGAATTCCAGGAACCAACGTTGTAGGACTGAAAATGGCAGCTGCTTTGGGGGCTCTGGCGGGAGATGCCAAGGCTGGATTAAATGTTTTACATAAAGTAACAGAATTAGATGAAAAGGAAGCCTATGCTTTTTCAAAATCTGGGAATGTTATCGTAATCCCAGATTTAGAAACAGATATCTTAGGATTGTATATGGATTGTGTTGTTACGACAGATAAAGGTGTTGGACGAGCAATTGTTGTCAAAACACATACCAACCTCGTATATCGGGAAGCAAATGGTGTAAAACAGGTTGATATTCCTTTTGATCGTGTTACATCTGTGAATGAAACGAAAGATGCCATGGCGCACTACAAAATTAAAGATTTATATGATTTAGCTGTTCATATTCCGATAGAAAATTTGGAATTTATTCGTGAAGCAATTACCATGAATAAGGCATTGGCAGAAGCATGTTTATCAGGTAAGGCAAAGGGAGCGGGTTTTGGTGTTTCTATGATGCAATATGGAAAAGACAATATGATCACCAAAGCAAAAGCGCTTACAGCAGCCGGATCTGAAGCCAGAATGATTGGCTATTCTTTACCTGCAATGAGCTGTGCAACCAGCGGAAATGTCGGTATTACCGCAACACTTCCACTCATTAGTATGGCAGAGGACAGAAAAAATACAGAAGAACAATTGCTTCGGGCTTTGGCAATGAGTCTGCTTATGACCATCTGTGTAAAAAATCGTATTGGTCGTGTATCATCAATGTGTGCTTGTGTAACAGCAGCCTCTCAAGGTATTGCCGCTGGCGCAGTGATGCTTTTAGGTGGAGGACTTGCTGAAATTGATACAGCAATAAATAATACCATTGTCAATATTTTTGGTGTTGTTTGTGATGGTGCAAGACTTGCATGTGCTTTGAAGTTAGCTTCTGCATCTGGCATCGCCATTGAAAGTGCATTGCTTGCAATGGATGGAGCAGCAACACCTTTGAATGAAGGTGTTATTGGCAGTAATGCAGACATGTCCTTAAACTTTATGGGAGCGTTTGCACAAAAAGGTATGGCAGGTTCGGATTTATCTTTGTGCAAGGCATTATTTGAAAAACAGCAGGCATTGGAAACATGCTCTGATTAAGACAGAATTTCTCTAACATATTTACAATGTTACTACTGAGGAAGGAGGACAAAATGGAATATTATGAGAGCATAAAAACACCAGTTTTAAAAGGTATCTATCGTGTAATGGTTGTGATACAAAGAATCATTGGATATATTTGTGCAATTGCACTTCCTCTGATTATTGTATATCAGGTTATTTTAAGGTACATTTTGAAAATCCCTCTGATGGGTGTTGAAGAATTGATGACATTTTTCATCATTTGGCTATATATGATGGGAGGTGCTGTTGCATCAGAAAAACGCAGCCATATAGAATGTGGGATATTAACATTATATATCAAAAAAGAAAAATCCATGAAAATATTTAATTGCATAAAAGGCATTTTATCTATTGTCATTTGCGCATGGCTTACATATTGGGCTTTCTGGTTTTTTAAATATTCTTTTAACCTTTGGAAAACGAGTGATATTTTGCATATTCCAATGTTTATTGGTGAAAGCTCTATGTTCATTGGGCTAATATTTATGATGTTTTTTACTCTTGTAGAACTGTTGGATAACATCAGAGATTTGCTCAAATTCTTGAAAGGAGGGGAAAGAAAATGAGTGCATTGGCTGTTGTAGGACTAGATGTTATTTTGTTGATTGTGCTTTTGATGATGAGTGTTCCTTTACCATATTGTTTTGGTGGTGCATTGCTGTTTATGAGTATTTTTGGTGGTGTATCAATGAAAAGTATGATGCTGTGGGCATATTCACAGTCAGTGGGTACCGTGCTTTTGGCAAGTCCTTTATTTATTTTGGCTGGAACGTATATGGGCGGAAGTGGTGTTGCCAAAAAGCTATTGGATTTATGTGACGCATTTATTGGAAGAATCAAAGGCGGTCTTGGAATTATCAGTGTTGTTACATGTGCAATCATTGGTGCGATTTCAGGTAGCGGATTCACAGGTGTTGCGGCAACAGGACCCATTATGATTCCTCGCATGGTAGAACAAGGATATTCCAGAGGTTTTGCAACAGCATTGGTAACTGTATCCTCTGTACTTGGTCTATTGATTCCACCGAGTGCAATTATGATTATTTATGGGTGGATCACAGAAACTTCTATTCCGGCATGTTTCCTATCTACAGTAGGACCAGGTGTTTTGGTTATGCTACTATTTTGTATTATCAATTTACGTGAATGCAGAAAATTTGATTTGACACTCATGCCCCCCATGCAATTAAAAGAGAAAGTTCATATGACAACGAAAAGAACCATATCTGCAATTCCTGCACTGATGATGCCTATCATCATTCTCGGTGGTATTTATGGTGGTATATTTACTGCAACAGAAGCAGCAGCTGTTGCTGCTTTATACAGCATTCCGGTAGGTCTTTTCATTTATCGGGCAATGAAATGGAAAGACCTCAAAACAATGACAATGGATTCTATTTGTTCTATTGGTTCTATCATGGTTATGGTTGTATTTTGTCTTATGTTGAGCCAAACATTTGTCATGCTTCAAGTTCCGCAGGCATTGATTAAAATTATTTTTAGCCTGACAACAAATAAAACCATTATTTTGATTTTAATGAATGTTTTTCTATTCGTGGTTGGCATGATTGTCAATGACTCTACAGGTATGTTGCTTTGTGCACCTCTTTTGTTACCTTTGGTAAGAGAACTTGGATTGTCTCCTATTCATTTTGCGGCAATTATGGGAGTCAATCTTGCAATGGGTGGTGTAACACCTCCTTATGCCAGTATTTTATATTTGGGCATGCGCATTGGTCAATGTGAATTTAAGGATATTCTAAAACCTACGATGAAACTATTGCTGTTTGGCTATGTCCCAGTTGTTTTGCTGACATCTTTTTGGCCTGATTTGTCTATGTTCTTACCAAGATTATTCCATTTAGCTTAAAAGTGACTCAGCTTGTATTAAGAAAAAATATAAATTGGTAAAGAAGATAGGTGAATTTAGGTGACAAAATTATTTACAATTGATGAGGTAAAAAAACTGGTAACTTTGGATGATGTTTTACAAAGTGTGGAAAAAACTTTTGCCGGATTGGCAGATGGTACTGTAATCAATCCTGCAAAAGTAACCCTGGATTTGGGTGAAACTGCACCTTATCCCCCATATGAAGGATTTTTCAATGCAATGCCTGCTTATATTGGTACACAGGATATTGCCGGAATCAAATGGGTAGGTGGTATTGCAGGTGAGCGAAAAAAAGCAGGCCTTCCTTTTCTTTGTGGAATTATTGTTTTGGCAGATCCCAAATTGGGAAAATTTCTTGCGGTGATGGATGGTGCTTATATCACAGAACTACGTACCGGTGCGCAAACTGCGATTGCACTCAAATACATTTTTCCAAAGAAAAAGCAGATTCAAATTGGACTTTATGGAGCAGATGCTTCAGCAAAAATTCAGATACAATCGGTTGCAAAATGTTTTGAAATTCAAGAATTACGAGTTTATGATGACGACTTTACGCTATCCCAAAAATTTCAACAGGAAATACAAGATATTGTCAATGGTAAAATTATTCTTTGCAATCACCCAAAGCAGGCATGCTGTGGAGATGCTGTTATTGCTTCCAAAACATGGAAAGGAGGTGGAGGTTTGATTCAGGAAGAATGGATAGACCCAGGAACGGTAGTATTTCCGCTAGGGGCTACAGCCAAAATGGAGAACGAAGCGATTATTCAGGCAGATTTTATAATTGTAGATCATATACAGCAGGCATTGCATAGAGGAGCGTTAAAGGAATTACATGAGCAAGGCAAGATTGGAGCAGAGCATATTACAACAACCATTGGTGAATTGGTAAATGGTACTGCTACATTGTCCGACATTGAAAACAAACGGATCGTCTGTGTTCCTCTCGGGACGGGTGCAATGGATATTGCCATTGCAGACGATTTCTATCAAAAAGCAGTGCGTAAAGGAATGGGAACAGAGTTTGATATTACAGGAGAATAAAAATGATATTTCGGACGGAGGGATATACTATGAAAAAATTTTTAGCACTTCTTCTTGCTTCAACAATGCTTGCTGCCCTTGCTGGTTGTGGTAGCGATGATACGAACACTTCAGCTGAAGGAGAAACCGTAATACTATCTTTGGCACATATCAGACCAGAAGAATCTTCAGCAGATATTGCAATTAAAGACTTCGCAAAAGAGGCAACGGAGCTTTCTAACGGAACCATTCAGTTTGATATTTATCCTGCAAGTCAGTTGGGTGATTTTACAACCGTGCAGGAAAGAGTAAGCATTGGTGATGTAGATATGCAAATGGCTAGTTTGGGAAGTAACATGGACAAAGTGTTTGCCATGTCAAATTCCGCATATCTTTGCAGTAATTGGGATGAAGCAAAACTGGTATTTGGTCCAGAAAGTCCCATGATCAAAATTTATAAGGAAAAACTGGCAGATTATAATATGACATACTTAGCGTCATATCCTTTGTATTTCGGCGGGATTGCATTAAACAAAGAACCCGTAGATCCCACAAATCCTCATGCAAAATCAGGAATTAAAATTCGTGTTCCGTCTATGACTACTTTCGAAAAAACTGCAACAACATTAGGATATCTTGCAACACCAATCCCTGCTTCTGATATGTATACATCCATTCAAACAGGTGTTTGTGATGGTGCCATTGGTGCTGGAGCGGAAATGTATTATGGCAACTTATCTGGTTTGGTAAAATATTATTTGCCAATCAATGACCACTTTGAACAATGGTATATGTATATCAATACAGATAAATGGAATAGCCTAACAGACCAGCAACGAGAAGCAATCCAAACAGCAGCTCAGCATATGCAGGAAAAACGCTGGAATGAAGCAGAAGCAGAAACTGCAGAATACGAACAGAAGTTAAAAGACAGTGGTACCATTATTGTAGAATATACAGATGAACAGTTACAATTGTTTGCAGACGTTGTCCGTGAGGCAGTATGGCCGGTCATTGAAGAGGAATATGGTGTTGAAAACTTTAAAGCTGTCACAGAGAGTATGCAATAACTTTCAAAGTATCAGCAGTTAATAAATATATGATTTTATTGAAAAAGATAGGAAAGCTGTAAATCGCTTTCCTATCTTTGTATCTACAGAAAATATGATGCTTTTAGAGAGTTACAAAATAATATCAAAATCAAAGAAGAACTTGAAGATATGATTACAAAAAATAAGATCTATAAAGGGAGGAAAAAAATGAGTACAAGCATTTTTGAAATCATTGGTCCAGTTATGTTAGGGCCATCTAGTTCTCATACAGCTGGAATGGCTCGAATTGGAAAAATGGCATATCACATTGCAGGGGAAGAATTGAAAAAGATTTATATTCGTTTTAGCCCTATGTTACGCAATACATATCGTGGACATCGTTCGGATGTAGCTTTCATTGGAGGCATACTTGGGATGAGCGAGGACGATGTTAGAATAAAAGATTCTATTGTATTGGCAAAACAAAAAGGGATTGATATACAAATTGGTTTCTTACCAAAAAATATGTATCCACAAAATACCGTGTGGTTGGAGATGGAGTGCAAAAGTGGGCGCAATGTGTCACTGATGGGAACATCTATAGGAGGTGGCAGTATCGTCATCCATAAAATAGATGATGTTTTTATGAAATTGGTACCCGAACAATGGCATATTCTCATATGGAGCAAAAAAGAACTGGTGTTGCATATGGAAGGATTTTTGATACAATATGGAAAAACAAAAACAAAATTTATTACTTGTATTAGTATGCTTCATGAACCTTCAAAAGAAATCTTACAACAAATACAAAAAGAAAAAGAAATTCATACAATTCGATTGATTCCACCAGTTCTTTCTTATGGTAGTACCATTTTGGAACAAACTTATGATAGTTGTGCAGAAATATGCAAAAAAAGCAAAGAACAGAAAATTGCGTTTGGTGACATTGCCATGTGTTATGAAATGGAAAGAAGCGGATTTTCAAAGGAAGTTGTGTATAGGCAGATGTCTTTGTTATATCAAAAAATGAAGGAGTCTGCCACAGAGGCTGCAAAGAAACCACACCGTTTATTATATGGCCTTGCTTCTGGAACAGATGGAAAAGCACTAAGAAATGCAGTGGAAAAAGGAAAGACGATTTCAGGAAAAACCATACCTATGGCAGTGTCTATTGCGCTTGAAATTATGGAATACAATGCATCTATGGGGACGATTGTTGCAGCGCCAACAGCTGGTTCCTCCGGAATTGTACCAGGATGTTTTATTACTGTTCAGAAAAAATACGGATTTTCTGATGAAGAAATGGTTAAGGCACTTTTTGTAAGTGGTTTGATCGGTGTGATCATGTCACATCGACAGGTATCTTTTTCAGGCTCTGTTGGTGGATGCCAAGCAGAAGTGGGCGTATCTGCTGCCATTACAGCGGCAGGTTTGGTAAGTCTTTTCACAGATGATGCTGAACAGATTGTTCAGGCAATGGCCATTTGTTTGAAAAATCTTTTGGGTTTGGTTTGTGATCCAATTGCAGGTCCCATTGAAATACCTTGTATTAAAAGAAATGCCATAGGAACAGCCAATGCATTTATTTCAGCAGATATGGCAATGGCAGGCATTCGAAGTTTTATCCCGCCTGATGAAGTGATTGATGCATTGGTGGATGTAGAGAAAAGACTTCCACAGGAATTAAAATGTGCTACGAGTGGAGGGCTTGCTTGTACACAAACTGCAAAAGCAATACGAAAAAAGATAAAGTAGCTACAAAATCATATACAAACGATCAAACCAAAGTTCTTATTTCTTTAAAATACAAAATATAATGTCATGTAATCATATTATATGATATAATATAATATGATCCTAATTGTATCACATAATCATATCATATGATATAATTGTTACCAGATTTTTCTAAAATGTGGATATTATTATTTGCTATATCAAAATCATAATATGAGGATCTTTTGGTGGTGTGAAAAATATGAATTTTTCCACAGATGTTCATATATACCCATTATTTATGATTTTAAAATTTATCGCAAATAAAAATGATATCATATTTTTATGTATTAGGATACTTTTGTAAATACAGACAGAAAAATAAGGAGGAATCGCTTTGAAAGCAATTAGACGACAATCTTTATCAGAACAGGTAGTAGAATCAATCTTAAATTATATCAAGGATAAAAATATGAAGCCTGGAGAACAAATTCCAACAGAAAGTGAATTTTCGGAATTTTTTCAAGTAAGTCGTACCAGTATTCGTGAGGCAATGAAAGCATTAAGTATGAATGGGGTGATTTTGTCTATTCCCGGAAAGGGAACTTTTTTACAACCAAAAGCCATGGATACGTTTATTGGTCAGGATGGTATATTAAAAATAAAAGCACGTGCTACCATCAAAGAAATTATGGAAATTCGTACACCTCTTGAGGTTTTGGCAATTGAGTTGGCTGCGCAGAGAGGAACAGAAAAAGAATTTGAAGAACTTGAGGAAATTTGTAGAGAATATGTGAAAGCTGTAGAGGCAAAAAGAAATTGGATGCAATGGGGGGCTAGATTTCATGCAGCAATTGCAGAAATGACAAAAAATCCATTGTTGATTTCTTCTTTACGTCTTTTAGGTGACTCTGTACAGCAGTATCGAGAACAATTGGCAATTTGTTATGAAACAAACCTTTATTATATTGAAAGTCATACGATTATCTGCAAAGCATTACGAGAAGGAGATGTGGAAAAAGCTAAGGAAGAAATGCTACACCATATGAAGGAAACAGAGGCAAGCTTAAATAAATTGATTGATGAGGATGATACAGGCAATACATTTTGTTTCAAGGATACCGAAATGTTTGAAGATATTGATACCAAGCAATAAAATAAATTTTCAGAAAAAAATCTTCATAAAATATAGATGTCGTATTTCAAAATATAGCATATATTGTGAAAAAATAGACTGTTGTATCCCCACATAGGCACAGATTGAGAGATAGGAAAAATCTCATATTGTGTGTTACAGAAGTTATAACAGAGTTCCTTTCTTTTTGTTTGTGTTTTTATATAAACACATGATAGACATAAAGATAGGGACTCTGTTTTTTGTTTTGTGGTATATCTAGTGTAATCCTATAAATGGGAACCATATATTTTTCAAATACACTTGACAAAAATATTAGAATATAATATAAAACGCATATGAAGTAAAAACTTAAAGTATTAACTTGAATTTATGAGGATGCATTATGTCATTAGGAAAGAACGTCAAAAAAATCAATCTTTATGAAAAATGTTCCAGAATCGAACCAGCGTTTTGGGGGTTGACTGAAAATCGTCTGAAACAGCTGCAAGCAGAACCGGAGGAATATCAAGTGAAGCTGGATCATAACAAAGGAAGCTTCTTATTCACATCGCAACAAATTTGGAAGCTTCTGGAAGGGAAATCTCCAGCAGGCGACGGTGATTATAAGATTACCATATCAGATGTGAAAAAGTTTTTCAAAATGGAATATGACATTTAACCATATCATTTTAAGGAGGAAGGAAAAATGAAAGTCATTAAAGCTGTCTATCGTTTAACTGTTTATGACGATGGAGATCTAGAAATGAAACTGATGCCACAGCACTATATTTTTGATGAATTACCTGACTCCCCAATCATTTTATCAAGTGGAACAACAGAGAAAGCAATTCAAATTGCACTGGTTTTGAAAGAAATAGCATCTTTACTTCAAAATGAAAGCAGCATATATTCTGTTTCGGAGTATAAAAAATTGGTAAATATTGCGATAAAAAATATTGCTGGAAGGCTCATGATTACAGAGCAAACGGTAGCAGATAAGCTCACACGAGGACTCGGAATAAATAAGCAAAAGCTGGTTGATTTGATATACGACTTTTTTGAAGTAACGATTGTTGAACTGGATGATTTCAGGGATTCAGAACTGTATGAAGTGATCATTGCAAACCTGTCAAAAATGCAAGATCTTTCCTATATGGAAGATACTTTTATTGAAATTGTCAATATGATGCAGAAAGAAAAGTGGGGTTGGAGTGATTGAATACGAGGCTTTGAAGAAAAGCCATAAATAGAATTCTTATAGAATCATGATGGGTGAAATTCTTGAAATATAGGATATTTCACCCTTATTTTATGTATAACAGTTGCACAAAGATATGTCTGAAGTGGGAATACAGGAGACTATGAAGAAAAGTCTGCAAATAAGATCTTCTATGAATTTCTTCAGAAGCTGATCCACCATATATTGTTTTTCGGTCATGCTCTGTGTAACGAGTTCTTTTGTCTTACCATAATAAAAGGTTCTTCCAAGACTTTTATGTTATTCTAGAAGAACCTTCCAAATCTTCGTCTGCAAAAAAAATCACACACTCAATATTTTGCTGATATGGAGTCATTGTGTTTGAGGTCAGGCACATGATTTTTATACTCACATCTATGCTCATGCAATATGATGGGAAACAAACTATGCAAATTCATCAATATGCATGCCATCAGAAAGAGATGTATTCTTTGTTGTGGACTTATTTGCGGACACGGTTTCTGTGGCTTTTTCTTTTCTTTTTTGCAGTTCCTGAATTTGTTTTTCGATTTCCCGCATCCTCTTTTCGATCTTTTTCGCCTGTTCTGTATCTTTATTTTGTATTGCTTTTTGTTTTTCGGCATTCAGTTTCTGAAGATCTTGTTCCAATGCCTGAATTTTCATATCCAAATTGCTTGACTGTGCATTTGGTTTTTGGTTATCAATATTCGGATTTGTACCAATCGGATTTGTACCAATTCCTGAAATATGCATAAAACCACCTCCTATTTTTTAGTATACATACCATATTCTATAAAACAAGAGGATTGACATGAAATGTCTTTTTATTGTTGTGAAATGAGCAGTAAAATATCTAATGAAAATTTTCCGGAATCTATATCAATATCCAATGTTCCCTTATGCTTTGTGACAACGGTACGAATATTAGAAAGTCCTACCCCTTCCACAATGGTTGTCAAGGATTCTGAACATGCGTTTTCTATATGAAGATATAGAAAATTACCTTTTTGTGTTCCGATGATATGAAGATACCGCCTGTCCTTTGAAACAGTTTCTATTGCCTGACAGACATTGTCAATCGCATTGCCTAAAATAATACACCATTCCATATCAGTTATGGTAGAAATTGCAGGAACGATCAAATGACACTGAATTGTAATTCCGTTTTGATTGGCGAGAGCAAGCTTGTTTTTTAAGAGAATATCAACAATTGCATTGCCGGTTTGTACAGGATAGTCAATGGTATGAGAAATTTTCTCTAAATCAGCTAGATAGTTGGTTGCCTCCTGAAATTTCTGATGATAAAGCAATTCTTGTAACAACAAAAAATGATTTTTGATGTCATGCTGTAAAGAACAAAATTGTTTTTCTCGACTTTTTATTTCTTGTATATACACGCTTTGATTCAAAATTTGATGTGCCAAAAATTTATTATCTGTTTCAGTAAAAATATTTTTTTCGAGTCGGCACAAAAGCAGAAGTATAGAAAGCACTGTCATTCCAGCTAATATCTTTATTGTCAACATAGGAACTGTCTGTATTTGAGGATACATCAATCCACCAGTGTATGACCAAATAATGGTGTCCCCATAAATGGCAGAAGAAAGGAATTGTTCAGACAGCAGTATAAATAAAAAAGGAAAAATCAAAACAAGAAAGATTTTTTGATGTATACATTGCAAATTGTAATGAAATAGTTTTGATATACCCAATAAAAAAAGATAGAGCAATCCACAAGAAAGAATCATAATGATAAAATCAAGAACTTGTAATATCCAAATATATTTTGATCCGATTTCCTTTGCAACCCAAAATCCAATTGTTTCGATTATTCCGTTTGCCCAAAAAGTAACAGAAAGGAATAGTACAGAAATCCATGCTGCATATTTCCATGTCAATTTAGATTTCACAATTCCATAAAGAAATAAATATAAAAATCCGAAAATACACACAAAAAGATGCGATGAAAACAGATGTTGCAGTAACAGCCACGGAACAATCCATATCAAAGCAATTCCTGTATGAAAAGTTTGATTGTTCAAACGTGAGGAAAAATAAAGTAACGTTAAAAAACGTACTGTATTTCCACCAAAATCACATAAAAAAGCATACATTATTTATAATTTCTCCTCTTCATATATTGCAGCATATATTGCATAAATTCCTTTTGTCTTAAACGAGAAACAGGGATATGTTCGAGATTTTCCAGTATAATTTCTCCGTTTGCATAAGTCATAACAAAATCCAGATTGACAAAATAGCTACGGTGGCATCGATAAAATCGATCATCCAAATGATTCGACAAATCTTCCATTTTACCATAATAATGGAGGACTTCATGTTTGGTATGTATATATATGATACGATTGATTACCTCGCAATAAAAAATGGATTGTAGTTTGATGGATTTGCACCATTGATTTGTTTGTATCCATAATGTATTTGTGTCAAGGGTTCTTTTTTTCTCTATCATTCGCAGCAATACAGCATGCAGTTTTGTTTCATCAATGGGCTTGCATAAGAAATCTTCTGCTCCCAGAGGAAAGGCATCAAATACAAATTCAGGAAAAGCAGAAATAAATATAACGGAACTTTCATTTCCTTTGCATCGCATTTCCTGTGCAAACTGTAAGCCGGTTTGGTTCGGCATTTTGATATCTAGAAAAATGACATCAAAAGGAAGCTCTGATTTGCGTAAATCCTCTGTATTGGTATATACTTTTAATACAAAAGTTTCTTCCATACAATTTAGTACTTTTGTTATTTTCTCATCTAAAATATCACAAAAGATCTTTTCATCATCACAAATTGCAATTTTTAGCATACAATCACATCCCATATATTCACTATTATTTTCATTATACGTTTTTTGGGAAATTCATTCAACTTCTAAATTACAACGTATACAATGACGATACAGAATCATTCAGATAAAAATGCTTTATGATACGAACTATGATTGATTGCCATCAATATTTTTTCCATATCTGCTTCATCTTTTTTGATACCAAATCACATGAAATATACCAGAAAGATACATCATACATACCACCCAGATATATTAATCATAACGGAATGAAGATCAAATATAAGCAAAAAATAAGGTGATATATCATATATATTTTTTACAAAAAAATATGTATACACAACAATTGAATGACAAAATTATGAAAAAGTGTTATAATATGGATATTGATATTATATATATTGGAGAATATTTTGTCAGAAGGAGGTTTTTATTATGTCATATAGTCCATTATTAGGTTCCGCTTTTAATCGTACAAAATTAAGAGATCCTGCGCATCCCTGCACGTTTTCGGGCATGTGTTCCATGTGTACTGCAGATTGTATCGGAACATGTGAAATTGGAATTTCGGCAATCAGAGGCGCAGATGCAGTTTATCCTACTACGACAGGAGAAAATCAAGTAGCTTCAGAAAAAAATTATCCGATTGATTATTCTCATTTCAATATCAATGGACGGGTATTTGGCGCCAAAGGTGCAAAGGCAGATTCTGATCAAGCAACCATTTATGATGTGCATTTGGAAACAGAAATCGGAACCATACATCCCGTGAAATTAAAATTACCCATTATTTTACCGGCACTGATCAAACTCAATTGGCAGGACTACTTTGGCGGCGCCGCAATAGCAGGCGTACTTACTGTTATTGGCGAAGGTGCAGTAACGAAAGATCCTACATTGCGATTGGAAAATGGAAAAGTGGTACACTGTCCTAAGCTCGGAGAATTTTTGGACGCCTTCCGAAAATATTATCGTGGTTATGGACAAATTATTTTACAGGTAAATGTGGATGACGATCGCATAGGTGTTCCAGAATATGCCATCCAAGAATGTGGATGTGAAGCTATTGAATTTAAGTTTGGTCAATCTGCAAAGGGTACACAGCCGGTGAATCGTCTTGCATCCTTAGAGGCTGCTTGTAAGGCTCAAGAGCAAGGGCTTCTTGTACTTCCAGATCCATCCGATCCAGAAGTACAAAAGCGGTATGAGGCTGGTCTTGGCGAAAATTTTCGGTCTTATGGCAGACTTCCTATGTGGGATGAAAACTATCTATGCCGACGTATTGAAGAACTGCGTACTATGGGCATGAAAAATGTGTACTTCAAGATGGCAGGTTATGATTATGCAGATTTGGAACATGTTCTGCGTATTGCTTCTATGGCAAAGGTGGATATGGTAACCTTTGATGGTGCAGGTGGCGGTTCCGGTTACAGTCCTTGCAAGATGATGAACGAATGGGGCTTGCCTACCGTTTGTCTGGAAAGCTATTTGACAGATATTATGGCAAGACTGGAAAAAGAAGGGATTCCTTTGCCTCATATTGCATTGACAGGTGGTTTCACCATGGAAGATCAAGTATATAAGGCATTGGCATTGGGCGCCCCTTATGTCAAAGCCATTGGTCTATGCCGTGCATCTATGGCAGCAGCGATGAGTGCAAAAAAGGTTGGCGAATTGATTGCAGCAGGGCAGATTCCTGTAGAACTTCAGCGCTTTGGTTCTACAGTGGATGAATTATTCCCTGATTTACGTGAAATTAGAAATATTTATGGAGAAAAAGCCAATGATTTTTCTACAGGTATGATTGGTGTTTATTCCTATTTGAATCGCATTGCATTTGGATTGCAGCATTTTGCAGCCTTAAACCGTAAATTCTCTTTAGAATATATTGATCAGAGTGATATTTTCCCGTTGACAAGAGATGCAAAAGATTTGATGGACGGAAAATGGATGCAGTAAATATACAATAAGAAAATATGCTATTTTTGATTATACTATGAGACAATCATCTATGATACACCATTACCTCATTTCTATTTTTCATACGACCACCCTACTTTTTCAGAAAAGAGCTGTTTGAAAATGAATATCCTTGCACAATCACATAGAAACTATGGTATAGATGATATACAGATACTATTTTCTATGGTATAATTTTGATACAATGATGGAAATGCAAATATTTTGTATATTTGCTTGTTTCTATGATTGTCTATATCCAGCAGATATGGAAATTTGTATGCTATCATTGATGATTGGAGGATTTATGAAAAAATTATTAATTTTTATTGGGGTTCTGGCATTGGTTTTTTTGGGATATGGTCTAACATTTGGTTTTGTAAAAGCAGATCATTACGCAATAGAGGATATGGATAAAACAACCACCGAATATCAGGAATTACAGGATCGGATATCAGAAGTAGAAGAAAAACACAGTGAATTGTATGAAGATAGCAATTCCTTTTTCTGGGGAGATGTATACCAATATCAACATAAGAAACTCATTGGCAAAAAAGAAACGTATTGTTATATTCCATATCTTTATGCAGATACTGCTGATGTTTCTACAAGGAACGCAAGCGAATGGAAATATTATTTGGGCATTTTAAGCTATCAGCAGGGTGGTGAAGTGATGCAAACCAATATACAAAACATTGCCATTGAAATGAAAAAAGGCGATGATACAGGTGTATTGCAACCTACCATTGCAGAAGTGAATGGTACACCAGAAGATACCATTCGGTATATTCTGGAAGATATGAAGTATCAGGAAGAAGACAATGAGTACATGCTTCGCTTAAAGGTAGCCACAAGGGATTCCTCTATAGAGCAAAATGATTCTGTACCACTTACATTGCGTATCACCGGTATGTTTGAAAAATCTGGTGGTTGGGTAATGCAAGGTAAGGAGCTGTTCGAAATTGAAGCAGAAATGGAAGATCTCAAATAATAGGATATAAATTGCTTCAGATCTGGTATAGGAAGAAGAAGTATACACCTTTATCCATCGAGCGCACATGATAGAAGGGTTTAGAAGCTATGCAATGGAAAGATCATCGTTGTCGATGCAAATGGGCAAATCCAAATAATGAGAACTACATACGGTATCATGATACAGAATGGGGGATTCCGGTTTATACTGACAAAAAGCTTTTTGAGATGCTGATATTGGAATCTTTTCAAGCTGGTTTATCATGGGAATGTATTTTAAACAAAAGAGAGGCATTTCGAGCAGCATTTTCACAATTTGATGCGGAAGCCATCTGCCAGTATGACACAAAAAAAATCGAAAGCCTTATGCAAAATAAGGCAATTATCCGCAATCGCAGAAAAATAAATGCCACCATTACAAATGCAGAGATATTTCTCAAAATACAAAAAGAATATGGCAGCTTTTCCAAGTATTTTTGGAGCTGGACACAAGGGCATGTTATATATGAAAAAGATTGTACCAGTTCTCCACGATCAGATTTGATTTCAAATGACCTCAAAAAACGTGGCATGAAATTTGTTGGTACAACCATCATTTATGCATATATGCAAGCCGTTGGCATGGTCTATGGGCATGAGCAAGGCTGTTTCTTGGAGAAAAAATAGATATTTTATATCCAAATTACCAAATCATTTTTTCTGTTTTGGTAATTTGGATATTTTTTGTTTATCGTATTCCTGCTAGCTGCAATCTCTTGCGAATGATTGGTCCTATGAGCATTGCAAGAATGATTTTACATAAATCTCCGGGAATGAATGGAAATACACAAAGCCCCAATGCTGCTGATAAATGGGATTGTGCTTCGATACAAAACCATGCTGTACCTAACGTATAACAAATGATGGTACCAAGTACCAAAGCAAGAAATTGCACAAAGCGGTTCTTATATTTTTCAACAGCAATGCCAGCGAGTATCGCCATAGGAATAAAACCAATGATATATCCTCCGGTAGGACCTAAGAGTTTTCCAATTCCGCCCGTAAAACCGGAAAACACGGGTAGTCCAATCAGACCAATCAAAAGATAGATCAAATAGCTCACCGTTGCCAGCTTCCAACCAAGCAAATAGAGAGAAAGATAAATCACAAAATTGGTCAATGAAAGGGGTACTGGACCAATTGGAATAGACAGGGGTGCCAATATACAAGTAACTGCTGTCATCAGTGCGCAAAAGGATAACAGGTAGGCAGTGCTTTTTTTTGTATATGTGGTATGAACTTGGGGTGTAGACATAGAAAAAAACCTCCTCTGATATATGATTGTTGATAGCAGTGTATCACTGATTGCTACAATTGTCAACAATATATTAATGAATCGGTTTACAATTTAACAAAAATATTCACGGAAATCAGAAACCATAAGAAAAAATTCTGTTCATTACCAAATTTTTCTGCGTCAAGGCTACAATACAACATTCCTCAGATTCCCTATTTTGTACCAACGATAGTACCGCACACAGTAAAGAATGCATATACCAATAACAGCTTCATGCCATGTATTGCAGCCCGTCCTTCTATCACAAATCCGTACATTGCAAAAACAGATGGTTGCATTGCAGAAATGGTATTTTTCTCCTATTTTTTATATTGACATCAGATGAAATACAAAATATAATGTGTCTGTAATCTCACACTGAAATTTGTGGTTATATACAAAGAAACGCCATCTTTGAGTTGCTGCCACAGATTGTGGTGAAAGATACAGTATATCGATCAGGATAGCCCTACGATAAAGGGTATTTTTTTGATACTGCATCTTTTACGATGCAGTTTTTTTATGGAGGTATATGATTATGGAAACAAGAGTCGCAGTCATCAGCATAATTGTAGAAGATCATGATGCTGTACGAAATGTCAATCAGCTTTTACATGAATATGCAGACTATATCATTGGTCGTATGGGGATTCCCTATAGACAAAGAAAAATCAATATCATCAGCATTGCCATAGATGCGCCACAGGATGCCATCAGCACATTATCCGGAAAGTTGGGGCAGATTTCCGGTATTGCTGTAAAAACTGCATACTCCAATTTTATATTTCAGGATGAAGTATGAGAAACATTATTCAGAAATTGATGCGGACACAAGATGCATCAGATCAAGAGTTGTTGCAGCTGATTCAAACGGAAAACAGAGAAATTGAGCAGTATCTGTCCGTTTGTGCAACGCAGGTAAGGGAACGCAGCTATGGCAACCATATTTATATCCGTGGGCTGATTGAGTTTACAAACTACTGTAAAAACGATTGCCTTTATTGCGGTATTCGACGAAGCAACGCACATGCATATCGGTATCGCTTAACAAAGGAAGAAATCCTCTCTTGCTGCCATATGGGCTATGCAGCAGGCTTTCGTACATTTGTATTGCAAGGTGGAGAAGACCCTTGGTTTACAGAAGCGCGTATGGTGGATATTATTTCAGCCATCCATAAAAAATATCCGGATTGTGCCATCACGCTTTCGATTGGAGAGAAATCAAAAAGCGAGTATCAATCCTATTTTGATGCAGGAGCCAATCGTTATTTGCTGCGTCACGAAACAGCGAATGAAAGCTACTATGGTATTTTGCATCCCCGTGATATGCAGTGGAAGGTCAGAATGCAGTGCTTACAGGATTTGAAAGAAATTGGTTATCAGGTGGGCTGTGGTATGATGGTCGGTTCTCCAAAACAAACGCCAGAACTATTATTAGAGGACTTACGGTATATACAAAGCCTACAACCACATATGGTTGGCATTGGTCCTTTTCTGCCACATCATGATACACCATTTCGTATGGAACATACAGGCTCTGCGAAACAGACATTACGGCTTTTGTCTATTGTGCGGCTGATGCTGCCCCATGTTTTACTGCCTGCAACCACAGCATTAAAGACAAAACGCAGCGATGGACATATCAAAGGGATTGCATTTGGCGCAAATGTCATTATGCCAAATCTTTCGCCACAAGAGGTAAGAAAAAAATATATGATTTATGATAACAAAGCGATTTCTGGCGAAGAGGCAGGAGAGCAAATTCTTATGTTAAAGCATACATTACAAGCACATGGATATGATGTGCCTTGCCATCGAGGGGATTGGAAAGGAGATTGATATGTTTGCATTCAAGCAACTCCATAATATATGCAAACCCTATTACATTTTTATAATCCTTCTTCTGTTATGGTATGTGGTATCGTATCTGGAAATTTGGAATGTTTACTTGCTGCCAACACCATGGAAGGTATGGAATACCTTTTGGGATATGTTTTGGGACGGAAAAATCATAGTTTCTATATTGGTCAGCCTGCGTCGTGTATTGACAGGATTTGTTGTTTCATTTGCTTTGGCATTTGTTTTTTCGCTATGTGCTGTCTATATGCCACACTGCGCAATATATTTTCGACATCTGAATAATTTTATGCGCAATGTTCCGCCTCTTTCTCTGATATCATTATTGATTCTATGGTTTGGCATTGGAGAACTACCTAAGCTGATTGTTATTGTATTGGCATCCTTTTTCCCTATGTTTTTGAATATACAACAGGGATTTGCCGGATGTGACATCAAATTGATTGAAGTAGGAAAATCAATGGGATTTACAGCATATCGCATTTTTGGAAAAATCATATTGCCTTATGCAAAACAAGATATTTTGGTTGGTATGCGTATTGGTTTGGGCTACTGTTGGCGTGCACTGATTGGCGCGGAAATGTTTGCAGCAGCAAGTGGATTGGGCTATATCATTGTATATGCACAGCAAATGTCCAGATCCGATCAAGTGATCATTGGTATTTTGCTCATTGGTATGATTGGTTGCATCAGTGATAAGTTGTTTTCCATGTTCATACAGAAAACATGTGTAGGAGGCGTGAAAAATGACTGATGCAATAGAATTGAAACACATACGGAAATTCTTTTTTGTGGAAGAACACAAGCATACGGTACTCAATGATTGTTCTCTCAGTGTTCCGGCAGATGGTATTACGGTATTATTGGGACGTAGCGGCTGTGGAAAAACCACACTTTTGCGCCTGATCGGAAAGCTGGATACACCGGATGCAGGAGAAATTCTGTTTCCGGTTGAATCAAAAACGGCATTTGTATTTCAGGAATCCCGATTGATGCCATGGCTTACGGTATGGAAAAACATCGCATTCGGTCTGAAAAAAAAGGAAATTGATGAAAAAGAGATTGCAGATCTGATTACATTGACGGGGCTGGATGGTTTTGCACAAGCATTGCCACAACAGCTGTCAGGCGGGATGCAGCAACGCTGTGCATTGGCAAGAGCATTGGCGCTTCATCCACGATTTTTACTGATGGATGAGCCTTTTGCAGCATTGGATTATTTTACCAGAGAAAAAATGCAGCAAGTGTTGTTAAATATTCACAAGCAGACAAGCTGTGGTATTTTATTTGTCACACACAGTATTGATGAAGCACTCGTTTTAGGGGATCGTATTGTCATACTACAAGATCAGCATGTGAAAAAGGTATATTCTGCACTGCCAAAGCATACAACACCGGAGGAGATTGCAGCATATAAAATAAAAATATTAAATGAAATATCTATGAAAAAAGGAGAATGAAGGAAATGAAAAAATGGACTTATGCATTAACCACTTGTATAATGACAGGACTTTTGACACTGACCGGCTGCGGCACAGCCGATCAAAAGGCACGCAACGAGGTTGCCGTAACCTATGTAACTTCTCCATTGAATGTACCCTCTATTGTGGAGAGAAATCATTCCTTTTTCCATGAAAATATGCAGGAAAGCGGAATAGAAACAGTGAAGTATTCCGAAATTACATCTGGTGCAGACCAGACACAGGCGCTGGCTTCTGGTGATATACAGTTCCTATATGCAGTAGGTGCTACATCTGCGATTCTCTCTGCTGCAAATGGTGCAGACATTAAGATTATTTCCATGTATAGCCGATCTCCCGAAGCGTTTTGTCTGTTTTCCAATGATGCTTCCATCAAATCCCCGGAGGATTTGAGAGGAAAGACAATTGCTGGTCCACAAGGCACTATTTTACATGAAATGTTGGTATCCTATCTGGCTACTGCCAATATGACTTTGGATGATGTACAATTTATGAATACCAGTATCCCGGATGCCATGGCAGCACTTTCCGGAAAACGTGTAGATTGTGCATTATTGGCAGGAGCGGCAGCATACAATACCCAGCAAAGTGATGCACATCTTGTGACAAATGGTAAAGATTTGGTAGAAGCGACCATTGTATGTGCAACCACACAGAAATTCTATGATGAATACCCAGAAATTGTGGAAGGTTTCTTGAAAGGACATAAAGCCACACTGGATTATATGCAGACAAACAAAGCAGATGTATTGCAGGAAGCTGCCAAAGCCTTGGATTTGGACATCTCAGCAGTAGAAGCCATGTATCCTCTGTATGATTTTGATATGACTATGCGTGATTCTGATATTGCTGCAATGCAGTCCACAATGGAATTTATGCTGGATAGTGGTATGATCGAACAAGAAGTAGATATCCATGACTTGATCTTGCAGTAAACATAGGAGGATACATAGTATGGGATTGAATGATACCCCTTTGGGTGAGCGTACTCACATCGCATTTTTTGGAATGTGTAATGCTGGAAAATCCAGTGTAGTCAATGCTGTAACAGGACAGGAGCTTGCTGTGGTTTCTGAGATCAGAGGAACAACAACCGATCCTGTAACAAAAGCAATGGAGCTTTTGCCATTAGGACCTGTACAAATTATTGATACACCCGGATTTGATGATGATGGTGTATTGGGTGAAAAACGGATACAAAAAACAAAACAGATATTGAACCGAACGGATATTGCTGTTTTGGTGGTGGATGCTACCCTTAGAACCAGAGAGCAGGATATGGATTTGATCCGCTTATTTCAAGCAAAAGAAATTCCATATATCATTGTATATAATAAATCGGATTTGCTGACACAGGTGCCGCAACCGCAAAAGCAGGAAATCTATGTAAGTGCATTGCATCGGCAAGGGATTCAAGAACTTAAGGAATGCCTTGCAAGCATAGGGAAGGGTACAAAGCAAAAGGGGATTATAGGCGATAAATTGCAGGCTGGGGATTTTGTACTACTTGTTGTACCTATCGATCAATCAGCACCAAAAGGACGATTGATATTGCCGCAGCAGCAAACCATACGAGATATATTGGACACCGGCGCCATTGCCATTGTGGTCAAAGATAACGAATTACAGCAAACACTCAATCAGCTTGGTACACCGCCGGCTCTGGTCATTACTGATAGTCAGGTTTTTGACTTTGTTGCAAAAACGATTCCTGAAAATATGAAATTGACATCATTCTCTATTTTGATGGCACGTTACAAAGGTCTTTTGTATGACGCTGTGCAAGGTGTTGCTGCTGTAAAGCAACTCAAAGATGGTGATACCATATTGATTGCAGAAGGCTGTACGCACCATCGTCAATGCGGAGATATTGGTACAGAAAAAATTCCAAACTGGATCCGAAAGTATACCGGAAAAAATATTCAAATTGCAACCTGTAGCGGCATGCAGTTTCCTGAGGATTTGACACCATACGCACTGGTGATTCATTGTGGTGGTTGTATGCTGAACGAAAGAGAAGTGCGTTATCGCACCAAATGTGCATCAGATCAAAATATACCAATTACCAATTTTGGTATATTGATTGCCTATTTACATGGTATTTTACAGCGTAGTGTGGAAATCTTTCCTGAGTTGTATCAATTGATGTAATAGAGCAAGCAATCATAAACATATGTATGGTGTTTTCATAGAAAAAACAATATCTGAAATTCAAAAAAGACTGCGGATACCAGAGTGGTATCGCAGTCTTTTTGGTATTATGCCATGAAATCATCATTGGCTTCAAAAACAGATTATTGTTTTTCGATGATGGCTATTTACCATGCAAGCACATGGTTGTATATACAAAATACGGCTATGATAAGGCTTACAAAACATTTGGAACAGAATGACATACGATGCATTGTGCAATATGACGATACACAGATGGTCAAAATATGTCCAAAGTAAATAAAATCTGCGGGACAATAAATGTCCCAAGTGTAAATACTTCCGAAAATGAAGAAATTACCAAAAAAGGAGTGACTTTTACACAATCTATGATAAAATAAATACATCACTGAAATATATTTCGTATAAAGAAAAGGAGCGATCATATGGCAATCAAAATAGGTATCAATGGTTTTGGTCGAATTGGTAGAGTGGTATTTCGTGTTCTCATGCAAAGAGGCGATGCATTTGAACTTTGTGGTATCAATCTACGCAACGCAGATTTGGAATATATGGCATATCAGTTGAAATATGACAGCGTATTTGGACGCTTTGATGGTACAATTGAAGTAGCAGAGAACGAACTGATTGTCAATGGCAAGCATATTCGTGTTTTCAGCGAAAGCGATGCAAGCCTGATTCCATGGTCTGAATGTGGTGCGGAATATATTGTGGAATCTACAGGTGCATACAACACAATGGAAAAAGCAGCGGTACATATGAATGGCGGTGCAAAAAAAGTTGTATTGACAGCACCTTCTAAGGATGATATCATGCCCACCTTCGTAATGGGTGTAAACCATATGATTTATACACCGGATATGGACATCGTTTCCAATGCATCTTGTACAACAAACTGCTTGGCACCTATGGTAAAGGTTGTTCAGGAAAATTTTGGTATTGAGCAAGCGTTGATGTCTACCATTCACTCTGCAACTGCAAAACAGAAGGCTGTTGATGCCAGAGCTGGTCGTGACTGGAGAACAGGACGTTCTGTATTTAACAACATCATTCCTTCCACAACCGGTGCGGCAAAGGCAGTAGGTCGTGTTATTCCGGAGCTTCAAGGTAAAATGACCGGTATGTCCTTCCGTGTACCCACAAATGATGTATCTGTTGTAGACTTGACAGCAAGACTGAAAACAAAAACAACTTATGCAGAAATATGTGAGAAAATCAAAGAAGCTTCTCATACAAGCATGAAAGGTATCATCAGCTATATTCAGGACGAAGTGGTTTCTTCCGATATGCTTGGTGATTCTCATACATGTATTTTTGATGAAAAAGCCGGCATTATGTTGGATGATAACTTTGTAAAGCTGATTGCTTGGTATGATAATGAATGGGGCTACAGCAATAAAGTAGTCGATTTGATTCAACATATGTACAGTGTAGATCATCAAGCATAATGCCATGATCTATAAAAAAGAATTCTGGTAATACATTTTTATAACAAATAAAAGGTACTTCCATTGATTGGGAAGTACCTTTTATTTGTTGTTATCCTAGCAACAAAAATGATATATAAATCCAATTTTCATTTTATATTTCTATTCTTCTGCCATACGATATCCCACACCAACTTCTGTAAAGATATAGCGTGGCTGTGCTGGATTCTGCTCTAATTTTCTTCTGATATTTGCCATATTGACACGAAGGATTTGATTGTCCTTAACCGCATAGGGACCCCAAAGCTCTGTGATAATATAATCATATGTCAATACACGACCAGCGCTTTTTGCCAGCAGCGAAACCAGCTTAAATTCAATTTGTGTCAAATGCACATCTTTGTCATTAACCAGGATCTGTCTTTTATCAAAATTGATTTTCAATCCGGGCAGTTCAAAAATATCCAAATTTTGCCCAGGAGCAGATTTTGCACTATGACGCAAAGCGGTACGAATACGTGCCAAAAGTTCTGATGTACCAAAAGGTTTTGCAATATAATCGTCCGCACCCAGATCCAGAGCGGAAACCTTGTCATCTTCCTGTGTACGGGCAGATACTACAATAATAGGAATACTTGACCACTCCCGAATCTTTTGCAATACTTGTGTACCATCAATATCAGGCAGTCCCAAATCCAATAGCACAAGCTCAGGGCAATGAGATGGGATCATAGAAAGCGCCTCTTTGCCACTACGTGCAGTAATGACAGTATAGTCATGTGCTTTCAATGTGGTTGCAATGAAATTGCTAATACTTTCTTCATCCTCCACAATCAATATTTTAATTCGGTTATACATGTTCGTCCGCTCCTTCCTGTGGTAGTACAAAAGTGAAGTTTGCACCACCATTTTCATTGTTGTTTGCTGATATTTCACCACCATGTGCTGTGATAATGGATTTGCAAATTGGCAGACCAATTCCCAAGCCTCTCGAAGAATCGGTGGATTTGCTGTTTGTGGTACCGTCAAAAATATGTGGCAGCCGTTCTTCTTCGATCCCAATACCTTGATCTAATACAGAGAAGTATACACGTTTCCATAAACATTTGACGGTCAAATAAATTGCTTTTTGTGATCCAGAATGTCTGATGGCATTTTCCATTAAATTAATGAGCACTTGCTCAATAAGCATAGCATCCATTGGAACCAAAAGCAATTCCTCTGGTACACGTACACGAATTTCTGCATTGGGAAATCTTTTTTGTATTTTGGCAACAGATTCTGCAACAATTTCCTCTACAACCTCATCTTGCTTTTTGAGCTTTGTACCTTCACCACTGATTTTTGTGACAGAAAGTAAATTTTCTACCATCTGAATCAACCATTCTGAATCATGATAAATATCGCTCAAAAGCCGTGATTTTGTTTCTTCAGATAGCGGATGCTCGGTATCCTGTAATGTAGCAGTAGAGCCAAGGATGCAGGTAAGGGGTGTACGTAAATCATGTGAAATTGCCCGTAAAAGGTTGCTGCGCATATTTTCTTTTTCTTTTTCCAATAATATTTTTTGTGCATGATCTACGATTTCCTGACGATCAATGGCAAGCGCTGTCTGCATCGCCATAAGATTGGAAAATTGCAGCGCTTCTTCCTGTATGTATGTATTCTTGGAAAACAACAGCCCCAATACACCATAGATCTGATCCTGCTTGGAAATCGGAATATAAGTACCCAAACAGTTTTGTGTGCTTTCCTCAGAGCGCATCCCTGTCATTTCTCCCGTTTGGAAGGCTTCTTCTGCCACTTGTTTTTCCAATATACTTTCTAATATGGCTTCATCTTTTTCGCAGAGAAATTTTTTCATATGTTTTTCCGGAGCGAGTGGGGAATTGATGTACAGTACGACGCTACAACGATTGACATCATGCAGACTTTCTAATGTGATTTGTAAAATTTCGTCTAAATTTTTGGCACTCAGTAATTCCTTACTCATTAAATTTAATGTTTTTGCACGCTGTTCACGCCAAGAAGAAAGCAATGCTGCTTGCTTAACTTTCGCAGTTAAGGCACTTGTGAGTATGGACATCAGTAACAAAATTGCAAATGTTACAGGATAGCCTGACAGTGTAAAATTCAGTGCAAAATATGGAAATGTGAAAAAGAAATTCACACCAACAACACCGCAAAACGATGCCAAAATTCCCCAAAAATATCCACTTGTAACAGAGGAAATAATAGCTACAGCAAGCATATATACCCCAAAAATATTGTCACTCATCACATCCGCTTCTCTCAAGCAGAGTGCAAAAGTTGTAGCAATCAAAAATATAAGAATTGTTTTACATAAATCATATAGTATTTTTGAAAAATGCGAACTCCAATGTTTCAGTGTACGCTTCATGCGAACCTCCTTCATAGGCATATTATCCATGGATTGCGTCATAGATCCATTTAATGTCAATCAGATGAATCATACGATATTTTCTCTATAGCCTGCCTATTTCTGTCCATTTTTGTAGATAAAAGTGAATATTATCTCATAAGACATCTGTAAAATAGGTATATTTTTTTATAATTGATATACAATATGGGATTTTCTACTATTATACACAGAAAATGAAAAAAAAGAAAGTATCGTGCTTGTAAAACTGAAAATTATGATATATAAAAATACCCCAAAGCCAAAAGGCTTTGGAGCATGGCATAATGGAACATATATTATTCAGATGTTTCCGGTAGATACATTTGATCTATTTGTATGTTGCTGCGTTTGTCTTTTTCCTGTATAAAATGCCCTGTAGTTGGTACTTTCTGTGTTCTGTAATAATCCAAATCATCTGTCTGAAAATCTTTTACCGGACATACCATAGAAATTGCACTATTTTTTTTCAATGTAAAGAGTTGTATACCAGCAGCATTCTTGGATGCAGCAATTGGCAACAATGCTGTATGCACCACAGAAGCTTTGTCTTGATTGCGCATCAAGAGATATTCTTGATCCTCATCCAACTTTTCCATATATACAAGCGCAGAACGGGAAGAATATGCATGAATCAGTTTTTTGCGCTTTGTTTTTGTGGCGTAGGCAGAAAGCTGTACTTTAACACCTTTTCCATTCTCAAAGAAGAATACCATAAATCCACTATAGTCCAGCGTGGTCGTCATATAGATAATTTTTTCATTTGGCTCCATATCTAGAAGATTATCTAGGTATTCACCCATCATACTTGCTTTGGTATCTGCAATATCTGCTGCCTTTAGCTTATAAACGTTACACTGATTGGAAAACAACAGAATATCACAGCGATTGGTAGTTTCCATCTCTTGTACAATGCTGTCTTCTTCTTTTAATTTTTGCTCGCTGGAAAAACGTAAAGAAGCTGAGGATATTTTTTTGAAATAGTTTTCCTTTGTCAAAAAAAGATGAATGCCGTAATCCTCAATAAAGTCTTCTTTGCTTGGAGTTTCGATTTCTTCTGCTTGTATGATTTCTGTTAATCTGGGCTTGCCATATTTTTTTCCAACTGCTCTGAGCTGATGGCAGATCAAAGTTTTTATTTTTGTATCGCTTTCCAGTGTTTCTTGATCTTTTTTGATTTCTTTTTCCAAGATTTGCATTTCCTGTGTACGTTTTAGGATATATTCCTTATTGATGTTACGTAGTTTCATTTCACCAATATATTCCGCCTGCACCTGATCAATCGCAAAGCCATCCATCAGATTTGGAACAACTTTGCTCTCTTGCTCTGTATTGCGTATGATGGAAATGGCTTTGTCAATATCCAATAGTATCATCGCAAGCCCTTGTAAAAGATGGTATTTTTCTGTTTTCTTTGCAATATCAAATGCCAGCTGCCGACGAATGGATTCCATACGAAATTCTAGCCAATGCGCCAGTATACCATCAATCCCAAGTGTCATAGGACGTCCATGTATCAGGATATTAAAATTACAGCTGAAGCTATCGGATAACGGTGTCAAGGCGTAAAGCTTATGCATGAGTAAATCTGCATCTGTACCTTTTCTAATATCTATTGTGATTTTTAGACCGTGTAAATCGGTTTCATCTCGCACATCTGTAATTTCCTTTATTTTTCCTGATTTTACCAGTGCAATGATTTTATCAATGATGCTTTCGATATTGGTGCTATACGGAATTTCATAGACCTCAATACAATTTTGTTTTGCATCAAAACGATATTTTGCACGCAGCTTAAAGCTGCCACGACCTGTTTTATAAATTTGCTCCAGTTCTTTTTTTTGATATACAAACTGACCACCTGTAGAAAAATCAGGGGCAGGCAATATATCGCAAAGCGATACATCTGGATTTTTGATATATGCAACCGTTGCCTCACAAAGCTCAGCAAGATTAAAACTGCAAATAGAACTTGCCATACCAACTGCAATCCCAATATTCGGATTTGCAAGGATATTGGGGAATGTGGTAGGAAGCAACAATGGTTCTTGCATGGATCCATCATAGTTATCCATAAAATCCACCGTATTTTTATCTATATCTGCAAAAACTTCGTTACAGATAGCAGCAAGTTTTACTTCTGTGTAACGAGATGCTGCATATGCCATATCACGGGAATACTGCTTACCAAAGTTCCCCTTGGAATCAATAAAGGGAGTAAGCAATGCACCATTGCCCTCTGTCAAACGTACCAATGTTTCATAAATTGCAGCATCCCCATGCGGATTGAGCTTCATTGTCTGACCAACAACATTGGTAGATTTTGTCCGATCCTTACGCAGCAATCCCATATCATACATGGTATAAAGCAGTTTACGATGAGAAGGCTTAAATCCATCAATTTCAGGAATTGCACGGGATACGATGACGCTCATTGCATAAGGCATATAGTTTTGCTCTAATGTTTGTGTAATCTTTTGTTCCTGAATAAAATTATCATGATACACCGTTGTTGTTTTCTTTTTTGCCATATGTCCACCTCCCTTAGCTAATATCTGTCAATTCAAGGTATTTGTAACCTTCTTCTGCAATAAATTCCTTTCTGCCTGAGAGATTTTCACCCAGTAACAATTCAAACATTTCCTGTGTGCGTTCCACATCATCCGGAGTCACAAGGATAAGTCGTCTGCTTTCAGGGTTCATTGTCGTCTGCCACATCATTTCAGGCTGGTTTTCCCCCAGACCTTTGGAACGGTTGATTTTCACTTTTCCTTTCAATTTGCTGAGTATATTTGTTTTTTCTGCATCAGAATAAGCGAAATACGTATCCTTGCCATGGATAATTTCATATAATGGAGATTCTGCAATATATACCTTTTTTTCCTCAATCAATGTTGGAACCAAACGATAGAGCATGGTTAGAAGCAATGTGCGAATCTGAAAACCATCTACATCCGCATCGGTACAAAGTATGATTTTGCTCCAACGCAGCTGATTGATATCAAAGGAATTGAGATTTGCAGTATGCTTTGATTTGATTTCCACACCACAACCCAGAACTTTCAATAAATCTGTGATGATATCGTTATGAAAAATTTTGTTGTAATCCGCTTTCAGACAATTCAATATTTTGCCTCGTATGGGGATGATTGCCTGAAACTCTGCATCTCGTCCCTGTTTACAGGAACCGAGTGCTGAATCACCTTCTACAATATAAATCTCACGTCTGCTAACATCTTTGGTACGACAATTCACAAATTTTTCTACACGATTATTCATATCCAAAGAGCCAGTTAATTTTTTGCGAATGGAAACCCGTGTTTTTTCTGCGGTTTCACGACTTCGTTTATTTGCCAGAATTTGCGATGCGATTTTATCAGCTTCCAGTTTGTTTTCAATAAAATAAATTTCCAACTGTTCACGGAAAAATTCGGTCAATGCCTCTTGTATAAATTTATTGGTAATGGATTTTTTTGTTTGATTTTCATAGCTGGTAATGGTAGAAAAAGAATTGATGACCAACACCAAGCTATCTTCGACATCTGAAAATGTGATTTTTTTTTCGTCTTTCTTATAGAGATTGTTTGTTTTCAAATATTTATCAATTGCCGAAACAAAAGCACTGCGCACTGCTTTGTCAGGTGCGCCGCCATATTCCAAAAAGCTTGAGTTGTGATAATATTCAAGCAAATGAACTTGATTGTTGAAACAAAAGGCTGTTTCAAACTTTAATTTATACTCTGGTTTATCTTCACGATCTCTGCCTTGTGTTTCCTGCTGCAAATATTGTACTCCGGTCAAAGAAGTGTTTTCTACCAATTCAGAAAGATAGTCCTTGATACCATTTTCATAAACATAAACAAATGTTTCATCACTTTCTTCGTCATATAATTCAAACGTCAAGCCAGCATTGACAATGGCTTGTCTTTTGAGCATTTCCTGAAAATAAGAAAGGGGGATTGCAATATCCGTAAAAACATCTCTATCCGGAAGCCAACGAATTTGCGTTCCAGTCTGTGTTTGTTTGGTAGACTCTTTCATCAAACCACCAATATTTTCACCTTTTTCAAAATGTAAATCATAGCGTATGCCATCTCGGTAAATAATGGCATCCATATACGCAGAAGCATACTGTGTTGCACAAGTACCCAAGCCATTTAAGCCCAAACTAAATTCATAGTTTTCACCAGAATTGTTTTGATATTTACCACCTGCATACAACTCACAAAAAACCAATTCCCAGTTGTAGCGTTCTTCCTTTGGGTTGTAGTCCACAGGGATGCCTCGACCATAATCTCGAATCAATATGGATTGATCTTTGTAGCGTATGACTTCTATTTTGTTTCCATATCCCTCTCTCGCCTCATCAATGGAATTTGAGAGAATTTCAAATACAGCATGTTCACATCCCTCTAAACCATCCGAACCAAAAATGACACCTGGACGCAATCGTACCCGATCTGCCCCTTTCAGAGAGGTAATGCTTTCGTTGTTATATTTTGTTTTTTGCATGGGTGTTCCTCCATACTATTTTTTATTCTGTTTCTATATGAATCATCATTACTTTACAAGCATTTTTCAAAAGTGTCAATGGGAACAAAGAGAAAAGAGAAAAAATGTTCGCATTTTTATGCGAAAAATCATTGTTTATGTAACAAATGCAGAATTTTTTCATAATACGTGTCATGATATTTTATTTGTAAAAAATATAACTTGCTTTTTTCGGTATTTCTTGATATACTATGTAAGCAATTTTATATGAATCATTGCATATGGAGACGTATCGAAGTGGTCATAACGAGAGCGACTCGAAATCGTTTGACGGGTCAAACCGTCCGTGGGTTCGAATCCCACCGTCTCCGCTTGGAAAGCCTTGAGCAATCAAGGCTTTTTGTTTTGCAAAGTTATTGGATATTCATAGTATATCCGGAAAGATCCCTAGATCATCTTTTTTATCATATATTTTTATTTATATCACACTTTGATGGCTTCATATTGTCGCTTTCTGTGTTCTGTATTGCTACAGGTAGCACTGTACATATTGCAGTCAGATACATACTACAAATGATGGATAGAAAAACCTCCTATACATTCTTATGTCTTTTGCAATACAAAACATATATTGTATAGGAGGTTTTTACTTGAAATAGGCAGTATCGTATTTCGTCAAGCTACAGCAATCATATCGTCACATGGTAGCTTATTGATACATTATGTACGAAAACCAAGATAGCAGCCTTTTGAGCTATGGATATAAAAGAGCCAAACCTTATACTTCTAAAAATTCTAAAATTTCCTGTTTTGTCCAATGATTAAAGCCCATCTTTGCTAATGTACGACCACTTTTACGATAGTCCTCATCATTATAGAAGTTTGCCAAAGTAATGAGTGCTTCTGCCGCAGGTACTTCTACACCACAGATTTTTGCCAATTCACAAAATGGTACAAAGAGATAAGGAATATCTTCTGTGATATAACGATTCTTAGAATTGGCAGGAGAATTTTTGATTTTTCCATGAGCACTGGAAGCACGATTGAATTCATAAATGGAAGTACAATCGCTTGCATAAAGGGCATTCATTGCTTCCAATTCTGTGCGTAAGTGCAAATGTAAGCTTTCGCCAACATTCAGACGTTCCCGATCCAGTTCATCTTCTACCTTTGCAATTGCAGTAGAGCAACAGTCGCTGTAGAAATTGAAACCACCATCAAAGTTTTCCAGCAGCCCCATATTCAAAATAGTAAACAACGGATGCGCACCAAAATTGATATTTTCCAAAGCTGCAACAACAGGGTTATCCAAAATTTCAACCGGAGTAGGGAAGATATCTTTGATGAATTGTAACATATCTTGTGTCTGTTTGCATTTTGGGAATACACTCATAGGCATAAATTCTTTTACACCCATAATAGAGATAACCGCAGGAGAAACGGCACGGGTTGCCCAAGGCAGACTGATGGTATCCATAAATGTTACATCTGTACCTCTCTTATCAGAATGCTGCAACATTTTATTCAGCACCAAACCACCATAGTTTCCAGGAATTACAAATACTTTCGCACCATCTTTCAGATAAGGCAACATAGAGGAAAACATAATCTCTTGTGCAAAGGAAGGGCAAACCATCATATAAGTGTCAGCAAACTCCATCGCTTTTTGTGCATCTGTAGTTGCCATTGCGATTTCTGCAAAACCTGGTAACAACATTTTTGCACCATTGTCTTCCTCCAAAGCAGTAATGCCACCTTTTTCTTGCACAGCATGGATTTGTGCAGGGAAATCCGGAGAATCATAAATGCAAACATCGTGACCATTTTTTGCAAGAACATACGCTGCAGTAAGACCGCCATTACCCGCACCAAAAACAGTAATTTTCATAATCATATTCCTCCTTATAAATATTATGTAATAAAAATGATTTTACAAAAATGCACATCCCAGTGTCAGTACAACGCAGGTAATCAATATAGTACCAAAGAAAAATGGTAAAATATGTTTGAGCCAGCGTTCATAAGGGATATTGGCAAGTGTCAGTGCACCAATCAGAACTGCCTGTGTTGGGGAAATGAAGTTCATGGTTTCACTTCCTGCCTGACATGCCATAACGATAAATTCACGCCCAACATTTAAGAAATCTCCCAATGGCGCAAGTATCGGAATGGTTGCTGTTTGTAATCCGGAAGAAGACGGAATCAACAAAGACATAGGAATGTAGAGAATATATGCAATGGCAGGGAAAATCACACCCTTGATATTAGAAAGCAGGATTTCGCCTTGATGCAATATGGTGTCGATAATCAAACCATCTGTCATAATGATGGACAAACCCTTGGCAACACCAAGAATCAACGCAACGCTCAAAATATCTTTTGCACCATAGATAAAAAGCTCTACAATCTTTTTTTCACGAAAACCATAGATACGACCAATCAATACTGCACCAATCAAAAACAGCATTGTCATTTCCGTAAAGAACCAATCCCCAAGGGGTACGGTATGCCCAAGAATACTGCCCAAAACAGGAATATTCATAATGGCTGCATGTAGATTTTCAAAAATATGAATATCAAATTTACTGCCCCAAGGAATGATTGCAATAATCATCAATACAAACATCAAACCAAAAATGGTAAGCGCTTGCTTTCTCTTTTTTGTAAACTCAGGCACATCTTCGCCAAGATTTTTTTGGAAGGGTGCATTGGTAATTTCTCGAATATCATATACAATTGATTTTGTAGGATCTTTGCGAACCTTCTCTGCATAATGCATGACAAAGAAAATTGCAAACACTAAAGAGGCTAAATACAAAATCACTCTGGCAATAATACCATCCCCAAGAGAAATACCTGCAAGATTGGAACCAATACCTACAGAAAATGGATTGGTAATCCCACCAATGATACCAACACCAGCACCAAGAAATACAACCATAACACCAGTCACAACATCATATCCAGCTGCCAGAAGCACTGGAATCAAAATTGGATAAAATGCAATGGTTTCTTCAGCCATACCATACGTCGTACCACCAATAGAACAAATACTCATCACTATAGGAATCAATATTTTTTCTCTGCCCTTAAGTTTGGCAACTACCTTGGAAAGACCGGCATCAATGGCTTTCGTTTCAAACAGAACACCCAAACATCCACCCAAAACCAAAACAAACAATACAATATCAATCGCTCCTTTGAACCCTGCAACAGGTGCATGTAGGATATCCCAAAGCCCCTGTGGATTGGACTCCACGACTTGATATGTTCCGGATACCGGCATACCATCCACATATTCATATTGACCGGCTGGAATCAAAAATGTCAGTACCGCAACAATCGCCGTCAGTATAATAATGGTTGTAAATGAAGTTGGCATTTTGAATTTTTGCTTTTGCTTTGTTTGCATCATATACTCTCCTCCTTACTTGTTTACATACATATATCTGCCCCTTCTTACAATTTCAGCATACAGTAGGAATATATTAGAAATATAAAAAGACCTTGTAAGATTGTGTCAAAATGTGTTAAAATGTATAAAACGAAAATTCTGGAAAAGGTGGGCTGAATATATGATACGTGTGTGCGTTGTAGAAGATGAAGCCGATCTCAATCAGCTCATGAGATTCTATCTTCAAAAAGAAGGGTATTCTGTTATTTCCTGCAAGAGTTTGATGGAAGCACAAGCGCAACTGCATTCCGACATTTCTGCATGGGTGATAGATATTATGCTGCCTGATGGCAATGGATTGGATATCTTAAAGGCATTGAAAGCGAAAAACATCCATACGCCAGTGATTATTATATCTGCCAAAGGAGATCGCTTCGACCGTGTAATTGGATTTGAGTTGGGCTGTGATGATTATATTGCAAAGCCATTTCTTCCAGCAGAATTGGTGTTCCGTGTCAATAAGCTATTTCAACATAAACCAGTTAAGGCAGAGAATAAAACAAATATGATTCCCTTAGGGCCGTATGAATTGAATTTGTCACAAAGGGTATTATTGGATCATGGAGAAAAAGTAGAGATTACCAGCAGAGAATTTGATATTCTTCTGTTTTTTTTACGACACAAAGGACAGGCTATTTCAAGGGAACAGCTTTTACATGCTGTATGGTCGGATGAGTACTTTGGGAATGATCGTATTGTAGATAATTATATTAAAAATATTCGTCGAAAACTGCCACTGCTTGTTATTGAAACCGTCTACGGCTACGGATACCGTTATAACCAATGAAGAAAAAACAACATGGATTTCAAAAGCGCATACTTTTCGGAACAGTCAGTTTTATATCTGTAATTACCATCCTATCTTTGATTGTCGTATATTACTGGTCTTTTTACCATTTCAGTCATATTTTTGAAGATCGTGTGATCGATCAGTATACTTTTCAGAAAAATAAGGATATGGGCGTAAAAAACGAATGGATTATGGGCATCACCACAGACAGCATTGATGTAGTAGAAAGCATTCATGGAGAAGCAGTTGCCAATCGCATTGAACAACAGGCCATGGAACAAGAAGAAATTACAAAGCTGTATCGAGAAACCATTGATCAAAAACATCTCCTCTATACCATTCGATTGAATACTGAGGAGGGCGAAACCATATATAAATACTCCGTATTGAAAGACATTTATGCAGAAACATTTCCCCAAATCGTTGCTTGTTTGATACTGTTTGCTGTAATTGTTGTCGTCATTTCCAGTATCTATTCCAATTCCCTAAGCAAAGAACTGTATTCCAATATTCATCAGCTCCGTAGGTACTCCAAGCGTATAGCAGAAGGAAAGTCCACAGATCCCATTGATATACAAAGTAGAGATCTTGAATTTCAGGCATTGGTGGAGGATTTAGAGATTATGCGTTGTACGCTGGAAAAAAATAGTGAGGAGCGACAAAATACCCTACAATATATTTCTCATGAAATGAAAACACCTATTATGATTATTGAAGGTTATGCAAGCTCTGCAAAAGATGGATTCTATCCAAAAGGAACACTGGATGATTCTCTGGAAACCATTTTATCACAAACAAATCGTATGAAACAAAGAGTACAGGATTTATTAACAATTGTTCATGTGGATTCTTTGGCGACACCGGATGATTTACAAGATATTCTGCTTCTACCTTGTATTGAGGAAGCAATCGTATTATTGAAGAAAGATTTGAAAGAAAGGCAATTAACAGTAGATGTGGATAAAAATTTGATTGTTCAAGGAAGCAAGCAGCATATTATGATATTATTAGAAAATTTAATATCCAATCAAATCAAATATGGTCAATCCACGCTTGCCATTTCGCAGAAGGATACTGAAAAAAATACCATCATTCTTTTTTATAATGATGGACCATCCATTCCTTTGGAACTTCAGAAGGATCTGTTCAAGCCTTTTGTAAAAGGCAGTTCTCAAGGCAGTGGTTTGGGACTTCCAATTTGCAAGGGGATTATGAAACAGTTGGGGGGCGATATTTATTTGCAGAACTCTGATAAAGGCACTGTATTTCTGTTGGAATTTCCCAAAAATACAGTGGTTTCGTAAAACACTACGTTCATATATCTGAAAAAAGAAATGCCGTCATTTTAGCACAAGTGATCTATACATCCTTTTACATCCTAATGTGTGACATTTCTCCGATCTTCCATTTAGCAGAAAAACACCCCATTTGTGATTCAGTAAATATACTGTTTCAAAAATGGGGTGTTTTGCATGAAGCCCTTTTTGTAATATCTTTATTGCTTTTTGTGATACCTGTAAAAATCTTTGTTTACGACATAAATCCCAATACAAACCAAAATCAATGAAATCAAGCCCTGTATGGTAAATGCTTGATTTTGCTCTTTGAGCAATACCGCACTCAATATCACACCAAAAACAGGGTTCATAAATCCATAGACTGCTACCTTACTAACCGGATTGTACTTCAATAGTATTCCCCAAAGAGAATATGCAACCGCTGAAATCAAAGCCATATATAGGAGAAGCAATGTAGCGTGAAATGTGAAATCATGTAGTCGTCCGCCCATAACAAGACCGATGACCAGCATAATCATACCGCCCAAAGTAAATTGATATCCACTAAGTATCACTGGATTTTCATATCGTCCATATGATTTGATGAGTACAGAAGAAAATGCATAAGACAGTGTAGAGAGGAATATAAAGCCTTCTCCTAAGAAAGTCATAGAGCTACCAAGACCGGCATCATTCAAATTGATGAGTACAACACCGCCAAACCCAAAAATACAACCAATGATTTTGCCTATTCCCAATTTTTCATAATGAAAAATACATGCAGAAATCAGAATTGCCAAAAATACATTGGATGCTTCAATGATAGATGCCTTTACACCGGAAGTATTTGCAAGCCCGATATAAAAAAGAAGATATTGTATGACGGTTTGTGCCATACATAGTTTTACCACCATACCCCAAGAGTTTTTTGCCGGAACCAGTATTTTTTTACGGAATAGACTGCCGATAAATATGGTGAAAATACCTGCCAATATAAATCTTGTACCGGCAAATACGATTTGCGAAGCCATATCATCAGCAGCTATGTGGAACAAGCGATAACCAATCTTGATACAAGGAAAGGCGCTGCCCCATAAAAAACAGCAAACCATGGCAAGTAAGGCAACACTCCAGCCCTTTTGTAAAAATGTTTCTTTGTTATTCATGAAAATTATTTCACACCTCTTTCCAATTACCATATGCCATATGATTTTCATCAATAGCAATGATTATAGCATAAGAAAAACAATTTTTAAAGTGGGGATATTGTAATTAGTAAAATTTATTTCATTGAATGTATTTCATAAACACCATAAATCCTATGAAATCATAAAGAATGATACAGCTCGTCCATCCATATTAGGACAGTCATTTGGATTACAATCAGAGAAGTTGTCAAAAAAATGATGAAAAAATATCTGTGAGTACAAGTACATAAAATCATATGTAACAGGGCATTAGCCCTGATTCAAAACAAAAGCACCTTGTAGTTTTTGCAATGCTTTCTTTTCAATACGCGATACATTTCGACTGGACTAATGTAAGTGATTTAAAATTGACAGATACAACTTGCGATCATCTGATGAAGATGGATATTCTTTGTGCTTTACATTGAAAAAGACAGCCTATTTTGCTATAATATGTATAAATAAGGAAATATTTGTTTCCAAAACAGAAAATATTTTATACAAGAATGTATCATGATTTGTTGATATCAATGACAAAAATCTACATATGTAATATAATGGAAGAAAATTGAGAACAGTTTACAAGGAGTATACCATATGGCAATCAACTATAGATACAATGTTATGACTGTCGGCTCTGTATCTACCTTTGCAAGGATCAGAGGTGGCTGTAATCAAGGAAACAGAGATGTGTATTTTCTTCGATTCATTGGAGGAAATGATACACTCAAACAAGAGATTCAGGAAATGGATGCATTGCTGAGTGTTGCTATGGAAAAGCAACAGCTGCTCTATCATAGACTCAGCACCCTGCCTAATAATATCAAGTACGAAGATCAGGAGTATTATGTCAGTTGTTATGAAAAATGGATGGAATCTGATGGTGCTGTAGTGCCACTCCGCAGCACAAAAAACAATGATGTGCTTAGTCAATCTCTCGGCTTTGCATTCCAGAAAGTGGGATCTGACTATGATAAGCTCAAACCCGGAAATTCTTCATCTATGAAACGAAATTTTATCATTAAGCTGATGCACTGGATGGAGTTTATACTTGCAGATATTCCTGTGCAGTGGACAGAACGTTCTTACATGAAAATTGTTGCAGATAATGTGACAAAACCTCAGGAATATTTGTTTTATTATATGTTGACACTCATCGGTGCAGATGTTGTGCTTTTACAAACAAAACAGGATATTGAAATACCTGATTGGCTGGATGCCTATTCCAAAAAATGTATTCTTGGTGCATATGTAACATGGAACATTCCAGAATATATACATGCATCTGTTGCCCGTAAAGCGGATACTTCGCCAAAACATACATCGGTGCAAAAACATGAAGAACATGTGCAACCAAATACAAACAGTGCTGTACGCATCACAATTCCAGAACGCACAAGGAAAACAAAACAGCAGGCAGAACCAGCTGTTTCTGATAGCAAAGAAAAGGACTTTGAAGAACTTGCACTTCTGGCATCTTCTGTTGTGATGATTACCATACATGATAAAACGGGTGAACCCATAGGCTCGGGTTCTGGTATCATGATTGCAGAAGACGGGTATATTTTGACCAATTATCATGTCATTAGAAATGGTTGCTTTTACTCTGTTCAGATTGAGGATGATGAGAATGTATATACAACAAATGAACTCATCAAATATCATTCTGTAGAAGATTTGGCAATTATTCATATTGACAGACCATTGAATCCTTTGCCAATTTATAGAGGAACTACAGAACTTGTGAGAGGACAAAAAGTAGTTGCCATTGGCAGCCCTTTGGGATTGTTTAATTCTGTATCCAACGGCATTATTTCCGGTTTCCGAACCATAGACACCGTGGATATGATGCAATTTACAGCACCAATCTCTCATGGATCATCAGGTGGCGCTGTTTTGAATATGTCTGGTGAAGTCATTGGCATTAGTACCGCAGGCATTGACCAAGGACAAAATATCAATCTCGCAGTATTGTATAAAACAATATTATACTTTACGCAAGGTTTCGCAAAAGCTTAATATTATAGCCGCTTCCAGAACGCTTTGTTCCAAGAAGCGGTTATATTTGTAAAAACATCAAAAGCATTCTGGTTTTGCAAAACGAAAGTGAATGATCACTTCTTTGTCTGTTGTCAATTCCACACGTTCAATCAAATTGACAAGCAGTTCACGATTTGTGCAAAGAGAATCCAGAAACTGCTGCAATCGCTGTTGTGCTTGATCTTCAATTTTGTTGGCATTCTCTTTTTGCGCTTGATATGCAATTTCCCTTTCCTTCAAATCTTTTCTCTCCGTGTTCCATTGCTGATACATCCGTTGAAAATCGTCCTTTGTAAGCAATTGATTGATATAATCTATATATAATTTCTCAATATCTGCATTTCGTTTTTCAATTGCATTTTGTATGATATACAGTTCTGCTTCTATTGTAGATTTATATTGATCTTGTTTGATGATTTGATCGGCAATTGTATGTAATCTACTTGGATTGATTACATATTTACATAACTCCTGTACTTTAGACAGTACAACATCTGTGACAGTTTTTTCTTTGATGGAATGGCATGTACAAACACCTGCTTTTGTAAATCGTTGATATGTACGACAAACAAAATAAAGAACATCCTCTCCAGCAGCATTTTTGCGATTGAGTACACCCAAAGGATACCCACATTCATGACAAAAAATCAAACCTTTCAATAAGAAATCATAGGTTCGATTTCTGGTATACTTTCTACTTTCCAGTAGCCTTTGCACATGTGCAAACGTTTCCTGATCGACAATCGGTGTATGTGTGCCTTCTACCACAATCCAATCCTCACGTCTTTGCTTATGGCACTTCTTAGATTTATAACTCACTTTTATGCTCCGTCCCTGCACCATATTCCCAATATAGGTTTGATTCTGTAGCATATCAGAAATGCGTTCACTGCTCCATAGTCCAGCATATGGTCCATGGTGGGCAATATTTATTTGTGCATAGGTTGCAGGTGTCGGAATGTGATGCTCGTTCAAATATGTAGCGATTTTCCGACAACTCATACCCAAAAGAGCCATGGAAAAAATACGTTGTACTACAGGTGCAACTACATCATCTATCACAATTTTATTTTTTTCCGTTGGATGCATTTTGTAGCCATAAACAGGTTTTCCACCAATAAATATCCCTTTTCTCTGTTGTGCCCGTTTGACACTTTTGATTTTATGCGAAATATCTTTTGCATACATATCGTTCATAATTGCACGAAAGGGCATGATATCATTGCTCGTAGACTCTATTCCGGTATCAATGCCATCCAACAAAGAAATATATCGTACCTGATGTTCTGGGAAATACCGCTCCATATAGTGACCAATCATAATATAATCTCTGCCCAAACGAGAAAGATCTTTTGTAATGACCATATTGATTTTTTTTGCTTCAATATCTGTCAACATGCGCTGAAATTGCGGACGTTCAAAATTCGTTCCACTCCAACCATCGTCTATGTAACAATCATACATACATAAGTGATGCTCCTTTATAAATTCCTGCAATAAAGCGTTTTGATTTTGAATACTTTGAGAATATCCATCTCTTTCATCTTCTTTAGATACCCGCATATAGAGTGCAACATGGTAATTTGTCGGAGTACAAATCTTTATATTCCCATCAAACATAAGTATTTTATGATTCTACCTTTTTATCATCTTTATTTTCTGTTGTATTATGAAGCATTGCATGTATATACATTTGAAAAGATGTTTCTAAAAGCTCCGACAGTTTTTTACCATTTTCTGTAAATGTACAGCGAACGACCGGTATCTTGTTTTTCATAATTATCCCTCCTGTATCCATCATATGAACGAGAATCTCATTTTTTGCTTGTCTGTAACCGCAAAGACGTATTGCCGATCATCAAAAATTCCTGCCAATTCCTTTGCGTAAGAATTCATATGCATCATAGGTTGCCCTTAATGCAATCTTAATATCAATAAATATTTACTTACTCCTATTTAATGTGAATCAAGCTATGATAAGGATAACCAAAACAGTCATTTCACATTTAGGAGGTAGGAGAGAACATATGCATTTAGCAGAAAACAGGAAATATCACCATATCACATCTTTTCAGGTGATTATTCTTGGATTTTTATCTGTGATTTTATTGGGGAGCTTGCTTTTGACAACACCACTTGCAACGCAGGATGGCAAAGGTGCACCTTTTCTTGACGCTTTGTTTACTGCCACATCAGCCACATGTGTTACTGGTCTGGTGGTTTACGATACTGCTACGTATTGGTCTATTTTTGGTCAAAGTGTAATACTGGCGTTAATTCAAATTGGTGGCATGGGTGTGATAACGGTTGCCGTGTCTATTGCTGTGATTTCTGGTAGAAAAATCGGCTTAATGCAAAGAAGTACCATGCAGGAAGCAATTGCAGCGCCGCAGGTTGGCGGCATTGTCAGAATGACAGAATTGATATTAAAAGGTACTTTTTTGATTGAATTGATGGGTGCAATGCTATTGGCGCCTACTTTTTGCAGAGATTTCGGTATTGCAAAAGGCATTTGGTATGCAATATTTCATTCTATTTCCGCTTTTTGTAATGCCGGCTTTGATTTGCTTGGGATTCGTACACCATTTTCGTCATTGACTACCTATACAACCGAACCGATGGTCAATATTACCATTATGCTGTTGATTATCATTGGTGGTATTGGTTTTACAACATGGGTAGATGTACATAATCATGGATTACATTTCAAAAAATACCGTATGCAAAGTAAAACGATTGTATTGACAACTGTGGTATTGATTGTTTTGCCATTTTTTTATTTTTTTCTACATGAATTTTCTCATTTTGGCTTAACAGAACGTATTTGGAGTTCTTTGTTTCAATCAGTGACACCTAGGACAGCAGGTTTCAATACCATAGATTTGACAACAATGAGTGAAACCGGTCTTATGCTTATGATGGTATTGATGCTTATTGGTGGTTCTCCCGGCTCTACAGCAGGTGGTATGAAAACAACAACGATTGCTGTATTATTCGCTTGCGCATCCGCAGTATTTCGTGGCAAAGAGCAGCCTCATTTCTTTGGCAGAGCCATTCCGGCAGCTGCAATCAGAAATGCAACAACCGTTTTGCTGATGTATATAATCCTTTCTTTGAGCGGGGCAATGTGTATCAGTACTGTAGAAAATATCTCTTTGCTTACTGCGTTATATGAAACATGCTCCGCAATTGGCACGGTTGGTTTATCCTTGGGAATTACACCGGAACTTGGAAGCCTATCTCGTATTATTTTGATTGTATTGATGTATATCGGCAGAGTAGGCGGGTTGACATTGGTATTTGCGGCAATATATGAAAAAGAAATTGCCGAATGCAAATATCCTGAAGAAAAGATTACTGTTGGTTAAAAAAGGAGTAAAAATGATGAAATCTATTTTATTAATTGGTCTTGGAAGATTTGGCAGACATGCAGTTATGAAATTGGATCAACTGCATCATGAGGTTATGGCAGTAGACAAGGATGAACAGCGTGTACGAGCGGTTTTGCCTTATGTAACCAATGCGCAAATCGGAGATGGTACACAAGAAGAGTTTCTGTCTTCTTTGGGTGTCAGTAATTTTGATGTATGTATTGTTGCAATTGGGGATGATTTTCAAAGCTCTTTGGAAACAACCTCTTTGCTTAAGGAATTGGGTGCAAAAATGGTCATCGCCAGAGCAGCCAGAGATGTACATGCAAAATTCCTGCTAAAAAATGGTGCAGATGAGGTTGTTTATCCAGAAAAACAGCTTGCAGAATGGACTGCCATTCGATATAGTGCAAATCATATTTTAGATTATATAGAATTGGATGAAGACAATTCGATATTTGAAATTTCTATTCCAAAGGCATGGGTAGGTAAAACAGTAGGGCAATTGGATATCAGAAAAAAGCATAACATCAATTTAATGGCATTCAAGCATAATGGATTTATGAATTTTAAGATTGATCCAGATACTATTTTTCCGGAAGATGACAGTATGCTGGTTCTTGGCAATATCAAAGATATTCAAAAATGTTTTCGTATTTAAGGTGAACACATATGATTGTCTAAAAATTTTTGATCCCATATGGTTTCTTATTGATTTATGTATTTGCAGAGGACAAGGCTTCATTGCCTCTTTGCATTTGGTTACATCATCCGGTTCAAAATATCTTTCTTGTTTCAGAAAGAATAGTATGACATTGCTATATTTTCTTGCTGCGGTACAAATTCATGGTACCGCTATTTTTTTGTTCTGTTTTTTATACAAAGCCATATCAACACGACCCAAGTTCAAATCTCATATACAACAAAATGAGAAGCATTCTTAATTTCTATTGACAGATTGATTTTTATATAATAAAATGAGAATGGTTATCAAATTCATGTGATGAGGTGATTGATATTGAGCCGTGCAACACAATACCGTACAAAACAAAAAGCAGAGATTGTTACATATCTAAAATCATTACCAGGTATAAAAATTACTGTAAATGATATTGTAAAGCATTTTGCATCTTGTGGAATAACAATCGGAACTGCGACAATATATCGTCATCTGGAGCAAATGGTCGCAAACGAAACTGTAAAAAAATACTTTGTAGACGGTGTTTCAGGCGCTTGTTTTGAATATATTGGAGAAGATATGGAAAATCATGAAAAGCGTTTTTATTTAAAATGTGAACAGTGTGGAAAACTTGTTCGTTTTCAATGCCAAGAATTAGAACATCTGCAAAACCATCTGTTAAACGATCATGGTTTTTCTATTAATTCGGCAAAAACTGTTTTTTATGGGATATGTAATAAATGTAGTGCCAAGCAATGATGCCAAAACTTTTTTGTATTGGGAGGGATGGATGTGAATATAAAAAAGAAACGATGGATTGCTGTGATTTTATGCATATACTTTATATTAATATCCTTGTTTTCCTTAACCTATATTATAAAAGAAGCAGACCACACTTGTATCGGCACACATTGTTCTATTTGTGAATCGATTCAGACTGCTCAGAAAAATATGAATGCGTTTTCGTTGGCAGATATCCATTCTGGTAGTATCATAGCTGTCCTTGTGATACTCTTGGCAGCCCATATGTTTGTATCATTTACATTCTTGCGGGCAACCCCTGTAACGCAAAAGACAAGAATGGACAATTAAAATCCTTTCATAAGACAGAGTACTGATGACTCTTTGTATTTGTAATACGTCCAATTTTGGGAGGTTTTTAATTATGAGAAAGCTTTTAATACATTGTTTTACATTGATATGGATACTTTGTTGTTTTACCGGATGTACGACCATAACTACACAACCGAAAAACAATAACTCAGATCAGCTATCCATCGTCACCACAATTTTTCCACAGTATGATTTTGCTCGTCAAATTGCAGGCGATCATGCAAATATCACTATGTTGCTAAAACCAGGAGCAGAAAGTCATTCATATGAGCCAACACCACAAGATATGAAGGCAATTGAAAATTGTGATTTATTTATATATACTGGTGGTGAAAATGATGTATGGGTAGATGATCTTTTGCAGACTCTGGGTGAAAAAAAACCGGATACCTTGCGACTGATTGATTGCGTACCTACAATGAATGAAGAAATTGTAGAGGGAATGGAGCATGAACATGAGCATGAAACCATATTGGAAGCGGATATCAAAGACCGTCCGCTTTCTGATTTTTTGGGTGATTATCAGTCCGTACTGCCTTATTTTGAAAACGGAACATTGGATGCATATATTTCACAAGAAGCAGAAGAACATGAAAAAAGCTTTGATACAATGAAACAAGAATTTTTGAAACGTAAATTTTCTGATTATAAGACAATTTCCATTCAAGATTCTTCGGTTACGGTTACGACATCTTCCGGATCCATGTCTGGGGAGTATGCATATACCGGATTCCAAACAGAAAAAGATGATGATGGGGATATTCGTAGTGTTTGGTATGGTTACAAAATAAAATCTCCAATCGCTGGTATGCCAATGTACCTCACATTCAATGATCATGAAATCGGAGAAACGCACTCCGAAGAAGATGAACAAACAAAGCATATTCATATGCGATATGGAAACGACAGCATAGAAGCCTTGATGGATGTTGACGATTGGGCGCCTACTTATTTTGTATCTGATGCAACAGCAGAAGAAATCCGTACAGCCATAACTGAACACACGCATCATGATGAGGAGATGGATGAGCATGTATGGACTTCCCCTACCAATGCAATCAAAATAGTAAACAAAATCTCTGAGTTGATGTGTGAAAAGGATAAAAAGAATGCAGATACATATACAGCAAACTGCAAAGAATATATAGCACAATTGGAATCTTTGGATCAGGCATTTATCGAAGTGGTAGAAAATGCAAAGAGAAAGACCATATTGTTTGGTGATCGTTTTCCTTTCCTTTATTTTGCAAAACAGTATGGTTTGAACTACTTTGCGGCATTTACTGGTTGTTCTTCCGAAACAGAAGCAAGTGCAGCAACTGTAAAATTCTTAATTGATCGTGTAAAAGCAGAAGATATCCCTGTGGTATTTACGATAGAATTATCCAATGAAAAAATTGCGGATTCTATTTGTGAAGCAACTGGGGCAAAGAAATTAACACTATATTCCTGCCACAATATTACAAAAGAGCAGATGGAAACAGGCGAAACATATCTGTCTATGATGACGAAAAATGTAGAAAGTTTACGTACTGCCCTGAACTAATTCTATGACGGTGGTGATATGATATCGCCACTGTCAATTTTTTTATAGTGGGAGAGAAAATATGGATACAATAAATTTTATTACATGTAAAAATTTATCATTTACTTATGATGGAATCATTGCTGTAAAAGACTTGAATTTTACAGTAGAAAAAAACGATTATTTTTGTATTGTTGGGGAAAATGGTGCTGGAAAAAGTACATTGATCAAAGGATTGCTGCGTCTGAAAAAGCCTTCTGGCGGATCGCTCTATATGGAAAACGGCCTTTTGGCCAAAGAAATTGGATATTTACCACAACAGACTACCGCACAAAAGGATTTTCCGGCTACAGTATATGAAGTGGTGCTTTCCGGATGCTTAAATCAATTGGGAATCAAACCATTCTATACAAAAAAAGAAAAAAAACTTGCAGAAAAAAATATGGAAACAATGGGTATTGCGGCATTGAAAAATCGTTGTTATCGTGAACTGTCTGGCGGGCAGCAGCAACGTGTGTTATTGGCAAGAGCCTTGTGTGCAACAAAAAAATTATTGTTGTTAGATGAACCGACAGCTGGATTAGACCCTGTTGCAACGCAAGAACTCTATGAATTCATTCAAAAAATAAATGTGGATTTGGGAATGACAATCATTATGGTATCTCATGATATCCAAGCAGCAACATCATATGCAAAACATATTCTGCATCTTCATCACACGCAGCTTTTTTTCGGAACTACAGAAGCATATCAAAATAGTGATGTAGGTCGTAAGTTTCTGGGAGGTGCATCAAATGATTGATTTATTACAAGAAATGTTTTCTTATCCATTTATGGTGCGTGCCTTTCTGGTAGGTACTATTGTTGCTCTTTGCTCCTCTCTTTTAGGGGTAAGCCTTGTATTAAAACGCTATGCAATGATTGGAGATGGGTTATCCCATGTGGGATTTGGAGCATTGGCATTGGCTACCGCCACAAATATGGCACCCCTTAAAATCTCCATTCCAATCGTCGTATTTGCGGCATTTTTATTACTTCGCATGAGCGAGAACAGTAAAATAAAAGGAGATGCAGCCATTGCATTGATTTCCACTGGCGCATTGGCAATCGGTGTTATGGTGATTTCCATGACAACAGGCATGAATACCGATGTGTGTAATTATTTGTTTGGAAGTATTTTAAGTATGTCACAAAGTGATGTAAATTTGAGCATGATCATATCAACGATTGTATTGGTTCTGTTTGTATTGTTTTATCATAGGATTTTTGCTGTTACTTTTGATGAATCCTTTGCTAAGGCAACTGGAACAAATACAGAATTATATAATATGTTGATTGCGCTTCTGACTGCATTGATCATTGTACTTGGTATGAGAATGATGGGAGCATTGCTTATTACCAGCTTGATTGTATTTCCAGCATTGACATCTATGCGATTATGCAAAAATTTTAAGACAGTAATCATACATGCTGCAATCATATCCGTTTTTTGTCTATGGGCTGGATTGGTGATATCCTATGTTCATGCAACACCGACAGGAGCCAGTATCGTTTTGTGTAATATTGTTATATTTTTCTTATACTGGCTAATATATACAGGAAAGAAGGTCATCAAATATGAACCATAAAATGAAAATGGTATATATCATCTTTGTACTTTGTTTATTTGTATCTGCTTGTGGCAAAGAACAGAATGCCACAAAATCAGACGAAACGATGGATATTATTTCTGCAAAACAAGCATGGCCTTCTGAAGAAGAAAATATATTAGATCTATCGGATGATGTACAATTCGTTACAGATCCAGAATCAAACACGCTCAACGAAGATGTTCCGGAAACGTTAGCAGAAGAAACGGATTCAGATGTGTTGGAGATTAAAGAAAAAATGTTTTTGACACAAATCAATGATATCTATTACAATTTTGATTCCTATCAAGACAAAACCATTATTGTAGAAGGGATGTATACATTGCTTTATTCCTGGGATGGCAGCAAAAGAATTCCGGGAGTTTATCGCAAAGGACCAGGTTGTTGTGGCAATGATGGTTGGGGTGGTTTTTTCTTAAACTATGATGGTACATTGCCGGAAGAAAATGATTGGATACGAGTTACCGGAACGCCAGAATTGGTAGTGGAAGAAGGTTTCACCCTTTTATATTTACATGTTGCTTCCATCGAAGTAAAAGAGGAACGGGGTGCAGAATTTGTTATGCAGTAAGGATATGTTTCATTTACCTACATACAGATCATTCATATGATACATCTCATTTTGTGAAGTAATTTTGCAAAATATGGATACGACATCAAAAATTCCAATACAATCATTTTTGGAAATTTACGCAAGCTGTGTATTGTATTTCAAAATTTGGATATAGAAACCTGTTAATTTTTTATAAGTCTTTTCTAAAAAAACTTCCATCATACGACATAGAGTTGTACTATAGTGGAAGATGCAGAGCGAAAACCACCTAATAGAAAAAGAACCCGAGCTATTGTATTGGTAATCAAGATTTTTTGATGAAAAAAGTGTGTGGTTTCCGTGACAGTATGCAAACTCTTTTGCTTGGAGAATGTAGCAGCAAAACCATCTTTGGCAGAAGGAATACACGAAAGCGGTGATTGTATGAGTGAAATCTGGCAAGACGCAGAACATCATCCGATTCACTCCCGAAGTGATGAAAAAAAGAAAAAAAGGGGACAGTTAAAAATTTTTTTAGGCTATGCAATGGGAGTAGGCAAAACCTATGCCATGCTGAAAGCAGCACATGCTATGCAGCAGCGTGGTGTAGATACTGTCATTGGGTATATCAATCCGCATAATAATCCAAAAACATTGGAATTACAAAAAGGATTTGAAGTTTTACCAAAGCTGGAACTACCCTGTCATGGAGAAATATGTGATGAATTTGATATTGATGCTGCACTGAACAGAAAACCTGACCTGATACTGATTGATGATATGGCACATACAAACGTAGCTCCATGTCGTCATACAAAACGGTACAAAGATATTGAAGAACTCTTAAATATGGGAATTGATGTCTATACAACCATCAATATACAGCATATTGAGAGCTTAAATGACACCATCGCATTGATTACAGGCAGCGTTGAGCATGAAAGAATACCGGATTCCGTTTTCGATCAGGCAGATCAGGTGGCATTTGTAGATATAGAACCGCAAGATTTGATAGAGCGTCTAAAAGAGGATACTTATTATCAAGCCCAAGAGGATATACAAAAAGCACAAGCATATTATACCAAAAACAAATTCATGGCTTTACGAGAAATCGCATTACGCCGCTGTGCAGATCGCATCAACCTTTTGGCAGATGAAAAACAGCGTAGATATTATACAGAGGAACATATATTGGTCTGTTTATCATCCTCTCCATCCAATGCAAAAATCATTCGTACCGCAGCAAGAATGGCAACTGCGTTTCATGGGGGATTTACAGCAATTTATATCGAAACTTCTTACTTTTGTAAAATGGATGAGGCAGATCAAAAGCGGCTACGTGCAAATATACAGCTTGCACAACAGCTTGGAGCAAATATAGAGGTTGTATATGGGGATGATATTCCTTTTCAAATTTCTGAATTTGCCCGATTATCTGGTGTGACAAAGATTGTCATTGGCAGAAATTCTGTCGCAAAAAATTTTTTATTTCGGAAACCAAGCCTCACAGAACATCTGATTGCCAATGCCCCAAATTTGGATATACATATTATTCCGGATATGGAAACATCTACAATGGTATACCGAAAAAAGAAGAAAAACCATAAAACCAATATTGTATTTTCTATGCATGATATTATCAGAAGTTCCGGCATCATTGCACTGGCAAGTGGTATTGGTATCTTGTTTCATAAACTGTATTTTGCTGAGTCTAATATCATTATGGTATATGTATTGGCGGTTCTGGTGATCTCTATGATTACCAAAAACCAAATTTATAGTTTGATTGCATCTATTGTGAGTGTATTGGTATTCAATTTCCTGTTCACAGATCCCCAATTTACACTCCATGCATATAGTCAAGGATATCCCATTACATTTGCGATGATGTTTGGCGTATCATTTTTGACTGGTTCCTTGGCTGTCCGATTGAAAAATCATGCCAGAAGTTTGGCACAATCTGCATTTCGCACAAAGGTATTATTTGATACCAATCGGCTTTTGCAGAAAGTCACAAAGCAAGAAGATATTATTTCTATCACTGCACAGCAGCTGATGAAGCTTTTGGATAAAAACATTGTATTTTATCCAATAAAAAACGACGTATTGGATGAGCCATTGCTGTTTCTTATTTCCAAAGATTGTGAAAGAGAATATTATTTATCAGAAAAAGAAAGAGAAGTTGCTCAATGGGTATTACAGAACAATAAACATGCAGGTGCAAGCACACAAACGCTTTCAGATGCACGATGCTTATATCTGGCAGTACGAATCAATGAAGTGGTATATGGAGTCATTGGAATTGCAATTGAAAAAGAGCCTTTGGATGCCTTTGATAACAGTATATTGCTTTCTATCCTTGGGGAATGTGCATTATCATTGGAAAATGAAAAACATGCTCGTGAAAAAGAAGAAGCCGCAATTCTTGCAAAAAACGAAAAACTGCGTGCAAACTTACTACGTTCCATTTCTCACGATTTGCGTACACCATTGACCTCTATTTCCGGAAATGCCAGCAATCTATTTTATCACAGCGAATCCTTTGATGAAGCAACAAAGAAACAGCTATACTTAGATATTTATGATGATTCGATTTGGCTCATCAATTTGGTTGAAAATCTCCTATCCATTACAAAACTAGAAGAGGGGCGCTTAAATCTAAAAATTACAGATGATTTGATGGATGATGTCATTACAGAAGCGCTGCGTCATATCAATCGAAAGAGCATCTTTCATCATATTGAAGTTCAGAATGAAAATGAATTTCTACTTGCAAAAATGGATGCTCGATTGATTGTGCAGGTCATCATCAATATTGTAGACAATGCCATCAAATATACACAAAAAGGCTCCAACATTGTTATTTCTACAAAAAAGCAAGGAGATAGAGCAGTTGTATCCATTGCAGACGATGGACCAGGGCTTTCAGATGAAATGAAAGAACGCATATTCGACATGTTCTATACAGGGAACAATCAAATTGCGGATAGCAGACGCAGTTTGGGGTTAGGATTATCTTTATGTAAATCAATCATTCACGCACACAATGGAGAGATTATGGTTTCAGACAATGTGCCACATGGCACAATATTTACATTTACATTACCGGCTGGGGAGGTCTATTTATATGAATAAGTTGACAATTTTGGTGATAGAGGATGACGTTTCTGTCAGAAACTTAATTACTACAACATTAAAAGCACATGATTATCGCTATTTGACCGCAAAAAACGGAGAAACTGCAATTTTGGAAGCTTCTTCGCATAATCCTGATATTATATTGATGGATTTGGGCTTGCCAGATCTGGATGGTATTGAAGTGATCAAAAAAATACGTACATGGTCTCATGTACCAATCATTGTGATTAGTGCAAGAAGCGAGGATGCTGATAAAATTGATGCACTAGACGAAGGCGCAGATGATTATTTAACAAAGCCTTTCTCTGTAGAAGAATTGCTTGCCAGACTGCGAGTGACTCAACGGAGATTGTTGATGATGCAAAATGAGAAGCATATGCAATGTTCTGTATTTGAAAATGGTTCACTCACCATTGACTATGCCGCAGGTTGTGTTTATCTGAACAACAAAGAGCTGCATTTAACACCCATTGAATATAAGCTTTTGTGTCTGCTTTCACAAAATGTTGGAAAAGTTCTGACACATACCTTTATCATGCAGAATATTTGGGGCAGCAGTTGGGACAATGATATTGCTTCTCTGCGTGTGTTTATGGCAACATTACGTAAGAAAATCGAAAAAAAATCCAATTCCCCCCAATATATTCAAACACATATTGGTGTAGGGTATCGTATGCTCAAAGTAGAGGATGAAATATAAATTATGCATTGTCCGGATTGATTGCCGGATGGTTTGACAGATCAAAAACAAAGAAAGCAATGTATACCACCACAGGTATGGTTGCTTTCTTTTTTGGTTATCATCACTTACATTAGTGGTGTCGAGATACATAAGATCTTGAAATGCCAAGTTTTGCGGCAATTTCCTGTTGTGTGAGTGTTGTACGATTACCCAAACCATAGCGCATGGCAATTACAAATTGTTCACGTTTGTTCAACTGTGTTAATATTGCCTGCTGCATTTTTTTAGAATCCATTTCCAAATCTATAGCTGTTGCATAATCTGGCGTTTCTGAATTGATGACATCTATCATTACAATTTCATTTCCATCCCGATCCGTACCAATTGGTTCATATAGAGAAATTTCATTCTGTAGCTTTTTATGAATACGCAATTGCATGAGTATTTCATTTTCAATACAACGTGATGCATAAGAAACCAAACGAATTTGTTTTTCGACATCATATGTTTGTATGGCTTTAATCAATCCAATAATCCCGATGGAGATAAGTTCTTCCATATCACAAAAGGTAGATTGATATTTTTTTGCGATATGCGCAACCAATCGTAGATTATGCAAAACAAGTGTATCCTTTGCCTGTTTCTTTTCTATATGATTGCCGTGCTGTAATTCCCAAAGCATTTTTTCTTCCATTTCCCTAGACAACGGTTTTGGGAAAGAACCTCCAGCATGAAAACCGCATAACAAAAAACCACTTAACATAATCCAAACCATATTTATCCCCCCAATATTGCCAATTACTTCATTCTATGCCATAGCAAAATTGTCTGTGCCTGTCTAAAATGGTAAAAATCTGTATTTTTTTTGGCAGACAAGAGATATTTTGCAGTACGAAATATTCCTTCTATCCTCTCAAAATCATGTATAGTAAAATCAACGGCAGATAGGTTATCAAAAAAAGGAGGCTAAACATGGAATTTTCATGTAAATCAAACGGAACCATACTCATTGTAGAGATTTGTGGAGATATTGATCATCATTTTTGTGAAGCATTGAGAAAAACAATAGATCAGAAATTGGAAGAAAGCGGTTGCAAACATCTTTTATTCATACTTTCCGAGGTATCTTTTATGGATAGTTCGGGCATCGGTATATTGATTGGTCGATACAAATTGGTAAAGCAATTAGGCGGAAGGATTGCCGTTTTCGGTGCAGGGGCACGAATTCAGGAAATTTTTAGACTTTCTGCATTGCATCAATTATTTCCCATGTTTACAGATGAGGATGCAGCAATTGCATATCTGAATGGAGGTGCTTCCATATGAAAAACCAAATGCGTATTTTTTTTGATGCAGTTTCAGAAAATGAAAGCTTTGCAAGGTTGGTTGCATCTGGATTTTTCTTACCATTGAATCCTACCGTTTCTCAAATGACAGATATCAAAATGGCTGTATCCGAAGCGGTTACAAATGCCATTATACATGGATATGAAGGGAAGGGGGGGACTGTAGAATTATACTGTGCTTATGAAGGCGAACAACTCTACATAGAAGTCGCAGATCAAGGAATCGGCATGAAAGATGTGACTCAGGCAATGGAACCGTTATATACCTCCAAACCAGAATTAGAACGCTCTGGTATGGGCTTTACCATTATGGAAACATTTATGGATTCTATGTATGTCACAAGTACACCAGACATCGGTACACGTATTTTTATGAAAAAGCGTCTTTCTGAGGAATGAGGTGGGCTGGTGGAACAGACATATAAATGGATTTTGCAAGCACAAAACGGAGATATGCTGGCAAAAGAACACTTGATCGAAGAAAATAAAGGTCTGATTTGGAGTATTGTACGTAGATTCTCTGACCGAGGTTATGATCCAGAGGAGCTTTATCAAGTTGGAGCAATCGGCTTACTCAAGTGTATTGATCATTTTGATATTCGGTATCAAGTTCGTTTTTCCACCTATGCAGTACCTATGATTCTAGGAGAAATCCGTAGGTTCTTTCGTGAAGATGGTATCATTAAGGTTAGTCGGCCATTGAAGGAGTTATATTTTCGTGCAATCAAAACGCGCAATCAAATGGAACATGAACTGGGAAAAGAAATTACCATACAGGAACTGGCAGATGCACTATCTGTTTCTACAGAAGAACTGACAGAAGCGTTGGAATCCAATCACCATGTGGAAAGCCTTTCTCAAACGATCTATACAAATACGGATGGAAATACAGTTTGTCTTTCTGATTGTATCGGGGCAGGAGAAGAAGATGAGATCGTCAATCATGTATTCTTAAAAAATCTATTGTGTACTTTGCCCGAAAAAGAACGCATGGTCATATCCCTACGTTATTTTGAAGAAAAGACACAATCAGAAATTGCAAAAATACTGGGAATCACACAGGTTCAGGTGTCACGGATAGAAAAACGTGTTTTATTACAGCTCCGCAAAACAGCAATTTTACAAAATGGATAGGGTGGTTTGTTAAAAAAAGGTGGTACCTGTTAGGGTATCACCTTTTTTATGATTCAGAGTGAATGATGTGCATCATTGATTTTTGTACCGCATTTCGGACAATACACAAAATGCTTTTCCAGCATGATACCACAATTGGGGCAATATATAGTACCAGAAGATATTGGCGTCAAATCATCCTCCTGCAATACAATATTTTTTCCAGATGCAATGGATTCTCCCAAATCCTTCGGAATGGAAAATATGGTTTGACAACAATTGGAAACCGCATAGTATTGTTTGTTCCATTTGAATAAAGGAATAAAGAAAAAGCTAAAATATGTATAGGTCATGAAAATGGTAATGCTACTATATCTACCACACGCTTTACATGTAACCATTTGGCGAAATGGAAATATCTTTTTTCCTGTGGAAATCCCAGCAATAAAAATCACTATATACACCGCCTTTTTACAGATATCATTTACATCAAGGATTTTCCGTGTTACAATAAATTACAAATGCTGTAAATCAATAGATTTTGATATTATTTTATCATATCATAAGGAGGGATACAATCATGAAAATTGCAAAATTGGTTGTAAGCGCCATTTCTCTTGCGGTATCTGGAGCAATGTTGACATTATCTATACTGGATTTCTTTCGCTGCAAACAGAAATAATATATCAAAAATAATGCTTCATATCATATTTCTTCCATAATATCACTGAGATGATATAAAAAATGACATGAAAAAGTACAATATACCCAAAAATCAGTAAAATAGAATATTTTTGTTTATCATTATCTGTTTTTGTGGTATACTAAGCATAGAGGGATGGATGTGAACATGTATGTTACATTCTGTCCCACAGGATAGAAACAATTGTTTTGATATGCAATGCCGAATATGCATATTAGAAAATAGCTGGATGAAACAAAGAGGAGGATTGTAAAATGTTAAAGGTAGGTATCAATGGTTTTGGTCGTATTGGTCGTTTGGTATTCCGTGCAGCGATCGAAAGAGGAGATGTAGAAGTGGTGGCAGTCAATGATCCTTTCATTGATGTAGAGTATATGATGTATATGCTCAAATATGATTCTGCACATGGCCGTTTTCATGGAAAGGTAGAAGATATTGATGGCAAACTGGTTGTAAACGGACATGTTGTAACCGTATTCAATATCGCAGATCCCAAAGATATTCCATGGCATGAAGCCGATGCCGAATATATTCTGGAATCCACCGGCTTGTTTACCACTATGGATAAAGCAGCTGCACATTTCAACGGTGGGGCAAAAAAGATTATCATCTCTGCACCTTCTGCTGATGCGCCTATGTTTGTTATGGGTGTAAATCAGAACACATACACAAAGGATATGACCATCGTATCCAATGCATCTTGTACAACAAACTGTTTGGCTCCTTTGACAAAGGTTATTGATGATAACTTTGGGATTGTTGAAGGGCTTATGACAACGGTACATTCTATTACAGCAACACAAAAGACGGTAGATGGTCCATCCAAAAAAGATTGGAGGGGCGGACGTTCTGCTTCTGCAAATATCATTCCTTCCAGTACAGGTGCTGCAAAAGCAGTAGGAAAAGTAATCCCGCATTTGAGTGGCAAATTGACTGGTATGTCTTTCCGAATTCCTACGACTGATGTATCTGTTGTAGACTTGACTTGTCGTCTGGAAAAAGCTGCAACATATGACGAAATCAAAGCAGCTGTAAAACATGCGTGCGAAAACGAAATGAAGGGCATTATGGATTATACAGAAGATGATGTAGTTTCTACCGACTTCTTAACAGATCCACATACTTCTATATTTGATGCAAAGGCAGGGATTGCATTGAATGATCATTTTGTAAAACTGGTAAGCTGGTATGACAATGAATGGGGCTACAGCAACAAAGTATTGGATTTGATCAAACATATGTATAAAGTAGATACTGAATAATATCACCATAAAACAAACAAGAGAAAAGATACTTAGGCTATATCCTGAGTATCTTTTTTATATTCAAAAAACGCTGTGTGAGGCGATAGAAATTATGATATTGCAGCTGACATAGGAAACAGAAAATAGAGCATGCTGTAGAGCGATGATCGCAATGCCAGTATGGTTTCATAATATATACAAAAGCATCATATCGGAATATATCATAGATCTGTAAAAAATCAAATGTCATACAAAAAAATTCTCACAACGCAAACAAACCGAAATCATAGGATCTATATGGTATATCCAAAATAAATATATGACATTCCATCTATGGCTGTGATCGAAAATCGCACAATCAAAAGAACTGTTATGAAAATCATATATAGCGTAAATAGAAGATGATGGTTGTATATAGAACAAGAATACCGCAAACGATATAAAGGGATAGACATTGGATAGAATATTTGTCTATTTCCTGATATAACTATTCGCAAAAGCTGTGTTTTGCGAATAGTTATATATCGACCAAAATCTCCCCTCCCTCAAACAAATCTCTCTGATCCCCCAAACATCTCCCTATATTCCTACACTTATTTACATAATAAAATTATGGTAAACTAATATGTGTTTGAAATAAATATCAAAACCCAAAACAAGATCTTTCTATCTGCTTTGGGTTTTGATTGTTTCTATAGTGGATTATGAAATTAAATTTTCAATGTTATCAAAAAGCTTTGCATCGGATTGTATTGCATTGCTGCCACCAATGGTACAAATGTTATCATACACCGTAAGCATATTTAAGAAACTTGACAATTCCTTGATATCCGCATTGGTAGTTTCCAGTATCTCTATACGTTCTTTTTTCCACATATCGTCTGTAATTCCAGTAAATACCATATTTGCAACCAGATCCATCTGTTCTGCATATGTTCTTGGTTGATCAAATGCATTGATGCTACCAATGATATATTTTGTCATTTCACGCTGATCTGCTTGAAAATTTGCAATTTGCTCTGCCAAATGTGCATAGATATCATATGTCCTCTGTACATTTGGATCACGATAGGAATAAAAGTAAATCGCTCCGTTTTTCTGGAAATTGCATCCACAGCCATAGGCGCCTCCTTGCACACGGATCTGGTTCCACAGATATTCTGATGTCAATATGGTGCGCAATACTTGAAGTTTTCCAGTATATTGCTGATGGATGTCTGCCATATCCCATGTTTTGATGTTATATTGTACGGCAGAAGGAATACAATATCCTTCCTTTCTTGTATGGAATACAGGCTTTTGTACGACGCCCTTTTCTCCTTCTGGTAAACACTGCATCAGCTGCGACATCTGTTTTTCAAATTCCGGAAGCTCTGTTTCCTCACAACCAATGATTGCTGTCAAATATTGCTTTTGGAAAATCAGTTCAGCTGTTTTACGCAAATTATCCAAAACAACACAAGGCTCTGTTTGCAATTGCTTTTCTATTTTAGAAATAAAATGATAGTATGCAATACCGGAATTTTGTTCTTTGATTGCCGGACCGGCTGCAACAGAAGCCCTGCTTCGCAAAATAGCTGCTGTGTGTGCATAGTTTTGTAAACGATATTCCTTTTGCAGCTTTAAGGATTGTACAATTTTATATACACTCTTTTCTGCGCTATAATCGCTAGAAAAAAGTATTTCTTTTAAGAATGAAAATGCTGCCGGTAGATCGGATACCATAATCTTAAAATTGAGTGCAAGGAAACTATGATACTTTTCCTGAGTCACTGTGTAAATATCATTCGATACTGCAAAGCCACCAAAAATCTGATCTATTTTTTTCGGCAATGATGCAAAATCCGTTTGTATGGTATCCATTTTACCTAAGATATCTGCAAGCAATCCGGAATACGGAACAAGCTCTTGTGGCAAATGCTCTGCATGAAACAGCATTTGGCAATATGCAATTCCATTGCTTTTAAAAGGAAGAAACTCATATGTCATACCATCCAGCATTTTGGGCATATGCTCATATTTTTGTGGTGTACGACGAATATCCGAGAGTTCCAATACAGGAATTTGCGCCAATATTTCTGGTGTATCTTCAATATTTTGAAAATCAGACAACGCCTTTTCCTCCTGTATGAGGTACGCTTCTTTTTGATCCCCCATTTGCTCTAAATGGGCAGCGATTTTCTGCGCAAGCTGTTCCTGTTCCTTTTTCTGCAATGTTCCATCCGGAAGGAATATCACTTTTGTTTTCTCTGTATTATACAAAAGAGCTTCTCGAATGAAATTCTGTAAATATCCTTTTTTGATATCCTCTTTCAGCTCTGCAAACAATTTCAGCTGATGAAAGCTTAAGAACGGATCTTCTCCATGCAACCAGCTTTTCATCATACGTGTATTGTATACCAAGCCTTTTGGACGGCTTCCATAATCCTCTTCTCTCAACAAAAATTCTATTTTTTTGATACCACCCTGCAAAAGCTCTGCATCAAAACCATGCTCAGCGATATCCTCCAATACACGCTCAACGATTTCTATAAATTTTTCTGCATCCTCTGCCTTCGCTTTTTTTGCAATGATACTATATATCATTTCGTATGTGGAAGAATCAAAAAATCCTTCGGCTTCTTCGCATATATTGGCATCTCGTAAAGCATTTTTTAATGGAGATGCATTTGTTTCCAAGAGCAAATAGCCAATCAATTGTATCGCAAGTATTTTCTTTGGTTCTGTACACTTGCCAACCTTGAAATTATATGCAAAATACCCTTTTTTGTTTTCCTGCGTATCTTCCGGATAATAGCCTGTTACCCATTGATCAGGCTTTGCAACCGTAGTTGCAGAAATCACAGGCAAATCTTCAGATACTGTAAATGCTTCCAGATATTCTTCATTGATATGCTGCAAACAATGCATGAAATCCATATCACCGTATAAATACAGATACGCATTGGATGGATGATAATATTTTCTATGGAAATCCAAAAAGTCATCATATGTCAAATCCACAATGGCTTGCGGATCTCCACCGGATTCAAAGCCATATGTGGTTTGTCCAAACATACTTTGTGCAATACATCCTGCAAGACGGCTTTCCGGATCGGATAGAGCGCCTTTCATTTCATTGAATACAACACCGGTCGCACCAATGGTATCGCCCTGTTTTTCATATCTCCAGCCTTCTTGTAGAAAAATCCCCTTCTGCTGATAAATATTCGGATAGAATACAGCATCCAGATACACATCCATCATATTCAAAAAATCCTTTTCGTTGCAGCTGGCAATCGGATACATGGTTTTATCTGCATATGTCATGGCATTCAAGAATGTATTCAGTGAACCTTTCGCCAATTCATTAAAAGGATCCTTTGCCTGATATTTGCGTGAACCGCAAAGCACAGAATGTTCCAATATATGCGGTGTACCACAATCATTATTCGGAGGTGTCTGAAAGGCAATGGAAAACACCTTATTGGTATCTTCTGATTGGATATAACACAGTCTTGCACCACTTTTTTCGTGTAAAAATAGGAAGCCCTCACTCTCTATTTCAGGCAGGCACTCCTGTCGTATCAAACGAAAGCCGTGATAGATTTGATTGATCTGCAAATACATCACTCCCTTGTATGGTTTTGTTTATATTATACCACAAAAGTATGATTTATTGCAAATCGGAGAGATCAAATACAATTCTTTGAGAAATATATATTTTTTTCCATAAAAAACCCACACATAAACGTGTGGGAAAATATTTAAATATCTGTTAAGCCAAATTGTTGCTTTATATCTTCAGGTATTTGTGCGGAAATAAAATCTATCAATCCCTGATACTTGGAAACTTGAGCGCATTTTATAATAAAGAGTATATCTCTCAAATCACCAAAATCATATAATTTCATCAAAAATCCAACAACACCTTCTATCTGTTCATTTGTTTCTTTGAAAAGCTGCAATAATGTTGCCAATACATGCTCTTGCTTTTTATTGCCCTGTAAGCATTGTACCGCATAATGAACAACCTCAGGTTTGTTACCAATCATATTGTTTGCTTGCATCAGCATTTCATAAATTTGTACCAAACGTCCAGTACAATAGTAGGAATTTGTATCCTGTTCGTTAATTAAAAAATTGATTACTTCCTTTAAATGGATAACTGCTTCACTATAACGATCATGCAATATACAGAAACATCCCATCCAATAATCAATGTCCGCACGCCCATGAGTTTCGGTACGATATTCTTGATATAATTTTTCAAAATCATTTGATTTTTCTGGTTTATCAATGTATAAATATAGCAATGAGGAAACAGCTTTCATTTTTTTATTTATATCAATGTCTGGATCTTTTAGTTCCAGCGCTTTTATCCAACATTCCTCAGCTTTATCTAATTGATGACCAGCAAAATAAGCATCACCCAAATACGACCATAGTGTTCCAGAATTTGGATTTATATTAATCTCAGTTTTTAACATGTTGATATTTCGTTCTACTTTTTTTTCCTTTTTAATGATCTGTTGTGCATATCCGGTATGATATATTGGTAATCTTTCATCTCCTGGATAATTTGTACATAAAAACCGATCTGAAGTAGAATACAATTGTTCATGTATTTTATTTTTATAGCGCAACCATGGACAATTTTGGAAAATACGTTCTTGCACTCCAACTGCAAATACTTTTCCTTCATCATCTAGATGTAAGCAAGGAAGCTGCAACACATATACTTTATCTTTTTCAGACAAACTTTTATTTACTTCTGAAATAGTTTGTATATATATAGATAAATATTGTAAGTCTTCTTTTTTGAAATATTCATCTGCATCCAAAAAAGCAATCCAATCTCCAGATGCTTGCTCCAATGCAAAATTCTTTGCTGCTGAAAAATCATCCACCCATGTAAAATGATAAACTTTTGCACCCATTTCCTCTGCTATTTCTACAGTTCGATCCGTAGATCCGGTATCTACTACAATTTGTTCAAATGCAATGTCCTTCGCCCATGATAAGGCTCGTTTGATATTTGCTTCTTCATTTTTCACAATCATACATTGCGACAGTCTTATATTTGTTTTTTGCATATGACAGCTCCTTTATCATTGATATGAAAAATCAATATAAAAACAGGGGAAATCCTGTTTTGGATTTTCCCCTATTTCCATTACTTACTGAATACTCAAAACAATATATCCGTTTGAATTTATAGTTCAGTACAGATTTACTGCAACAACTGCAGAACACCCTGAGGCACTTGATTTGCCTGTGCCAGCATC
>JAHHTU010000029.1 GCA_020024455.1 Anaerotignum sp. | reverse complement strand
AACCGATAACCTGCTGATTACAAGTCAGCTGCTCTGCCAATTGAGCCACATCGGCGTATACACGCAATTCAAATTCAACTGCGTGTATTATAATATCATACAAAATGACATTCGTCAATACTTTTTTTCAAAAAATTTTATCAACCATATTTTACCGTCAAATTTACATAAGAAATATGTTCCCGCATGGCAGAATATGCGGTTTGATAATCCCCATTTTTGATTGCCTCCAATATTTTTCCATGCAATTCAATCGTAACATCAATGACTCTGGGATTTTGTGTCAAAGATTCCCGCATGGCAAGGCGAATACCCTTTTCAAAAGATTCTTTTGCCGCAATCATGGTACTGTTGAGCAATTTATTATGGGTTGCTGCGGAAACCTGCATATGAAACATCGCATCATAATCCACAAACAAATTCACATCATGTTTATAGGCAATCATTTTTTCATAACAATACACCAGTTGTGCAATATCTTCCGGTGTGGCTCTTTTTGCGGCATAGCTTGCCGTTTCCCCTTCGAGCATATATCGAAATTCCAACAAATCATTCAAATCCGAATTTTCCACGGTAATACTAAATGGTGCAATATTGACAATGTTATCAATTTCATTGACAAATGTACCCGCTTTGGAACGGCGGATAAAGCCAAATACAGACAAAGCCGTATATGCCTCCCGCAACGTACTTCTGCCAACCCCCAACAAATCACTGACAATATTTTCATTCGGCATCATATATCCGGCAGGCAATTTCCCGTCCATAATCAAGTCTTTCATACGGCGAAACAATGTTTGCGAAATATTTTGTTTTTCTAAATTTTTTTTCAAAAATTCCACTTGTTCCATAAAATAGTCATGTTCCATAAGCTCCCATTGCCTCCTTATGTCGAAATTTTATTTTTTCTGTAAAGATTGCTTTTATTTTAACATGGTGTCACTTTGGGTGCAATAAAAATACCCCTATGGTTTTGGGAAAATATATTCTTGTTGGATTTCTGATAACGGAATATCTTTTTGCAACAAAAAGTTTGCCGTTTCTTTGTGGACTTCCAATAATCTTTGGTAATCTTTCGGACGCACCACCTGATACCGCTGTCCTTCCGGCAATGTCAGCATATCATATACACTTCTGACCATGAAATGGTTTTGATTTTGTGCATTGCGAAACTGTGTCCAAATCGGCACAAACGATACTTCTTTGACAGATGGCGGTGCATCGCCCACCTGTTCCACCGTCAAATGCAATATAACAGACGCATTTCTGGGTGGTGTGGTTTGGGAAGATATAAAATTGCCTAAAGAATATATGATAAACCCATCATGTTCTCCTTCGCCGTGGTCTACTTTTCTGTATTCCATACGTTGCAACACATGGGGGTGACTTGCCAACACAATATCCGCTCCTGCCGCAAACATATTGTCAGCCCATTGTACAAAGGTATCTCTGGGTACGGTTTCATATTCGTTGCCCATATGCGGCAACACCACAACCACATCTGCCATTTCCTGTGCCTTTTGAATATCTGCAACCATTTGTGTATCATCAATCAAATTGACCAAATATTTTTCCGGTACAGGAATACCATTTGTCCCATAAGTAGCAGAAACAAATGCAAATGTAATCCCATTGACATCTTTGGTGTATATAGTATCTCGCTCCTGTTGTGAGCGATATGTACCAACATGGGCAATGCCATAGGCATCTAATTGGTCTAATGTACGCAACAATCCCGCTTTTCCGGTATCCATGCTATGATTGTTGGCTGTGGTCAACAAATCAAAACCTGCATCTTTGAGTGCATCTAAAAAACTATCCGGTGTATTGAAACAAGGAAAAGAGCTATATGGTCGTTCCGCTCCGCCAAATGTCAATTCCAAATTGCCGACAACCAAATCATATCCGGTCAAAAACGGTTTCACAGCTTGAAAATTATGCATAAAGTTATACGTGCCGGTATGCGTATCATATGCCTCATTGTACTGATAATCATGCACCATAATATCCCCCACAACTGCCATGGTTGCCGTTTTTACCATGGGAATCGGAGATTCTGCTTTTACATTGTACTGGACTTGCTGTGTCGCACAACCGCACAAACAAAATACTGTCAAACACCATAGACAAAATAAGCGTTTCATATACTCACTCCTTATGACATTTTTTTGAGTATACCATGTTTCGACGATTTCTGACAGTGTTTTTCCATCAATATTTATGTATGGGGTATTTTTCCAAATAACATATCCTTTTTCTCTGATTGGGATATGATTGTGATATTCTCTGTTTTTTGCAAACAAAAAAGGGGATATCCTCCCCTTTTTGTAATTATTCTTGATTTTCTTCTATGATTTCTTCTGTTTCAATGTCATCTTCTGTGATTTTGGCAATACCCACCACACTGATGCCATCTTTCAGGTTCATCAACTTGACACCTTGTGAAACTCTGCCAAATGTGGAAATATCATTCCCGCGCAAACGGATAATCACACCCTCTGATGTAATCAACATCACTTCTTCATTTTCTTCCAACATCAAAACACCGGTCAAAAGCCCTGTTTTTTCTGTCAGCTGATGGACTTTGACACCCATACCGCCACGGTACTGCACTTTGAACTCGTCCACAGATGTTTGTTTACCATAGCCTTTTTCCGTGACGTTTAATACTTTTGCATTTGGTGTGACTTTTCCAACAGAAACCACATAATCGCCTTCTTTGAGCTGTATTGCTTTGACACCTGTTGCCGCCCTGCCCAAAGGTCTGACATCTGTTTCGCTGAATTTAATGCCCATACCGTTTCTTGTGGCAACCAAAATTTCATCTTTGCCATCGGTTGTCATCACACCAATCAAACTGTCGTCCTCTTTGAGGTTGAGTGCAATCAGGCCGCCTTTGCGGATATTGGCATAACTTGCCATATCGGTCTTTTTGATGATACCCTGTTTTGTCAGCATCACCAAATAACGGTCTTCTCTGAACTCTTTGACAGGAATGACTGCGGTTACGGTTTCATCAGGTGCAACTTCAATCAAATTGACGATTGCCGTTCCTCTGGCAGCTCTGCCTGCCTCTGGAATTTCATACCCTTTTTTGCGATATACTCTACCATGGTCTGTAAAGAACAAAATGGTATCATGCGTGGAGGACAGGAACAAATCTTTGACGAAATCTTCCTCTCTTGTCTGCATACCCATAATGCCTCTGCCGCCTCTGTTTTGGCTCTTGTATGTCATCAATGGTGTACGTTTGACATAATTCAAATTGGACATGGTAAATACGCAAGTTTCTTCCTCAATCAAATCTTCGACATCAATTTCACCGGGGTTTGCCACCAACTGTGTACGGCGTGCATCTGCATATTTATTTTTGATATCCATGGTTTCATCACGAATGACACCCAAAAGCAATGTTTCGTCTTGCAGCAAAGATTGATAATATGCAATTTTTTTCTGCAATTCTGCATATTCTGCATCAATTTTTTCATGCTCCAAGCCTTGCAGGCGGCGTAACTGCATTTCCAAAATTGCCTGTGCCTGTACATCAGACAAACCAAAGCGTTCCATCAATTTTTCTTTTGCGTTGTCATAACTGTTACGAATGATTTTGATAACTTCATCAATATTGTCAATGGCAATACGCAAGCCTTCCAATATGTGGGCTCTTTTTTGTGCTTTATCCAGATTGAACTGTGTTCTTCTGGTTACAACTTCTTCCTGATGTTTCAAATATTGTGCAAGCATTTGCTGCAAATTCATCACAACAGGTTTGCCATCTACCAAAGCAAGCATAATTGCCCCGAAACTTTCTTGCAGCTGTGTGTATTTGTAAAGCTGATTTAATATCACATTTGCATTTGCATCTTTTTTCAGTTCAATGATAATTTGAATATCATCACCGGCAGATGCATCATACAAATCACTAATACCCTCAATGCGTTTATCTTTGACCAATTCCGCTATTTTTTCAATCAAACGCAATTTATTGACCATATACGGAATTTCTGTGACAACGATTTTTTCTCTGCCGTTGTCCATTGGCTGTATTTCTGCCACGGCTCTGACCAATATTTTCCCTCTGCCGGTACGATATGCCGCACGAATACCGCTTTTGCCCAATATACACGCACCGGTTGGGAAATCCGGCCCTTTGATATGTTCCATCAATTCTTCGACATCGGTCTCTCTGCCGTTGATTTTATTGTCAATCATGCAATGCAAGCCGTCAATCACTTCGCCCAAGTTATGGGGTGGGATATTGGTTGCCATACCAACCGCAATACCGGAAGAACCATTGACCAAAAGGTTTGGTATACGGGCAGGCAATACCACAGGCTCTTTTTCGTTTTCGTCATAGTTTGGCACAAAATCTACGGTGTTTTTTTCAATATCGGCAAGCATTGCCGCTGTGATACGGGACATACGGGCTTCCGTATAACGGCTTGCCGCAGCACCATAACCATCTATGGAACCAAAGTTCCCATGCCCATCGACCAACATATACCGCATGGAAAAATTCTGTGCCATACGCACCATGGCTTGATAAATGGAGCTGTCCCCATGTGGGTGGTATTTCCCCATAGTATCGCCGACAATACGGGCAGATTTTTTATAGGGTTTATTGGGTTCGAGATTCATTTCATTCATGGCGTACAAAATTCTTCTTTGTACCGGTTTCAAGCCATCTCGCACATCAGGCAAAGCACGGGCAACGATAACGCTCATGGCATAGTCGATATAGCACTTTTTCATCTCCTCATTGATGTCTATGGTGACGACTTTGTCCAACTCTTTCTTTTCTTCGCTCATATTCTATCTCTGTTCCTTTCTGTATCAGAAATCCATTTGCGCATATTGTGCATTTTCTTCGATAAATTCTCGTCTGGGTTCTACACTGTCCCCCATTAACATACTGAATATTTCATCTGCCAAAACAGCATCGGTAATATCCACTTTTTTCAAAATACGATGTTCCACTGCCATTGTGGTATCACGCAACTGGTCATAGTCCATTTCCCCTAAACCTTTATACCGCTGTACTTCTTTGATATTGTCTTTACCGATTTTTTCATACAACGCTTCCAGCTGTATATCATCATACACATAATAATGCTGTTTGTTTTTTTCCACACGATATAAAGGCGGTTGTGCCACATACACTTTGCCTTGCTCAATCAACTGTGGCATATAACGATAGAAGAATGTCAAAAGCAATGTACGAATATGGGCACCGTCCACGTCCGCATCGGTCATGATAACAATTTTATGATACCGCAATTTTTCAATATCAAAATCTTCGGAAATCCCCGTACCAAAAGCGGTAATCATGCTGCGGATTTCTTCACTGTTCAATATTCTGTCCAATCTTGCCTTTTCCACATTCAATATTTTACCACGCAAAGGCAGTATGGCTTGTGTTTTGGGGTCACGTGCTTTGATTGCAGAACCACCCGCAGAGTTCCCTTCCACAATATAAATTTCACATTCTTCGGGGTGACGGCTTGTGCAGTCTGTCAATTTGCCGGGCATTCTGGTGTTTTCCAAGCCTGTTTTGCGGCGTACCAATTCCCTTGCCTTTCTCGCCGCATCTCTGGCACGGGAAGCCATCAACCCTTTTTCGATAATCATTTTCCCTATGGCAGGGTTTTCTTCCAAGAAATATGTCAAATATTCGCTCAGAACCGCTTCCACTGCCGCCTTTGCTTCACTGGTACCCAATTTTGCTTTTGTCTGCCCTTCAAACTGTGGGTCTTCCACTTTGATACTGATGACTGCTGTCAAACCCTCTCTGACATCATCACCGGAGAGTTTTTTATCTGCATCTTTGATGATACCTATTTTTTTGCCATAGTCATTGATGGTTTTTGTCAAACCGGATTTGAAACCGACCAAATGTGTACCACCGTCAGGTGTATTGATATTATTGACAAATGTGAAAATACTTTCGGTATATCCATCATTGTGCTGGAATGCCACTTCCACCAATACGCCATCTTTTTCACCGCAGGCATAAAAAATATTTTGATACAAAGACTGGCGGTTTTTATTGATATATGCAACAAATTCCTTGATACCGCCTTCATAATGGAATGTGCGTTCCTGTTCCATACCAGCACGCAAATCAATCAAATTGATTTTCAAGCCTTTTGTCAAAAAAGCTGTTTCCCGTAAACGCTGTTTTAACACATCATAAGAAAAGACCGTTTCTTCAAAAATTTCTGCATCAGGCAAAAAATGTACAAAAGTACCATGTTTGTCTGTGGCACCAATATCTGTCACATGACACATCACATTGCCTCTTTCATATTTTTGCTCATGGATTCTGCCATCTGTATGCACATTGACATACAACCAAGAGGATAAGGCGTTTACAACAGAAGCACCTACCCCGTGCAAGCCGCCGGAAACTTTGTATCCGCCACCGCCGAATTTACCACCTGCGTGCAATATGGTAAACACAACCTCTAAGGCAGAAATCCCTTTTTGATGATGAATACCAACCGGAATGCCACGGCCATTATCTTCTACGGATATGGAATTATCTTGATAAATGGTAACCGTAATCTCAGAACAATAACCTGCCAAAGCTTCGTCCACAGCATTGTCCACAATTTCATATACCAAATGATGCAACCCTTTTTCGCTGGTAGAACCAATATACATACCTGGGCGTTTTCTGACTGCCTCCAGACCTTCCAGCACTTGGATTTGACTTTCATTATATTCTACTGCCATTTTATTCTCTCCTTACCTATCATGGTAAAAAACCAAATGTTTTCACGCTGATTTTGTGATAAAAACAGTATACCATTTTTTTTGATTTTCTACAAGCAAAAAACATTGATTTCATCAGCAAAAATCAATTTTTTTTGAATTTTTTATTGTTTTTTGTTTCCTTAATATTGTTTTTTTATAAAATGCTATTGGAACTACTATTTTTTATAAAAAAAAAGATATATTGCCATATATCTTTTTTTCATTATTTTTTTGTAATCTGTCCATTTTGTACAAAAAATAAATTTTCTTTTTGCAAATAGCCTTTGACCGCATCTTCAATGCCCGTACAAGTCAAAAATGCCTGTAATCCCTCAATGCTTTGCATGAGATATTGTTGTCGGCTTTCGTCTAATTCCGAAAGCACATCGTCCAATAACAAAACCGGTTTTTCTCCCGTTTCTTCTTGTATCAATTCGATTTCTGCCAGCCTTGCAGAAAGCACTGTGGTGCGTTGTTGTCCTTGTGAACCAAACTGTTTGACATCTTTTCCATTGACAAAAAAAGATATATCGTCTTTATGCGGTCCAATTTGCGTACTGCCTGTCAAAATATCACGTTCCAAACTTTTTTCCAAACGCTCCGCAAAATGTATCTGCTCACAATTTGGCTTATATTCGGTTTTTAAGCAATCTTTGCCACCGGTCAAGTCTTTCTGCTTCTTCGATGCAATATCATCTAAACGGGTTAAAAATTTGGTTCTGGCAGTCATAATTTTTTTACCATAGGCAATCAACTGTGTATCCCATACCGAAAGCGTATCCGCAAGGCGTGGTTTTTGCCTGATTTCTTTGAGCAAATGGTTGCGTTGTTTCAAAATACGACAATACTGTTGCAAATCATAATAATATACATGACTGATTTGACAAAGTTCCATATCCAAAAAACGGCGGCGTTCTGCCGGTCCATCTTTCACCAAAGACAAATCTTCCGGCGAAAATATGACAGCATATAATGTGCCGAACAAATCTCCCATTTTTTTCACAGGCAAACCATTGACTGCAATCCCCTTCTTTTCTTCCCGTTTCAAATGCACATCAATACGGTCACTGCGGTTTTTCCTGGTCACTTCCATACGAATATGACTCTCTTGTGCATCAAAGGCAATGAGTTGTTGTTCGTTTTTGCCACGCAAAGAACGTCCCAAAGCACAAAAATATAATGCCTCCAAAAAATTGGTTTTTCCTTGTGCATTATCTCCGTAAAACACATTGATACCTGCTGCCGGTGTGATATGCAATTTGGATAAATTGCGAAATTGTTGTAAGGATACTTCTTTAATTTGCATAAAAACACACCTTTTTGTTATAAATATAAATTATGCATATTTTGCATATTGTTTTTTCAGAAAAATTGTGATTTTTGAAACAAACGATTTTGTTTATACTTCTTCTGTAACAACCATCACTTTGCCTGCACCTTTGACTTCTACAACATCACCATTTCTGATTTTTTTACCACGTTCTGTTGCCATCACATCATTGACATATACCAGCCCATCTGCCAAAAATACTTTTACATCAGAACCTTGGTCAATCAAACCGGCTAATTTTAAGACCTGCTGTAATTTGATAAATTCTGTATGAATATAAACTTTTTCCATTTTCATTCCTCCTTACATACGCAAAGGCAGTATCAAATACTGATAAGCACTGCCTTCCAATGGGACAATGGTACAAGGACTTAAAGACCCTGTAAAACGAATGGCAACTTTTTCATCATCAATGGCACGCAATGCTTCAATCAAATAACGGGGATTGAATGCAATTTGCATTTCATCGCCATCTGTTTCATTTGCAACTTCTTCGTATGTTGTACCCATATCACTTTTTGCAGTTAATATCAATTTGTTTGGTTTCAATTCCAAACGAACCGGTGTTTTGCGACTATCCCGAGAAACCAAAGAAGCTCGTTCCAATGCCTGAATCAATTCTGCTGTATCAACAATGATTTTTGTTTTGTAATCTTCTGTGAAGTTATTTTCGTAACTGACATATTCCCCTTCCAATAAGCGGGAAACCATGGTTGCCATACCCAAATCAAACAAAACGTGTTTTTCCGTAAAATACAGTTGTACCATATCACTATCTTCCTGTGAGAGAATTTTTGTTAATTCCATCAATGTTTTTCCGGGTACTACAATATTTTTCGGTGTAAAGGGGTGATTGAGTGGTGTTTTCCGAAATGAAATACGGTATCCATCAATGGATACAACACGGAAACAGCCCTCTTTCATCTCAAACAATTCCCCTGTTAATATTTGTTTGGTTGTTTCTTGTGAAATAGAAAATATGGTTTGTCGAATCAAATGACGCAATTCATTTTGTTGCAATGTGTAAGCATCTTGTTGTGCAATCGCAGGCAATGCAGGAAAATCTTCTCCGCTTTGTCCCATGATGGTAAAACGAGAAGTACCGCCTGTAATGGTAATGCTTTGATTTTCATTGGTTTCCAATAATATTTCTTCTCCATTGATACGTCTGATAATTTCATGAAAAATTTTTGCTTCAATGGCAATTTCACCGGTTTGTAAAATATCTGCATCAATGGGTGCTGTTTGGATACCTAATTCCAGATTGTTGCTGGTCATGGTAAAGCCTTTTTCATTTGCAGTTAATAATATACATTCCAATATGGGAAGTGTCGTTCGTACAGAGACAGCTTTGTTCACGATATTGATGAAGTTCAATAACGTATCTTTTTGACAAATGAGTTTCATGTTATACACATCTCCTTTTATTACACAAGTATGAAATAAATAATAGAATTTTATCCGTAGTCGTAGTCGTAGGAGCTGTGAGTTTGTGGAAAAGTGGAAAAAATGCAGACAAATCAAAGAAATTCACAAGTGGATAAACCTGTGAAAATCATTTGAAAACAAGTACAGTTATACACATATTCCACAATGCGTAAAAATCAGCAAAAACATTCCACAAATCATACAACAGACACCCACAATCGTTTGTGGATAAAAATTACCCAAAAAATAAAAAATATAAAAAGAAAGAAAATGTTAAAAAATTAACGTTCTTTGATTTCTTTTTCTAATTGCATGATTGTTTTTTTCAAATCCTCATCTTGTTCCATTTGTTTTTCGATTTTGGAAATACCATATATAATGGTGGTATGGTCACGCCCGCCAAAACTTTCTCCGATTTTGGGCAAAGAAATATCCAATAATTTTCGACAAAGATACATAGAAATTTGACGAGGGAATGCGATATTTTTGGTTTTTTTATTGCCTTGGATATCTTCCACCTGAATGTTATAATGGCGTGCCACAATTTCCTGAATGAGGTCAGAGGTCAATGGTAGCTGCGTATTTTCACTATATACATCTTTCATGGATTTTTCTGTTAATTCCAATGAAATTTGCTGATTGGTCAGTGTCGCATAAGCCACAATACGTGTCAAAGCTCCCTCTAATTCACGAATATTGGAAACAATATTTTTGGCGATATATGAAATGACATCGTCCGGAATGACCAAATTATCACGGTCTGCTTTTTTTCGTAATATGGCAATACGTGTTTCATAATCAGGCGGTTGTATATCTGCAATCAAACCCCATTCGAAACGGCTTCTCAAACGGTCTTCCAATGTTTTGATTTCTTTTGGCGGACGGTCAGAAGAAATGATGATTTGTTTGTTGGATTCATACAATGCATTGAATGTATGGAAAAATTCTTCCTGTGTTCCTTCTTTTTTGGATATAAATTGAATGTCGTCAATCAAAAGTACATCAATATTGCGGTATTTATTTCTGAAATCTTCATTTTTGTTATTTTGAATGGATAAAATCAATTCATTTGTAAATGTTTCGCTTGTAACATACAACACTTTTGTAGAAGGTTTTTTATCCAATATAAAATGAGCAATGGAATGCATCAAATGGGTTTTGCCCAGTCCGGAATTGCCGTACAAAAATAAAGGGTTGTACGCCTTTGCAGGAGATTCCGCAACAGCCAAAGAAGCTGCGTGTGCCATACGGTTGCTGTTTCCGACAACAAAAGAGCTGAAAACATATTTTGGGTTTAGATTTTTTGCCAAATCATTGTTTTCTTCCTCTTTTTTTGGTGTAACAGTTTTTGTTGCTTCCTCCTCTTCCGTTAAAATCACAATATCATAATTTGTTTTTGTAACGGATTTGATGGCAGTACGAATCAAAGGTAAATGCCGTTTTTCCAACATTTCTTTATAAAATGGTTCGCTGACACGCAACAAAAAACGATTGCCATCAATTCCCACAGGAACGATTGGCAATATCCATGTTTCATAGCTGACAGGCGACGAGATTTCTTTTTCTATAATTTGTAATGCTTGGTTCCAACAGTGGTTGATATCCATATAAATCCTCCCAAAATAAAAAATTCGACCAATTTATAAGATTTGCAGCCTGTGTGCAAATCAAAAAGTTATCCACAAAACCTGTAAAAAGTCATGTATAGCATTGTAATAAAAAATAGAGTATACACAAGCCTGTGGAAAAAATAAGCAAAGTTGTATACAATCAAAATTGTGGAAACAGATACAAAGGTGTTACATTTCCACGAGAATATAAAAGTTATACACAGAGTTATCAACAGTTTGTGGATAACATGAAATATACAAGTGTGAATTGTGTGGAATTTGTCCGAAATACAATCTTTGTCATAAGTATAACAAAAGTTATCCACAACTGCAATCAAAAATATCAAAACAAATGATTTTTGTTGTGGAAAAAATAAAAAAGACAATGCTTCTTGTAAAATACTGTGGAAAACATACAATAAAAATAAAAATAGAATTATCCACAGATAAAAAATGGATAGATTAAAGCAAAAAATCGGATTTTGTTTTGCTATGAAACAACCGCTTTTCTGAAAAACCCATTATTTCCACTGTTTATGCTGAATTTTTTTCTTGACGAGTACAGGCTTTTTTACTATAATAGTAGCAGTGCTCATCAATGGGCAGTCATGATATCGTGTAAAGGAGGTGCATCGACAATGAAAATGACATTCCAACCTAAAAAAAGACAAAGAAGCAGAGAACATGGCTTCAGAAAAAGAATGAGAACCGCAAACGGCAGAAAAGTGCTGGCTGCAAGAAGAAGAAAAGGCAGAAAAGTATTGTCCGCATAATTTTCGATTTATACCAGAGTAAATTAAGGCCGCAGAATGTGGCCTTTTGTTCGTCATTGGCATATTTCGGACAAAGAAAAGGAGAGAGAACCATGCTCTTTACACAATCCCTGAAAAAAAATTTTCAGTTTCGGTATGTATATCAAAAAGGTAAATCTTTTGCCAACCGCTATTTGGTGTTTTATATGATTAAAAATGGTACACAACAAAACCGTTTGGGCATATCGGTGAGCAAAAAAGTGGGAAAGAGTGTTGTTCGCTCTCATGTGACTCGACTGATTCGGGAAAGCTACCGTAGTTTGGAACCACAATGCAAACAAGGTTTTGATATTGTGGTGATTGCACGTGTGTCTTGCAACAACGCCTCTTATTGGGAAGTGCGAGATGCTTTACGGCATTTGATGAAAAAACAGAATTTCTTGCGTTTAGATGCAACCAAAAAGGATTGAGATGATTTTTCGATGATGAAAAAAGTTTTTTTATTTCTTATTCGTTTGTATCAGTTAGGGATTTCTCCCTATATTGGGCCACATTGTCGTTTTACGCCTACCTGTTCCCGTTATGCTTATGAAGCGATTGTGAAATATGGTGTAGTCAAGGGCGGTTATTTGGCTGTACGGCGATTGTTAAAATGTCACCCTTTTCATAAAGGTGGCTATGACCCAGTACCATAATATTTTTTTGAAAAAAATTCTCATATCTGATGGATTTTTTAAGGAGGCAAAAAAGTGAATGAATTGATGTTATTGTCTACCATGCGTATGGCAAGAGAACCGGGGATTTTTGAGCCAATCGCTGTATTTTTGGGTAAATTTTATGATATGCTCTTCAATGGCATTTATGGCACAGTCAGTGCGGGTGCATTGGGGATTGCCATTATCGTATTTACGTTGATTGTGAAACTAATCTTGTTCCCATTGATGATGAAGCAGCAAAAATCTTCTTTTAAGATGCAACAGCTGCAACCGGAAATGAACAAAATCAGAGATAAATACAAAGGAAAAACAGATACCCTTTCTCAACAAAAAATGGCGTTGGAATTACAGGATTTCCAGAAAAAAAACGGCGTGCATTTGATGGGTGGCTGTCTGCCTTTGTTGATACAGTTGCCAATTTTGTATGCATTGTATTATATTTTCCAAAATGCATATGCCTACGTTGATGTCATTGGGCAAAACTACACCGATATTGCAAACGTGATTATTGATGTACCTGCACAGTTGCGTATGGACGTATTTGCACCTTATGCACAGGATTTGGTAAACACTTATAAAAACCTTGGCACAATAGATATCAGCAATGTCAATGATGTGGTGATGTTGGTTGCCAATATCAAAGCAGATGCTTGGCAAAACATTACACAGGCATTGGGCGATAGTGCAAACGCATTGTTGCCTTTGTTGGATACCAAAAACAATATTGAAACATTTTTGACCATTCCTTTGGTTAGCCGCAGTGGTTTGACATTCCCAAGTGTATTGGTACCCATTGCCGCAGGTTTGACAACATACTTGCAGTCTAAAATTATGATGGCAATGACCAATCCCGCTGCAAGTGCTGTCAATGACCAAGCAGCAGCAATGACAAACAGTATGAATAAAACAATGATGTACTTTATGCCTATTATGATGGCATTCTTCTGTATCAATGTTCCCGCAGGTTTGGGGGTATATTGGACAATCAGCAACATATTCGGTATTTTGCAACAGGTGTTCCTGCGTAAAGTTTACAGCAAGAAATTGGCTGAGGGGGCGTTATAATCTATGGAAGAAATCAAAAAAAGCGGTAAGACCGTAGACGAAGCGGTATCTGCTGCACTGGCAGAGATGCAAGCAAAAAAAGAAGATGTAACCATTACCGTTTTGGACGAAGGTTCTAAAGGATTTTTGGGTATGTTTGGGGCAAAAGATGCTGTGGTATTGGTCAAAAAGAATTTCAATGCAGAAAAAATTGCAGAAAACTTTTTGAGAGAAATTTTCCTGTCTATGGGTTTGATTATCAAAATTGATACAAAATTGCAAGAAAAACAACTGCTCATTGATTTGAGCGGGGAAGATATGGGGATTTTGATTGGCAAAAGAGGACAGACATTAGATGCGTTGCAGTATTTGGTGAATTTGGTTGTCAACAAAACAAGTCCTTCTTACATCAGCGTGATGCTGGATACAGAAAATTATCGCCAAAGAAGAAAAGAAACATTGGAAACATTGGCTTTGAATTTGGCAAAAAAAGCAAAACATACAAAGAAAAATGTGGTTTTGGAACCCATGAATCCTTATGAAAGAAGAATTATACATTCCGCATTGCAAAATGACCGTTATGTAACCACATTTAGCGAAGGCGAAGAACCGTTCCGCAATGTTGTCATTGCATTAAAAGGCAAAAACAACAATAAAGAATATAAAGAGTATAAAAAAATGGAACGTCCGGAAGAAACAGAAAAAGCAGAATAATGATATCCAAAAGGCGTCTGTGATTGTTACGGACGCCTTTTTACAAAATCAGAAAACGGAAAGGAAGCGATGACATGGCAATACAGGCAAACAGTTTAGATGACATCATTGCTGCCATATCCACACCTTTGGGCAGTGGTGGGATTGGTATTGTGCGTATGAGCGGTGCAGGTTGCATTGCTTTGGCGGATACTTTATTTCAAGGAAAAAAGAAACTGACGGAAAAAGCAACCCATACCCTTTCTTATGGCAAAATCATAGATAAAACAAACGAGGAAGTCATTGACGAAGTGCTGGTGTCTGTGATGAAAGCTCCTAACACCTATACAAAAGAAGATATTGTGGAAATCAACTGCCATGGCGGTTTTTTTGTGACACAGCGTGTTTTGCAAGCGGTATTGATGGCAGGTGCAAGATTGGCAGAACCCGGCGAATTTACAAAACGGGGATTTTTGAATGGCAGAATTGACTTGACGCAGGCAGAGGCCATTATTGATTTGATAGAGTCCAAAACAGAGCTTTCCAGACAGGCGGCAGTCAATCAGTTGGAAGGCAGATTGAAAACAGAAGTGCGTGTGATGCGAAATGATGTCATTGATATGATTGCATCTATTGAGGCTGTCATTGACTATCCGGAGCATGATGTGGAAGAAGAAACATATGCAACCATGGAAACAGGGGCAAAACAATTATTGCAACGTATGGAAACATTGTTGGCTGGTGCAGACAGAGGGAAAATATTGCGAGAAGGTCTGCAAACGGTCATTGTAGGGAAACCAAATGTCGGTAAATCTTCGTTGCTGAATTGGTTTTTGGAAGAAGAACGTGCGATTGTAACCGATATTCCGGGGACAACCCGTGACACCGTGGAAGAATATATCAATATAGACGGTATTCCCATCAAAATTGTGGATACTGCGGGTATCAGAGAAACAGGGGACGTTGTGGAAAAAATGGGTGTGGAAAAATCAAAGACATATGCAGAACAGGCAGATTTGATTTTGATGATGTTGGACGCTTCCCGTCCATTGGAACAGGAGGACAAAGAAATTTTGTCGTTTATACAAGGAAAACACACCATTGTATTGCTGAATAAAGCAGATTTGGAGCAAAAATTAAATCTTTCCGAATTGGAACAATATGTATCCAAAGAACGGATATTGTCTGTATCCGTAAAACACAATACAGGATTTGACGCCCTGATTGATGCCATCAAAACGATGTTTTTCAGCGGACAGACGGCAACCGCAGAAGATGCTCTTTTGGGTAACACCAGACACAAAACTGCATTATTCCGTGCAAAAGAGGCAATGGAGCGTTGTTTGGTTACCATTCAAACCCATATGCCGGAAGATTTTATTTCCATGGATTTGCAAGAGGCAAGTTATGCCTTGGGAGAAATCACAGGTGATGTCACAGATGAAGAAATCATAGACCGTATTTTTACAAAATTCTGTTTGGGAAAATAAACAGAGCATGAACAAAAGAAGGTGTAAGTATGCAACAAAACCCCACAACAAAAGAAAATATGTTGGGAACAGCAGATGTCAAAACATTATTGAAACAACTTGCCATTCCTGCCATTACGGCACAAGTGGTCAATGTGCTGTATAATGTGGTAGACCGTATGTATATTGGACATATTCCGAAAATAGGGGCATTGGCATTGACGGGGGTTGGTGTTTGTATGCCCTTGATTATGCTGATTTCGGCTTTTGCGGGCTTGGTCAGCATGGGTGGTGCTCCCAGAGCATCTGTGTATATGGGCAAAGGTGATATGGACGGTGCACAACGCATTATGGGAAATTGTTTTACCATGTTATTGGTATTGGCAGTGGTATTGACTGCATTTTTCTATGCATTTTCAGAGCCGTTATTGTTGGCATTCGGTGCAAGTGAAAATACCATTGACTATGCCGTACAGTATATGCACATTTATGCATTGGGTACAATTTTTGTACAGTTGGCGTTGGGTATGAATGCATTTATTACGGCACAGGGGTTTGCCAAAATCAGTATGGCAACGGTGATGATTGGTGCAATCTGCAACATCATACTGGATTTTGTGTTTATCATTGTATGCAATATGGGCGTGAAAGGTGCGGCTTTGGCAACGGTGATATCACAGGCGATATCTGCGGTATGGGTGTTATATTTTTTAAGAGGCAGTCAGACAAAGCTGAAATTGCAGAAAAAATATTTTGTATTGCAAAAAAGCGTTGTATTTCCCTGTTTACTTTTGGGTATGTCCCCTTTTATCATGCAGGCAACAGAAAGTGTGATTAGTGTTTGTTTCAATGCATCTTTGTATCGGTATGGTGGCGATATTGCAGTGGGTGCAATGACCATATTGACCAGTATTATGCAATTTTCCATGTTGCCGTTGTTGGGGCTTTCCCAAGGGGCACAACCGATTACTGGATATAATTTCGGTGCAGGCAATGCAGAACGTGTCAGACAAACATTTCGTTTGCTTTTGAAAAGCAGTTTATGTTACTCTTTGGTGTTATGGGTAGTTTGTATGTTGTTTCCCAAAGCGGTTGCAATGATATTCAATCAGGAAAATGAAACATTGTTGGAATATACCGCATGGGCAATGCGGTATTATATGCCGATGGCAGGTATTTTCGGCATACAAATTGCCTGTCAGCAAACATTTATTGCCATTGGAAATGCGAAAACATCTTTGTTTTTGGCAATTTACCGAAAAATATTGTTGTTGTTGCCTTTGATTTATGTGTTGCCGATACTGATGGAGCAAAAAGACAGAGCTGTATTTTTGGCAGAACCAGTGGCAGACCTGATTGCCGTGGTGACAACGGCAACGATGTTTGCATATCAGTTTAGAAAAGCAATGCAAAATTTAGAAGCACAAAAACAGCTACTGTTGTAAGCAACCAAAAAATAAATAGCAAATAACCAATAATCATTATGCGTAAAAAACAGGAGGTATACAATATGTATGAAGCACAGACCATAGACATCGCTGTCATTGGTGGTGGCCATGCAGGCTGTGAAGCAGCATTGGCGGCAGCTCGTATGGGCAAAAAAACAGTAATGTTTGCCATTACATTAGATAGTATTGCAATGATGCCCTGTAATCCGTCCATCGGGGGTAGCTCAAAAGGGCATTTGGTGCGTGAAATTGACGCACTGGGCGGACAGATGGGCAAAAATATTGATAAAACATATATACAAACAAAAATGTTAAACACTGGCAAAGGCCCTGCGGTATATTCTTTGCGTGCACAGGCAGACAAAAACAAGTACCATCAAGAAATGAAACACACATTGGAACAAACAGAAAATTTGCAAATTGTGCAGGCGGAAATTGTGGAGATTCTGACAGAAAACAATACCGTCACAGGTGTTGTGACAGCAGGCGGTGCATTATATCGTTGTCAGGCAGTGGTATTGTGTATGGGAACTTACATGAAAAGCCGTTGTTTGAATGGAAATAATGTAGTGGAAAGTGGGCCGAATAACTTAATGCCTGCCACAAAATTAAGCCAATGCTTAAAAGATATGGGCATTACATTGTTCCGTTTCAAAACAGGTACGCCTGCCCGTATGAATAAACGTTCTTTGGATTTTAGCAAAATGGAACCGCAATATGGTGATGAAAATATTGTACCGTTTTCATTTACCAATCAATCTGCGGATATTGCAAGAGAACAGGTGTTGTGTTGGCTCACATACACAAATGAAAACACACATCAAGTCATTCAGGATAATTTGCACCGTTCCCCATTGTTTAGTGGTTTGATTGAAGGGACAGGCCCCAGATACTGCCCTTCTATTGAAGATAAAGTGGTGCGTTTTGCAGATAAAGAACGGCATCAACTGTTTGTAGAACCCGAAGGCGAAAACACAGAGGAAATGTATATACAGGGTATGTCCTCCTCATTGCCGGAAGATGTGCAAATTGCCATGTATCGCACAATCCCCGGTTTGGAACATTGTGAAATTACAAGATTTGCATATGCCATAGAATATGATTGCATTGATGCAACACAGTTGAAATTATCATTGGAATTTAAGGATATTGCGGGCTTGTTCTCAGCGGGACAGTTCAATGGTTCTTCCGGATATGAAGAAGCGGCGGCACAGGGCTTGATTGGCGGTATCAATGCGGTACGGTATTTGGATAAAAAAGAGCCGATTATATTACAGCGTTCTGACGGCTATATCGGTGTTCTGATTGATGATTTGATTAGCAAAGGCTCGAAAGAACCTTACCGTATGATGACAAGCAGAGCAGAATTTCGTTTGCTGTTAAGACAGGATAATGCCGACCAACGTTTGACACCCATCGGGCATGAAATTGGTTTGATTGATGAGGACAGATACCAAGCATTGTTGGAAAAACAGCGTTTGATAGAACAGGAAATCCAAAGAGTCAAAAAACGCTCCATTGCACCCAATCCAAAAACTTTGGAAGTTTTGGCAACATATCAAAGTACACCCATTCAAAGCGGTGTCAAATTATCGGATTTGATGAAACGTCCGGAATTGGATTATGAAAAATTATCTCCTTTGGACGAAGAACGCCCCCAATTACCAGACGATGTGAAAGAACAGGTCAATATACAAATCAAATATGAAGGATATATCGGGCAACAGATGAAACAGGTGGAACAGTTCCAAAAATTAGAAAATCGTATGTTGCCTGCGGATATCGACTATGAAACCATACAAGGCTTGCGTTTGGAAGCCAGACAAAAATTGAATGCCATTCGTCCCCGTTCCATTGGGCAAGCATCTCGTATCACAGGGGTTTCCCCTGCCGATATTTCTGTATTGTTGATTTATATGGAACAACAAAAACGTCAAATGTGAGGAAAATGCGATGATTTGGGAGATACCGTTTGCAAAAAACAGACAGAAAGCAATCACAGTGCCAAAATGTTTTTTTATAAAAAAAACATTGCCACAAGGGAATGAAACATGGATTTGCAAAAAATCACATATATATTGTTTGACACCGCAGGGGGCGGCAAAGGCATTTTTGCAGGCAGTACAGACAGAACAAATAGAGCAAGCCAAGAGGTATTTATCTCGCACCATGTTACAGGCAAATATGGAAGAAATCAAAAAAGAAGTCACATATGACAGAACCTATCGGTTTTTTCTGGAACAAAAAAACCAAACCATGTGTATGGTAACTTTGGCATCTGCAAAGCAAAAGGAATTGCTTTTTTTCTGTATGATAGCAGAACCAGATGATTTGGGAACATGGAAAATCGTAGGCATAGGACGGGAGTGAGTGTATGGAAAAAACAGAATTGTTACAACAAAGTTGTGTCAAAATGGGCGTGACATTGACCGATGCCATGACAGCACAATTTATGGAGTATATGGCATTGTTGTTGGAATGGAATGAAAAAATGAATTTGACTGCCATCACAGAGGAGCAAGATGTGATATTGAAACATTTTGCAGACTGTATCAGTGTGTTGCCGCATTTGGAGCTGCAAGGCAATGAAAGCATCATAGATGTGGGAACGGGTGCAGGTTTTCCGGGGATACCTTTGAAAATTGCCTGCCCCTCTCTTTCTGTAACATTGTTGGACTCTTTGCAGAAACGCATTGGATTTTTGGAAGAAGTGAAAAACGTTTTGGCACTGCAAGATGTCACCTGTGTGCATGGCAGAGCCGAAGATGGCGGGCAAAATCCGATGTATCGGGAACAATTTGATTTGTGTGTTTCTAGAGCGGTGGCAAATTTGGCAGTACTTGCAGAGTATTGTTTGCCATTTGTAAAAGTGGGCGGCAAGTTGGCAGCGTTAAAAGGGCCTGATGCCATGCATGAAGTGGAGCAGGCAAAAGGTGCATTACAAAAATTAGGTGGTACTGTGGTACAAATCATAGACATTGAAATTCCGTTTACCGATTTACAGCATAAACTGATTTTGATTGAAAAAGAGGCACAAACACCAAAAGCCTACCCAAGAAAAGCCGGAAAAATCAATAAAAACCCATTAAAATAACAAAAAAAGCAAGCATTTGTCAAATGCTTGCTTTTTTTGTTGTACTGTTTTTGGGAAAAGGCAGAGACATCATGATAAAATGAAGAAAAAGAGGAATTGCACACAAAAACAAAAATCTTTTGTGGCAATCCATCGAAAATAAAGGAGCTGTTTTCATGGAAGTGTTGAAATTTTCGGAAATTCGGTTAAAAAAAGACGCTGTGGTATATCAAATTCCCATTGAAAAAATACGTTCCAATCCTTATCAAAATCGCCGTTATTTTCAACGGATTGCTTTGGAGGAGTTGGCGGCGTCCATTCAAACATATGGGGTATTGCAACCCATTACAGTTCGGAAAATGAGCAATGGATATTATGAATTGGTTTCGGGAGAAAGACGATTGCAGGCGGCAGAATTGGCAGGTGAAAGAACCATTCCCGCATTGTTGGTACATATCAGTGAATATGACAGTGCTGTGATGGCATTGGTGGAAAATATACAACGGCAAAACCTAACGTTTTTGGAAGAAGCGGAAGGGTTGCAAAGTTTGATGGAGGACTATGGCTTATCACAAGAAGTGGTGGCAGAAAAAATATCGAAAAGTCCTTCTTATGTTGCGGAAAAATTGCGTGTGCTGAAATTGGAAGACCCTTTGAAACGGCTTTTGGTAGAGCATGATTTTACAGAACGTCATGCAAAAGCATTGTTACGTTTGCCGGATACACAAACCCGTATGCAGATTTTGGAGCAAATGATAAAAGAGGATTTGAGTGTCAAACAAACAGAAGCATTGGTGGCAGAAACATTGGAGCAACTGTTTTATGGGCGTACAGAAAAACAGGAACAAAAAGAAAAGAGATATGCCACAGACTTTCGTTTGATTACAAATACCATGAAACAATCTGTTGCACTCATTCGACGGACAGGGGTTGCCGTAGATTATGAGCAAACAGAAACAGAAACGGAGTTTGAAATCGTGGTGCGTGTCAAAAAGAATGGCATTTCATAAAAATAGACAGCATAAGCTGTCTATTTTTATATCAACAAATGATATTTTGTTGTTTGCCGTCTTCCCAAGCCAATATATTGGCAAATACGATTTGTGCTCTTGTAAACAGTGCTTCATGAGAGGCAAAAGCTACATGAGGGGTCACCACAGTATGTTTGCTGTGTAAGAGTACATGGTCGGCAGGCACCGGAGGCTCCATTTCAAACACATCAATACCGGCACCGGCGATTTGGTCTGCATGGAGTGCATTTGCCAATGCTTGGCTGTCTACCACACCACCCCTTGCGGTATTTAACAAGATTGCATTTGGTTTCATCAAAGAAATTTCTTTTTCTCCAATCAAGCCTTTTGTTTTGTCGTTCAAAGGCACGTGCAAAGATACGATATCAGATGTTTTGAGCAATTCCTCCAAAGATACATAAGCAATCCCCATATCTTTGATTTCTGCTTTTTCACTACGGCTGTATGCAACCACATGGCAACCGAATGCCTGAGCAATTTTTGCAACTTTGCAGCCGATAGCACCAGTACCGACAATACCAAATGTTTTGCCATACAATTCTCCGCCAACCAAGCCGGCTTTTGTACCTTCTTTGCGGCAAACGGTATCACAGGCGGGAATGTTACGCAATACGGAAATTGCCAAGCCAAATGCCAATTCTGCAACTGCATTTGTGGAATATCCTGCGGCATTGGAAACAGCAATCCCTCTTTCTTTGCAATATGCCAAATCGACATGGTCAACACCGGTAAATGCAACAGATAAAAATTTCAGATTTTTACAATGTTCCAGTACATTTTTTCCGATTGGCTGATTGGCAATGATGATGACATCGGCATCTTTGCCACGCTCTGCCAATTCGTTGATATCTTCGGTTTTGGTATCATAGGCAACCAATGTGTGCCCTTTTGCTTTGACTGCGGCACACGCTTGTTCCAATTTTTCGGCTGTGATACCCAAAGGTTCTAAAATTACGATTTTCATGGTATTCCCTCCTATATGTATCTGTTTATATTCATTGTATGATGGTTTTTGACAAAAAGCAATAAATGATTTTTTATTTTTGGCAGTCTATGCTATACTGTGGATATATGATAAAAAAGGAGTGTTTCAAAATGGCAGTATTATTTTTAGAATATCCAAAGTGTTCCACTTGCAAAAATGCAAAAAAATGGTTAGAACAACAACAGATAGATTTTACAGACCGTCATATCGTGGAACAAAACCCGACAGCAGAAGAATTAAAAGCATGGCATGAAAAAAGTGGTTTCCCATTGAAAAAATTTTTTAATACCAGTGGTATGTTGTATCGGGAAATGCAGTTGAAAGATAAATTGCCACAAATGACAGAACAGGAACAATATGACTTGTTGGCAACAAATGGTATGTTGGTAAAAAGACCTTTGGTTGTGGGTGATGATTTTGTTTTGCTTGGGTTCAAAGAGGCAGAATGGGAAAAATTGAAATAAGGACACATTTTTTGCAACATTTTCCAAATGTATACGTCTAATATCAATATCAATCAGATGATTTATATGAGAAAGGAGCGATTTGGTATGAAAAAATGGAAACAAAAAAGCATTGCAGTTTTGGCAAGTGTCGGTTTGGTATTGGGTATGCAAAGTATGGTGTTTGCACAGGAATTGCCACAAAATACCGTAACAGTTAATGGACGAGGTGTTGTTACAGTGACACCGGATACGGCAACCATTTATCTGTCCGTAGAAAAAACAGACAAAACAGCAGAACAGGCACAATCTGCGGTAAACAAAACCGTACAATCTGTGATTACGGCATTGAAAGAATTAAAAGTTGCCGAAAAAGATATTGTCACAGAAGCTGTACAGGTATCTCCCAACTATGTATATGCAGAAAATGATAAGAGAACGCAAAACGGATACCGTGCCAATACTGTACTGGAAATCACGGTACATGATGTGGAAAAAGCAGGGGTTTATGTGGACAAAGCCTTGCAGGCTGGGGTAAGTCGTGTGGACGATGTTACATTCTCATTGTCCAATCCGGAGGCATATTATGGGCGTGCATTGCAACAAGCGGTTAAAACAGCACAAAATTCCGCACAGGTTTTGGCAAATGCCTATGGAAAAACATTGGGCAATGTTGTTGCAGTGACAGAGCAAAGTCAAAATCGTATGTTTGCAAGCCGTGCAGATTATGCAAGAGGAGAAAGTGCAGGCGTTGCAGATGGTACAGCCAAACAAACAGAAATTCGATATGATGATGTGCAAGTGGAGGCGTCTATTGTGGCGGTTTATACATTTGCAGAATAATGAGAAAGGCACATACTGTGGTATGTGCCTGTTTTTTGTTTATGGGGTATGATGGAAATTGCAGTATGGTTCACATATTTGTGTGATAATTTCACAGATATGTTTTGGAATGATATCTTTTTGTCGCCATTGGATACGCAATAACGCATCTGCAAAATAAAATGTCTGTTTTGGAACATCATAAGCAATGTGGGAACAAGCGACAAGCCCATTGGAGTAAGGAATGAGGCCTTTGCGTAATGTGTCCCACTCATTCGCTGGTTTTTCTGACAAATCCCCCATCACCATACAGATATAAAATTGTTTTGCTGTGTTTTCCATCTTTACCACGGTATTTATCACCAACCTGCAAAAAGTTTCTGCCTCTTTACAATCGGGAGCGTCTGTATTGACAACGAAAAAATGACATTCGTATCCGTCTGAAAATGTTTGCACACCATGATAATTTTCAAAAGCATACGCTGTGACAGAAAAGAAATTTTGTTTGAGTCTTTCTGCAATTTTGGCAGGTGTCATGGGTGTTTGTGTGGGGTGTGTAAATATAGAGGTTTCTGTAATGAAATGCCAAAGTTGTGTTTCGTTTTTTTTCAATATGGAGGCGGCAAAATACTCCAATATAACGCCCAATACAAATGCAAAAATCACAAATCCGATTTGATTGTATAATAAAAAAGCAAATGCGAATATCAGACAAAGCAAACCGCATAACCAAAAAACAAAACAGCGTTTTGGTATTGCCACAGTGAAAGTATCGTTTTTCATGATACATACCCCCTTTTTGATAGATATGTTCATGATATCATATAGCAAAGGAAAAATATATATTTTTACGCAAAAAAAAGATACCATATCGGTATCTTCTGAACGGAGAAGGAGGGATTTGAACCCTCGCGCCGCGTTAACGACCTATACCCTTAGCAGGGGCACCTCTTCAGCCTCTTGAGTACTTCTCCAAAAAAGCTTACTGCATGAGAAATTATATCATCAATACAGGCATTTGTCAAACCTTTTTTGATTGATTTTCAAAATTTTTTGAAATCATATCAAATAGAACGATTTTGTGGTATCATACACATAAAATGGGAAAGGAAAGAATGGTATGAAAAGAACAAATCAGTGTCAACAAAATATAACAGTACCCATAGAGAAACACGCATTTACAACATTTATCAAACAATCCGATATTTTTGAAAAAACAAGAGCATTTATGTGGCAATATTTGCAAAATTGGTATGCAGACAGTGCAAGTGATTTTATGGTATGTATGCGGGCAGATTTTGAAACGGTACAAAAAACGTATCATTTTTATGATAGTTGTGTTGCGATTGCCAAAGATTTAGAGCGGGAATTGGATTATATCAACTGTTGGATTGACATACGAGATGCAGAGGATAGCGTTTGTTGCAGTTATCGGGCAATGTATGATTATGATTTGATTTGTTTTGATGATACGATAGAGAAATAAAAAAAGCATGACATTTGTCATGCTTTTTTGCTGTTTATTTTACTTTTTCCAATTTTTCCATACCACCCATGTAAGGACGTAGTACTTCCGGAATACGAACGCTGCCGTCTGCTTGCAAGTTGTTTTCCAAGAATGCAATCAACATTCTGGGAGGAGCGGCAACGGTATTGTTCAATGTATGTGCAAAATATTTTTTGCCATCTTTGTTTACGACACGAATACCCAATCTTCTTGCTTGTGCATCACCCAAATTGGAGCAGCTGCCAACTTCAAAATATTTTTTCTGTCTGGGAGACCATGCTTCCACGTCAACAGATTTTACTTTCAAATCTGCCAAGTCACCGGAGCAACATTCCAAAGTGCGCACGGGAATGTCCATAGAACGGAACAAATCCACAGTGTTTTGCCACAATTTTTCATACCACATCGGGCTTTCGTCAGGGTTACATACCACAATCATTTCCTGTTTTTCAAATTGGTGGATACGATATACGCCTCTTTCTTCGATACCATGTGCCCCTTTTTCTTTTCTGAAACAAGGGGAGTAGCTGGTCAATGTTTGTGGCAGGTCTTCTTCTTTATGCATGGTATCAATGAATTTTCCAATCATGGAGTGTTCACTGGTACCAATCAAGTACAAATCTTCGCCTTCGATTTTATACATCATAGCGTCCATTTCTGCAAAGCTCATAACACCTGTTACGACGTTGCTTCGAATCATAAAAGGAGGAATACAATACTTAAATCCTCTGTTAATCATGAAATCACGTGCATAAGTCAATACGGCGGAATGTAATCTTGCGATATCACCCATCAAGTAGTAGAACCCATTTCCTGCTACTTTTCTGGCACTATCCAAATCAATCCCGTCAAAGCTTTCCATAATATCTGTGTGATAAGGAATTTCAAAATCAGGTACTACAGGCTCACCAAAACGTTCCACTTCCACGTTTTCGCTGTCATCTTTACCAATGGGAACAGATGGGTCGATGATGTTTGGAATGGTCATCATAATGGTTTTGATGCGTTCTTCCACTTCTTTTTCTCTTGCGGTCAATGTGTCCACACGTTCTGCTTCTTGTGCAATTTTTGCTTTGATTTCTTCTGCTTGCTGTGTTTCACCTTTTGCCATCAAGCCGCCGATTTGTTTGGAAAGTTTGTTTCTTTCTGCACGCAGTGCTTCCACTTCCTGTTTGATGGTTCTGTTTTCGTTGTCCAATGTCAATACTTCGTCTACCAAAGGCAATTTATTGTCTTGGAATTTTTTACGAATATTTTCTTTTACAATTTCCGGATTTTCTCTTACAAATTTGATGTCTAACATATGGTTACCCCTTTCTTTTTTGAAACAATATTCGAATCAAGGATATGGGGTAATTTTGAAAACAAAAAAGACCCCCAATCCCCAAAAATAGGGACGAGAGTCACTCCCGCGTTGCCACCCAGATTGCTCGGAATATATCCGAACCACTCAAACAGCGATAAAGGGCTTACCCTTCCGACTTTCATCGGCAGGCTCGAAAAGTGGATTGTTCTGTGCCTTCTGCCGATTTGCAGCAACCATCGGCTCTCTGTGAGAAATTCCAAAACATAGTTTTTCTTCAAAACGAAAGGAATCGTTTTACGCCTTATTGCAGTCCATTATAACATAACAAAATAAAAATGCAAGCGTTTTTTACAGGTATTTTTTGATGCACCATAATGTACCATATAGTTTTAATGAAATTTTAATGGTTCTTTTATGGAATATATGGAAGGTTTATTGTATCATAGGACTGTACAAGGAGGCCCCTTTTCCTGTACAAAAACTATGCCCCCGGACGTCAAACCAAACGTCCGACACCCGACGGTTCCCCAACCGTTGGGTTTTTTTTATGACAATACAAATTGTTCAATCAATGCGGCGATGGCATCTTCTTTGTATGTCTGTGTCAATACAACATTTGCCGCCTGTTTTACATCTTCAACGGCATTTCCCACAGCAACCCCTAAACCGGCTGTTTCAATCATGGACAAATCGTTTTCGCTATCTCCCACAGCAATCACTTCGGATAAAGGAATTCCTGCCTTTTGTGCAGTTTCCAACAATGCATTTCCTTTGCTGACACCTTTTTTCACAACTTCCAAATAGTATGGTCCGGAATAGAAGATATTAAACGTATCTGCGGTCAAATAGGTGATTTCTTTTCGTAATTGTTCCAAAAGCTCGGGTTTTGCGGAAAGCAGACATTTTGTAAAATGTCCTTCGTAAGAAAGTCCGTCCGGCAAAATACGCATATCTGCCCCCATGACTTTACAATAGTTTTCGGCTGCTTTGGTGACTTTTTCAGTTAAGAATGTGCGGTCGTCATATAAATAAATGTCTACACCCAAACGGCGTGCAACCTCCACAACCGGACGTAAATCGTCTGCGGAAAAAGAATGTTTGACAACCATTTCCATATTTTGCAAATCATAAACGGCAGCACCGTTTTGACAAATCACATAACCTTTTTGACCAATCAAATCCAACTGTTTCAAAAAACGCTCCACACCATACACACCTCTGCCGGTGCAGATGACAAATTCCACACCTTTTTGTGTGGCTTTTTTGATGGCAGCAATATTTTTTTCTGAAATTTCCATATCATTTTTTAATAATGTACCGTCCATATCAGAAAATATCATACGATATGTCATATCTGACTTCCTCCTTTGTATCTGTGGATAACTTTTTTATACACAGAGTTTTCCACAACATTTATACACATTTCCACAGTTTTTACACAGAAATTTTGATATTCTGTGTAAAAACATAGCAGTTATCTACAATATTTGCAAGAACGAAAATGACAGGCTGAACGTCATTCCTCTGTTTTTTCTTCAAAAAAATCAGCAGTTTCTTCTTGTATTTGCTCCAATATTTCTTCGGTTTCTGTTGCAGCAATTTGTGCAGCGGTTGTTTCTTCTTGTTCGATTTCTTCTTGTTCCTGTGTGGTAACATCTCCCACAGAAGGCATTTTATGTGGTTGTTTTGCAAGCAATTCTTGTATATCGGGTGCATAACGGCGTTTGAACAAGGGTTTGAATTTGACTTTTACCACTTTTTTGTGTTGTGGGTGATAAGCCTGTTCCTGTGCCATTTGTATGGCTTGTTTTTCTTCTTCGGAAAGCATATAGGTGCTTACCCCCATTTCAATGGGTTTGGCATATGTGAAAGAACCCGTGCGACTGTGGATACCGTTTAATACAACGCCATTATCTTCTCCATCTAACAATGCCAATGCAAAACATAAATTTCCGCCCATTTCTTCAAAGGGATTGTAACGGATTAAACCCACTTTTTGAATATTGGATTGCATTGTTTTGTCCATATCCGTGACCATATTGAGCAAATCGGTATATTTTGTATCAATCTGTTTGACCGTTTCATAGTATTCTTGTAATTGGGTTTCCAAGTTATGGGTAGGTCTGCGATTGGCACCCATAAAAAAGTCATAGCGTTTTCGTTCCCGTCTGATTTTGGCAAATAAAATCAAACATAATACAAACAACACAATGACAGCAAAGCCTAAACCGCCAACAAAAAAGACGATATAGTTCTGCACAAATGTTGTAATCATGTTGCATTTACCTTTCTGTTTCTAATTTTTTCATCAATATCAATAATCGGTCTAAATCATCATCGGAATAATATTCAATTTCGATTTTGCCTTTGTGTTTTTTGTTTCGAATGGTGACTTTTGTTGCGAAAATCCCTTTCAGTTCTTCTTCCATCTGATAATAGGCAGAGGGGTTGTTTTGTGTTTTGGGTTCTTGTTTTGTGGTTTCTTTTTGTTCTGATTTTTGTTTCACAAGCAACTCTACGGCACGCACACTCAAACCTTGCGCAATGATTTCTTCTGCCAAATCAAACTGCATTTGCTGTGGCAATGGCAATAATGCCCTTGCGTGTCCACCTGTCAATTTGTTTTCCATCACAAAACTTTGCACACGCTCGTCCAGTTGCAACAAACGCATGGCATTGGCTACTGCAGAACGGCTTTTGCCGACTTTGTCTGCAATTTTTTCTTGACTGAGTGCAAATTCATGTTGCAAACGATAATAACTGTGTGCTTCTTCCATTGGGTTTAAGTTTTCCCGTTGTAAATTTTCCACCAATGCGGCTTCAAATGCTTCTGCTTCTTCCCATTTTCGCACAACGGCAGGAATGGTTTTCAATCCTGCAATTTTTGCGGCACGCCAACGACGTTCTCCTGCAATGATTTCATAAAAGCCGTCACTTGTCTTTTTGACCACAATGGGTTGTATGACACCATAATTTTTCAGTGATATGGCAAGCTCTTCCAATGCGGTTTCATCAAAATATTTTCTGGGTTGTTTGCGGTTGGGGGCGATTTTGTTGATGTTTAATTCCAGTACACCATCAGCACCGTTTTCAAAATCTTCCATTTTATGATTGATAAGTGCCTCAATGCCCAATCCTTTTGCACCAAGTCCCTTTTTCACTGCCATTTAGTCCCACTCCTTTTCCATGACTTCTTCTGCCAACAAAGCATAACTTTCTGCCCCTTTGGATTTTGGGTCGTATAAATGAATGGGCAACCCGTGGCTGGGGGATTCTCCCAAACGCACATTTCTGGGAATGATGGTACGATATACATTTTCTCCCAAACTGCGTTTCACTTCTTCCACAACTTGTAAAGATAAGTTGGTGCGGGCATCATACATGGTAAATACAATCCCTTCGATTTCCAAACTGCGGTTTAAGCGTTTGCGTACCAAATTGACGGCGTGCAATAATTGTTCCAGTCCTTCCAATGCAAAATATTCACACTGTATCGGAACCAAAACCGTATCTGCCGCAGTCAATGCGTTGATGGTAATTAAATTCAAAGAGGGGGGACAATCAATAATCACAAAATCATAGTTGTTTTTGATGATGTCCAATGCATTTTTTAATATGTATTCTCTGTCATCTTTCCCAATCAGTTCAATTTCTGCACCTGTCAGGCTGATATTTGCAGGAATCACTTCCAACCCCTCCACACAAGTAGGTTGTTTGACTTCTGTAAATGTAGCCTGTTCCAATAAAATATCGTATATGGTTGGAGCGACATTGTTTTTGTCTAAACCAAGTCCGCTTGTGGTATTGCCTTGTTGGTCTGCATCAATGGTCAATACTTTTTTTCCTGCTGCTGCCAAGCAAGCAGATAAATTGATGGCAGTTGTGGTTTTGCCCACACCGCCTTTTTGGTTTGTAATGGCAATCACTCTGACTTTTCCCATCGTATTCCCACCTTTCTGTATGTTGCTTGTCCTGAAAAATATTATAACACAGTTTGTATACCATGCAAACAAAAAAGCACGCTGTTTCACGTGAAACAAATCGCAAAAATTGATAAACATATGCCGTTTTGTACAAGTATCGTTTCTTTTGTGGTATAATCGAAGAAAAGTGCATTTTTGTGAGGAGATGAAAACAAATGAATGGTGAAATGTATCAAATTTGTTGTATTGTGGCAGCAGCAAAAAAGGCATTGGCAGAATATACAGATATACAAGAGATACCCTTACCATATGTACAAAATATTACATTTCAGTTTTTGCCTGAAAATCATTTTACTACAAAAAAAGGATATCAAGCAAATAATATTGCGGATTGGTTTGCATATTGTAAAAATAAAAACTTGCAGGATATACAATTTCTTTGTCCTGTTTCCGTAAAAGATAGAGCGTATTTAGGATTTTCCAATACATCGAAAAGTCGTATCATTTGCTACTATCCGCATGATATTGTTACTTTTTTTACAGCTGTTTGGGAATTTGACCAGGTACAAAAAGCATGGAATGTTTTTTACACAGAACAAATATGGGAAAATCCGCCCAAACAAAAGCTGCATTTTGAAAACAACAGTAAAGAATTACAATCTGTTTTGGAACAAATCAAAGATTTTGCCACACAAATAGAATGTCATTATTTTGCAAATGTTTTTGAGAAAGCACATCATATACTTTCTACACCAAAGTATGAACCAATCAACCAAATCCATGCACCTGCCATACCGACGGCATATTTATCTATTTATGGTGCAGCAGCTATGGCGGACGTATTTGGTGCAATGGGTTCATGGAATGACGAACCGCCTTATATGGCACATCAAAAAGGGCTTGATGATGTATACGAAACGTTGTCAAATGCATTGCTCCAAAATATCCGTTTGGCATTGCTGTATATCATCAATGCATGGTAATCGGATTGTAAAAATCACCATAATGGTTTTCATTATGGTGATTTTTGATGTTTGTATCTGGGGAATTTTTTTATTCTGTATTCTTTTTTCTGTTGACAGGTAGTTTTTGTATTATTTTTTTTGTTTCATGTGAAACACGTTTTTTTGTGGTGTGATATTTTCCGAAAATGGGATATGCCTGTGGCAACACAGTCAGTGTAAACGGCATACGAGGACCTAATTCGCCATCAATCGTGGTTTCCATAATTTGAAAATCCTTATCCAAACACTCCACATAAAATTTGTCATTTTTCAGATACAATATATTTTTGTCGTCTTTCAAATGTTCCCCTGTCAACAATTTCAGAAACATTGTGGGAATTTCCAATATGGATTTTGCTCTGACACCAATAAATTCAAATTCACCGTCTGTGATGGAGGCATCGGGGGACAATTTTGTAAAACTACCCGTACCTGCACTATTCATAATCATATACAGATACAAGTTGTCCTCAAAGACTTCCTCTCCTGCCGTAATGCGAAACGGTACTTTGTGCAGATTGGGGATTTGTTCCATACCTTTGAGATAATAGGATAAATTTCCCAATACATTTTTGACATCGTTATCAACCGTCTGTGAAACATTGGTGAACATACCACCTGCACAAACATTGATAAAATATAAATCATCATTGACTTTGCCAATATCAATCCATTTCGGCTCTGTTTCTACCATCACATGACAGGCATCTTCCACATCGCCTGTTTTTAATCCCAAAAATGTTGCAAAATCGTTTGCAGTACCGGAGGGAATAATCCCCAATGGAATTTGCAAACCTCGTTTCATCAATGCGTTTAATACGATATTGACCGTACCGTCTCCACCAGATGCAATCACAATATCATAATTTGCGTCCATTTGTGCAATGTGTGAGGCAATATCGCCAATATTTGTCGAACGAAAAGGGTGCAATTCGTACCCGTGTTCTTGAAATATACGAATACAAACATCTAAATCGAATTTGAAGCTTTTGTTGCCCGAAAATGGATTATAAAATAATTTCACCTTTTTCATTCCAGACATCCTTTCTTTGTTACATTTGTTCGGGTGCATCAATGCCTAATAGTTGTAAACCACTTGCCAATACTGTTTTGACTGCCACAACAACAGCAAGTCTTGCCTGTTTGACTGCCTCATCTTCCACCAGTATACGGTTATCATGATAAAATTTATTAAATGCCTGTGCAATCGCTACCAAATGTCTGGTTACCAAATAAGGCTCTAATTTGGCTGCGGCATCTTTCAATTTATCGGGGAATGTTTCCAACAATTTGCAAACCTGCATTGCAGTTTCATCATCTAATTTGCTGTAATCAATGTTTTCTGTGGTAAATGCAGGAGTATTTTTCAAAATACTGCACGCTCTTGCGTGTGCATACTGTACATAAGGGCCTGTTTCTCCGTCAAAGTTCAACATTCTATCCCAAGAGAATACCACATCTTTGATACGGTTGTTATACAAATCATTGAATATGACAGCACCAATACCTACCTGTTTTGCAACATCTTCTTTGTTTTCCAGGTTTGGATTTTTTTCTGCAATGATTTTTTGTGTTTCTGCAATGGATTGATGCAATAATTCTTCCATCAATACCACATTTCCTTGGCGGGTAGATAATTTCCCGCTTTCCAAGCTCACCAACCCAAAAGGTACATGGATTAAATTTTTGTACCAATCATATCCCATTTTGTGAATGACTTCAAACCATTGTGCAAAGTGCAAATTCTGGTCTAATGCAGTGATATATAAACATTTTTCAAAATCATATGTTTTTTTGCGGTACAATGCAGCGGTGATATCTCTGGTTGCATACAATGTGCCGCCATCTGTACGAATAATCAAACAAGGAGGCATATTGGCATCTTCCAAATCCACAATCATTGCCCCATCGCTTTCTTTGAGCAAGTTTTTTTGTTTGAGTTCTTCCACCACAGGAGCCATTTTGTCGTTGTAGAAACTTTCGCCTGTATATGCATCAAATTTCACGCCCAACATATCATATACACGTTCAAATTCTTTGATACTGATATCATAGAACCATTTCCACAAATGCAGTGCTTCGGCATCACCTTCCTGCATTTTGACAAACCACAATCTGGCTTCGTCTTCCATTTCGGGGGCATCTTTTGCGGCATCATGGAATTTGACATAAATACGCATCAATTCCTGAATACCGTCTTTTTCAACGGCTTCTACACTGCCCCATGTTTTGTAAGCCACAATCAATTTCCCGAACTGTGTACCCCAGTCACCCAAGTGGTTGATACCTACACAATGATACCCCAAAGCCTGATGGATTTTGTATAACGCATTCCCAATGACCGTAGAACGCAAATGTCCCACATGAAATGGTTTTGCGATATTAGGGGAAGAATAGTCAATCACAACGGTTTTGCCATTGCCCATATCACTTTTGCCATAGTCTGCCCCTTGTTCCAAAACAGTTTCCAAAACTTTTTTTGTATAAAGGCTTTGGTCTAAAAAGAAGTTGATGTATGCACCAACAATGCTGATTTTTGAAACAAAATGCGGTTTTTCTATTTTTTCACCGATTTCCTGTGCAATCATCGGGGGAGCTTTTCGTAATACTTTTGCCAACTTAAAGCAAGGGTAAGCAAAATCACCCATATCTGCATTTGCGGGTTTTTCGATTGCGGCTGCAATTTCTTCTGATGCAACACCACAAGCTGCACTCAGGCATTTTGCAATTTCCAGTTTCATATCCATATTTGTTTTCCTCCATTTGTACTTCTGGCTTTTTGTGGCTGTCTGGTTGCCACATCATTTACTCTTTAATGTACCACAAAAATGCTACAAAATCAAGAAAACAAAGCGTTTCTGTCATTGTGGTT
>JAHHTU010000028.1 GCA_020024455.1 Anaerotignum sp. | reverse complement strand
CAATATATGCCTGTATAAACTTTTTAATTTCAGTAGTTGGTGTTGTTCCGTTTTCTTTGCATTTTGCCTTAAATGCTTCTAAAATTTCTGGACGCAAATCAAGCGGAAAACGGACATATGTTTTACGATTGTATGCTGCTTGACGTGCATATTTTGCCTCTGACATGACAAAACTCCTTTCATGTAAACAATAAAAATAAACCAATTACAACCACAATCAGCCATAAAATAGAAAAAACTAAATATACAATTTGTTTGATTGTATGTTTCATATTGTAAAAGAAATGGACTTATGCTATATTTTTCGTAGGGGGAGGTTTCCCTCCCCTTTGCAATCTATCGGATACTTTCTATCACCATTCTGACAACGGCGATAAGTGTTCCGACTTCTAAGGCAAGTTGTGTAAGTGTTCGTACCACTTTTATCAGCTTGCCTATTTATTTGTCCATATCTTTTGCACCTCCTTTCTATGTTTTTATGATATCCAAAATACACGTACGTGTCAATGAAAAATAATGATTTTATTAGAAAAAACAGGTTTTCAGCATCTTTGTAAGATGCTTTTTTTATTTGGTAAAGAGGGAACTGATATGAATGCACAGAAAAATTTACAAAGTACACAAACGATTGCCAAGTTATTTGGTGTAACAACCCGCCGTGTGGAACAGTTGAAAACAGAGGGCATGATACAGGGAGAGGGAAAACCTACAAAGTATGATTTATTCCCAACCATACAAGCCTATATCCAACATTCGAAACAAAAAGCAGATAGGAAAACAGGCGATGACCGGCAAAATTGGAGTGCAAAACTGGAAGGGGAAGCACGTATCAAACAAGCAAAAGCAGAAGTTGCAGAATTGCAACTGAAAGAATGAAAGGGCGAATTGCATAGGGCAGAAGATGTGGAAGAAATTATGACAGACCATGTTTTGATGATACGTTCTATATAAATTGGCGGTTGATGTAGCTGGTGTGCAAAGTACGGCAGAAGCAACAGAAATTATCAAAAAGGAGGTATATTTTATTTTGAAGGAACTATCAAATTATACATATACAAATAAAACTGGAAAGAAAAAAAGAAATATTGGAAAATGCATACACAGCATACAATGCATTGTTGCAAGGTGGAGTACAATCGTATAATATCGGTAGTCGCAGTTTGACCAGATTGGATTTGCAGGAACTGAAACATACCATTGATAAACTGGAAAAAGAAGTAGAAACCATCGAGGGACAACTGCTTTGGCAAAATCGCCGTAAAGCGTTTGGTATCATTCCTCGTGATATATAAAAAAGCACGCATATGATATGCGTGCTTTGGGGTTAAGATGGGTCATGTTCGTTATGTTGGATATAAAATGCAACAAGTTTTTTCAGGAATTTTGCACGACTGTCATCACCACGCAATGTTTCAATTTCTTCAAAATCCTCATTGCGTAAGTCAGCAAACCATCTTGTATATGTTTTTTCATTATAACGACGTTTTACGGTTGTAGAAGTTTTACCCATACGCTACCTCCTTAAATCAGTTTGAAAATCAAAAATACCAAAACAAAAATCAGACCAAACAGTATAAAACAATGATACAAAAGTTTTTTTAAGTCATTTTTCATATTGATAAATTGGAAAGTCTATGTTATATTTTTTGTAGAGGCTGGGGCTTTCGCCCCTTCCTCTTATGTAATTATTTTGATTAGAAGTAATATCCAGCCAATCAAGGATATCAAACTAATCACGAGCTTTTCAAGTTGTCCTACCAGCTTGATAAGCTCTTTTATTTTTCTTTCCAATTTTTTCACCCCCTTTCTGTATATAGAATAACATACTCGTACGAGTATGTTAAGGGGAAAATGACACTCTTTCAAAAAAATGTTGCACCTAGTTACATAGGTGCTTTTTTTATGCAAAAAGGTGGGAGCAGTAAAAGGTGGGAGCAGTAAAATGAGAAAAAGAGTAAGCAGTCAAACAACATCAATTCATATACACAACAAAGGCTATTCAGAGGCAGGGGCAAGTTATCGGAAAAAGGCATTAAAAGGTATGCTGCCAAACAGCGGTTCTGCACACGAAGATATTGACAACCACAACTACACATTGCGGCAACGTTCCGGAATGTTGTTTATGGGTTCTGCGATTGCATCAAGTGCCATCAAAACAAATCGAACCAATGTGATTGGAAATGGACTGCAATTAAAAAGTACAATCAATCGTGAGGTTTTGGGCATGACGCAAGAACAAGCAGAAAAATGGAAAAAACATACAGAAGCAGAGTTTGAACTTTGGGCAACCGATAAGCGTGCATATGATGCCACAGGTAGGAATGATTTTTATACTAAAAGAGAATTTTTGGTATTTTTTAGGGATAGTCTGCATTTTTGTGCAGGCTTTTTTTACTATGAAATAAAATATTTTACAACAAGGCGTACAAAATAAGTTCGTCTTTTTTTATGTAAAAAGAAAGGAGAGAGGTATTCATTATGACAAAAAATGTTTTTGTTTAGAAAATCAAATTGACCTTGTTACATACCAACGATACAAGGCAGAACAACAAGTAAAAAGGTTAAAGAAAAAAAGCAAAAATATAGGCAATATCCCGTTTTGTTTTTTTATTTTTCGTAAAGCATACGTAAAACTAAAACAAGATGGAATGCTCACTCAAACAGAGATTTTGGAATATCAAAAAGTTGTCAATTACGAAGTATACGAGGCAGTGTATGTAAAAGCATTACATACTATATATTTACAATGTCGTAGCGAAATCACTGACAAAACATTATACCCCATTTTATGTGAGATGTATGAAAAAGAATTCGAGTGTATGGAAAAAAGATTTTTTATCAGAATGAGAGAAATTGTATAAACGATTTTGAAATATGAGGTGATATATGATGAATATTGTAGAAATTTTTGGCTTCTTTCAGAAAAAAATCTATCAGAATGGGGATTTTAGCGTTGCTATTTTTCGTGATGCCACGACAAATCGGGCGTGGAAAGTGACTGGTGATGGAATACCAAAGGCAAAAAATGTAAAATATCATTTGGTGGGGGAATTGATAACTTACCAAAAAACAGGGGAGGAAACACTCAAACTAATAGAGCATGAAATTGCTTCATTAGATGAAGAAAATGCATTCATAGAATATTTGACAACACCACCTATCGAGTTAAGTCGTCTACAAGCAAAAAAATCTACAAACTTTTCCAAGAAAAATCAGTCGATATTTTAGACAACAATCCGCAACAAATCTACCATGATGGTGATGTAGGATATATTACAAACATCATGCATGATACATATACCGTTGCATTTGATACCGGATTGACACATACATTTTCCAAACCGGAAATGGGATATATGGTGCTTGCATATAGCCTGACGGTTCACAAGAGTCAGGGGTGCGATTATCCATACGTCATTATGCCAATTTTGGAAGAACATCAGTTTATGCTTTACAAAAATTTGCTGTATACCGGCATTACGAGAGCCAAAGTCAATATAGAACTGGTTGGCTCGGTAGACCTATTGAAACAATCCATCACTGTTATCAGAAGTACGCAGCGTAACACCATGCTTGCCAAGCGTTTGGAATATGCTGATGAGATTTTTACTTAATCACCGATAAAATTGTTTGATATAAATGATAAAGATGTTGAAACTTGTCCATATCAGAAAAACCACCTGCTAGGCAGGTGGTTTTGTTATTTTTATGTTCGTATTGTTTATTTCAGTGTAAATCTATGTGTTACAAATCCACCGCCATTTGTGCCAAAAATATATTGATAATTGAACTTAGCTGTATCTTTGACAGAAACCGTGTTGAAAGGCATATGCTTCCCTGCTGTATGAAGAACATCAGAATAAATTTTTCCGCCGCAATTTACAATAGGAATTTTTGTACGTTCATATTTTATTTTTTGTGCAACAATATCGCAATTCACTGTTTGTGTGCCACCAATATCATTTATAAACTTTACAGGGATAAAATATTGTGCACACCAGTTTGCAAGATTACCAAGCTCATGTTCTGGTGGGAGGTTTGGATCTGCTGTATATTGTTTGTTGATATGAATGGGGATAACACCACTTTGTGAACCCACATTATTTACTGTGGAATTTCTATGATGACGATTGTGTGTGATAAAATAAACTTCCCCATTTTTCTTAATATCACTTAATTTGATTGTGATTTCTGATGATGTCAGAAAATAACCATTTCCATATCCACGATACTTTTTCCCTTTATCCCCTACAGGCTCATATGGATATACAGTGGTCGCATCAGGGATATCCCATTTGGATATAAAAGCAAAAACACTGACTGTGACGGGAGCAGATGTTGTAAAACGTAAGTTACCACTAAACATAGCATCTATTGCAATTGCTTCTTCGCAAATCCAAGTAGCTTTTCCGGAAGGAATGGTGAATTGTTTGGAACTGCTTGCAAAGAAACGTTCCCAACTGATTCTGGAAACAGGGTCGGTTTTTTTTACATCATCGGAGTCATTTTTAGAGTCAGAATGTCCATAATTTGTACGTGTGCGTGTAACCGTTTCACGATTTGGATTATATACAGTTACGCCGAATTTTATATTTTTGTTTGTTTCGTTTTTGTAAGAATAGAAAATTTGTCCGCCACCTTTTACATTTTCCACTCGGTTTAGGCAATATCCGGATTTATCTGCCAAAGCATCTGTTTCTATTTCCTCTGGATAGTTACAATAAATCCATTTTCTGTCGGTATTGAGAGAATAGTTCATAGGAATTTCTTTTGCCATATAAAACACTCCTTCTTTTTTATTTGTGTTGTAACCGATTACATATATAAAGAGTAAAAAAAGAGTGTTTTGTCAACCGAATTTTGAAAAATTATTTTTTTCAGAAAACAGAATGGCAAAAGGTTGTGTTAGGCAGACTTGTTCTTGTTATTCTTTTGTAAAAACAATATCCCATCTCCAATCAGAAAATTCAGGTGCATGATTGATTTTCATTCCGAATGCATCTTCTAATACAGATGCTTTGATATAAAGTTCATGGTCCATACTTAAAAAAATGGGTGCATCTTGTTCTTCTGTCTGTTTGCCATCTTGATATAAAGATAGATTGGTCTTATAAAAAACACAGTCACTTACTGATAAACTTGGTAAACTATCACCGCCTGCCATACCAACAAAATCTTCGTTCAAAGCAGATTTGAATTGTAATTTGTTTTGTTCTGGCTGTGTGCAATTCATCTTGAGAATATCCAAAAACTCTTTATCTATTCGTACATAAAATATGTCGTCATCTGCGTGATTTTCCCACTGCTGAATGTTCACTCCCCCAATAATACCAATTTCGTATGGCTTTTGTTCTTCCCAAGTCATGCCTTGTCTACCGGCAGGATCAAAATAAATACTAACGCCATCTGGAAGTTCACACACAAAATTTTGCAGAGGAATATACTCGGTTTCTTCATATTGCAGACCAAAATCTGTGGTACATATTTTCCCTACGGTATGCAAAGACGAGCTTCTATATTCTTGGTCCCACTTCACATCACCAAAATGTTTTAAGGCACTGAACAAAACCAATGTATTGCCATTGACATTCACAGATGTTTTTGCATGTTCTTCTGTTTGGATTGGCTTTCCGTCAAAAAGCACTTGAATATCTGTCTGGTATACATCAAATCGTTTTTTACCGGGTGTTTCTGCTCTGGCACTGCTTACGAAACGGTCTCTGTCGCCATAAGACATTTCCTTTTCGGTTCTTTTTTGTGGCAGTGTGATATTGAGTGTTCTGTTTTTACCGTTCCAAACGACATCAAAGCCATAATCCCGCAATTCTTCCGCCATAACGTATGTGTGGTTTTGGTAGTTGTATGAATGAATGGGAATATTGTCCACATAAGCAATAATATCCGTGGATAGTACATTGCCAATGATTTTTGGTCGATAGGCAAATGCGGGTACGGTGTTTCCCAATATCATACCGGCTGTGATGAGTGCGATTGCTTGTTTTCTTCTTTTCATGATACTTCCTCCTTTTTGTGATTTATCAATTTTTTACTACATTTGTTTATAAAAGCATACGAAATTATTTATATTTTATCAATGAGAAAAGTACATAAAAATGTGCTGAGATTTTAGTGAAAAATAGTATTGATTGGATACCTGTTTTATCATATCTGTCTGAAATCAATCCGTTTTTTACAAAAAGAGCAGCCTACTTTATGGGCTGCTCTGATTTTATTTATTTTATATACTGATGAAAGAATTTTGTATATACTTAAACTAACTTGAACATATGTTGTACATCACCACTACTGTTTGTTCCGAAAATAAACTGATAATGAAAAGTAGTGGTGTCAGTCACAGAAACTGTTTTGAAAATATGTGGTTCTCCTTTGGCTGCAAGTGGTTTTCCTGAAATAGTACCACCACAATTCACGATAGGGAATTTTTTTGGATTGGAGGTAGATACGATACTGCATACTACTTTATGTGTACCACCAATATCATTTATCAGCTTAATGGGAATAAAGTATTGTGTAGACCAGTTAGCTATATTCTGAAAATAACCATCTTTATCATTTCTGACATTTGCTTCATAGTTTGTACCTGCAATCCGGATTGGAATGATTTCATCTGGTACAGTACCTTGATTTACGGTAAACATCCTATTTTGTTGATTGTTTGTCGCAAAATATATACCATCATGCTTCAAAATATCACTCAATTTTATTGTAACCTCTGATGCTGTAAGAAAATATCCATTTCCATAGCCACTATACTGCTTTCCCATATTGTTACCTGCATCATCCTTAAATCTATATGGATAGATTTTTGTTGCATTTGGAATATCCCATTTTGAAGTGAAGGCAAAAATGCTGACTGTGACAGGAGCAGATGTTGTAAAACGTAAGTTACCACTAAAAATACAAACCGCAGGAATTTCTTCTTCGCAAATCCAAACAGCTTTACCGGCAGGAACAGTAAATTGTTTGGAACTACTTGCAAAGAAACGTTCCCAACTTATTTTGGGAATAGCATCCCAACCACCATCTTTTTTAGAGTCAGAATGTCCATAATTTGTGCGTGTGAGTGTAACTGTTTCACGATTTGGATTATATACAGTTACGCCAAATCGGAAATTTTTTTTCAATTCCATTGCGTTATAAGGATAAAAAAATCACATGAATTTATTATGACATCTTGTAAAATGGATTGTGTGAAATTTGGTATGATGCAGAACATAAATAAAACCCATAACAAAGTCCTATGCAAATTTCCACAAAGCAGACAATGCAAGAGAAAAACAAATTTTTATGCTGTATCTGTCAGTCAAAGTCCGAAACCCCCGGCGACATGACAAACAGTAAACAATATGTTTGAAAAATTTTGAAGATGCGGGCATATGATTTATGTATGTAGTCTGTGAACAGCTTATGATACAGAGAAAATTCTGTAACCTTGTTTTGGTAATTTCCATATATGCGAAAAAACTCCCATTATTTATATGCATAAATCAAGCTCACTCATTTTCAACTTTCCTTTTTTGATATTTTATGACTATCATATGGCTATCAATGGTTTTATTTGGGGGTTTACAAATCCTCAACAGCAATCTGTAAAGATTGCTTTTTTTATGCAAAAAAGGTCAAAAAGGCAAAAAAGAGGAAAGGAGAAAAAAATATTTACAATGAAAAGAAATCTATCTGCCGTATTGGTGTTGGGTATTGTGATTGCAGTCGTATCTGGCTGTGAGCAAAACATAACAGCACCAAACGAGGTAAATCAAAACAGGACAGCACAAACCGGTGTCATGCCAGAAAAAGAAACTGAATTAGATGCGGAAAAAGACCGACAAGCATTCACTGTAAAAAAACCGGTATATCCCATCAGTGAAAAAACAGAGACATATGTAGATAGATTTGGTTTGCAGACCATCAAAAAAGAATATATTGTACCATTTCATGCGGATATTCGGGATATTGCACCGGAAACAATCACAACACATCAGATACAGTATGCGATTGAAAGTATTGTTAGCCCACAAAATTTCGCTGAAAAGAAAGTCAAGAAGGAAATTGTGGCAAAAACCAAGGCAGAAGCCAGAAAATTCCAAAATGAGTATGAGTATGATGATACAGATGGTACTGGTACATTACAATTAGATCCGGACAGCATTCAGGTAGATGTCAATCACAGCGAAAAAATTCCAGAAAAAGAAAGCGTTGTAAGGACGTATGATATGAATATCAAAGACAATCAACAAATCCCACAAACCATTACAGCAAACAATATGACGATGTATTTGGTCGATGTATCTTGGAAAGATATGGGGGATCCGGGAACCGGTATCAACGGAACAGATGAAAAAGGGGCTTATGGCACGTATAATACGGTAGCAAGCTCATGGAGAGCATCTGCAACATATTCTGGTACAAAATATCACACCAAAGAAGATTATAAAGGCACTGCAACGTATGTTGGGAAAATTTTAGTAAAAGACTCACCAACCAGTACCTACACTGTGATATACAAGCCAAATTCCATGGTTGCAAACCCAAGTGGGCTGTATTACAACAACTATATCAATGCGATGTACCAAACGGAGAACCAAAAATTGGCTGCCATGCAATCTATCAATCCAATGGCATTGTATCAGGCAAACGGCTATTCACAAAACTGGATGATGAAAATATTGTTTGCTTTTGTGATGGCATCTTTTTTGTTTGTTATTTCCTTGATGTATGTTGCACTCAAAATATGGCATAAAGCAAATCAAACAGTAGAAGGAAACAATGTCATCATAGATGCACCGGATATGATGATAGAAGAAACCTCTGAAGATGTGACAGAGGAAACAGCAGAACGTTCTGAACATGAGACATAAGGAGGGTGGTACGCAGTGGATATGATACTATTCCTTCTGATTGCTTTGTTCTTTGCGTTATTATTATTGACGGCATTTTCTTTGTTGTTGATTTTTTCGGTATTTCGTCAAAAAATAGAACACAATAAAGAATCCAAGAAACAAATCTCCTTTTTTGCATACAAAAAAACAAAGCAACCAGAAAAACAGAAACAGTCCAAAAAGCAGAAAAAATCTGTAATTGCAACACCAATACAACAGATACCAAGTACAGATGCACCAACGCCTCTGGCAGAAGTATCACAAACACAAGAGGAATGGATTGATTTTCAGGATATTCCCGCATTTTCCCAACAACCGAACCAAGAACAGGAAGCATGGGTAAATTATGACGATGTGGCTGCATTCTCAGCAGAACCAAGCCGACAGAAAGGACGTTTCAAAAGCTGGCTATGTGGTGTCAAAGCACGTATGACACAGGCACAGAATGAGGCACAAGCCAGAGCCATACAAAGAGAAGAAAGAAGAATACAAGAAGCCATTGAATTGTCTGATTTGGACGAAACACTGGAAGAAATTCCGGAAGATTTTTCGGACAAATTAAGATATTGGTGGAGAAATCATGCCGGCTTTCGTATTGGTATCAGTGCCATAGCCGTTGCATTGGCAATTTTATTGATGGTGTCCGCCTTCCGTACCCGTGAAAAAGTCAACACACAGTATGACCTTGGAGAAGTTGGGGCAGAAAATGGTATGCTGGAAAGCGAGGAAGAAAAAGAAACACAAACACAAGGAGAAGAAGCAGAAAAACAAGGGGAAGAAACCACAATTCATGAGATTGTTACCTCTCAACTGATGGATTTCCGGAAAACATTGGATGGAAATTTAGCACCGGTAGATGTCAAGGCAGACAGCCTAGAACCATTGCCGAATATGGCTGAAATTGTGGAAACCGTACAACGCAGTACAGGAAAAACGACAGCGACATATCCAGGTTCCCACACCGCAAAACAACCAGCCGGTTCGATTGCTACTATCAGTATCCCATCTATCAACCTAAAAAATGCACCGGTTATGGGCAGTGTTGCACTCAGCGACTTGTCAAAAGGGACCGGTCATTTTGAGAATACACCCCTCTTGGATGGCAATGTTGGCATTGCCGGCCACAACAATACCCACTTCAAATATTTAGCAAATGTTGCAATGGGGGCAAAAATTCAATATCACATCAATGGTGTCACTCGTACATACGAAGTAACGGATATGAGAGCTATTTCAGACAGAGATTGGGGTGTATTTACGGATTATGGGGATAATCGCTTGACGTTGATTACCTGTGAACACGCTGTACCGGATAGACGAATTGCCGTTACAGCAATCCAAGTAGGAGAAGACCAAGCAACCGGAAATCATACAACAAATACACAAAATCATAACAGACCAAGACCAGCTGCTCCAAACACCGAATATTATCATGAAGATAGTGGGGAGTATCATGATGAAGGATATACAGATTTTGTTGGTACATTTACAGGTGAAAATTAAAGAGGTGGTGTCATGGAACAACGTAATCGATACAAATTGATTTTCATGGTTGGTATGACGATATCCATTCTTGCAATGTTATACACCAACAACGATTTCTGGATTTTACCTGCAGCGATTTTTACAATCGCTTTTTTTGTACTTTGGTTACAGGAAACGATATATGGATTTCATGCTTGGAAGGAGCAAAACAAAGAGAAGTTAAAAAACGATTTTCAAATTTTTCGGGATTATGCAGATGAAATTGTAGACTTATGGAGCAATCGTAAAAATAAAAAATGAATGTGGAGGTGCATATTTTTGAAGAAACACGCAGCATTGTCTGCATTGTTGGTTTGTGCAATAGCATACACACCCCTGCAAGCATTTGCAAATGATGGGGATTATACGGTGCAATACTTTGAAAGTGAAACAGACTTTTTCAATCAGAACGGAGCTTCCGGTTCCGGTAATTTCGGTACGGGAACTGCTTTTTCCGGACAACCGAATGGGTACATCACCACAACAGTTGACGAACCACAAGGGTATATGCCGGGTGGTGCGATGGGTTACGATGTCGTTGCGGTAACACAACAGCCAAAAGCCGAATTATGGTCACGTGAGCCGTTAGGACAGCCATTTAGAGCCAATCAGTATCAATGGAGTAAAAAAGCCAAGCCGGTCACAATCGTGATAAATGGCAAGAAATACACACCCAGAGATACACCTGCGATTGTGATAGATGGCAGGGTATTTGTTCCGTTGCGTTTTGTAGCAGAACAACTGGGCTACTCCGTCAGCTGGAATGAGGAGACCATGACAGCAGAAATCAATGATGGGGCAGTCAAGGTGGAAGTTGGTTCGTATACCATGTGGAAATATGATGCCATGACAGTTCCGACAGATACACCACCGTTTTTTTACCAAGGCACACTGATGGTGGGCCTGCGACAGATTGGTCATGCACTGAACTTCCAAGTCAAATGGGATGCGGTAAACAAGACTGCATATTTGGAACGTGCCATACCGAAAAAACAGTTGCAACAACACAATGTTTTCAACACAAGTAAATAGAAAAATTTCCAAAATAGAAAAATTTCCAATTTCAACAAATTACTGTTTCGACATGATACAATATAAACACAACATACTCAAAATAAGAAACAGAAAGAAAAAGGAGAGAACGTATTATGAAAAAGAAAAAAATTGCGGCTACCATGTTGGCCGCAACGATGGTATTGACAAGTGTGCCGGTTCTGGCCGCATCGGGGACAAAAACTGCCGTCTTGAATACAGCCAAAGTGAGCTTCAATGGTGGACCGGTACAAAACATTCAGTGTTACAACATTGATGGGTACAATTATGTAAGAGCCAGAGATATTACAAACAATCTGAATATGTGGATTTTTGATTACAAGAATGGGAAAACAGGTTTGATGGTTGACTCAACGGCAGAACCTGAGTCCAAAAAGCCAATGGAAAAATTAACGCAGAAAAATGCTACTGTGCAGATGAAAAACGCCGAATTGGCATACAACAGTTTTGTGATTAACACAGAATGCTTTTTGTTGAATGGCAGATATTACTTTAAGCTGGCTGACTTTGCAGCAGCAAGTGATAATGCTCTGGAAAGAGAAAAAGTGGGTATAGAAATTTCTGCGAATGCAGGTATTGTTGATGAACCAAACAAACAATCTTTTGATGGTGTAAGTGTACAGTGGAACAATGACACAAAAGTGATTGATGTCAAAAGAACTAACACCGATTTATTGAAAATATTCAATGACATTCGAGCAAACGATGGAAATCCAGTAGCAACAAAACCATCAGAAGCTGAAAGTAATACAAACAATACAGCATCAAATAACACACAAAGTACAGAAACAGGTGTTGATAGTCAAAGAAAACCCGCACTGGAAGGATTTGAAAATCATCAGCCACAACTCCCATTGACATCTGCTCCCAAGGAAGGAGAGGTTTTGGCAAATATCTTGATTGATAAAAGCAAAGGAGCTTACTTAGATAAAGGTATGACAAAAATCAATAAAGATAATCTTAACATACCATATCGAAATTCAGGTTCGGTTGGACAATGTACATGGTATGTAATGGGACGTTTTACAGAAGTTACAGGTATTGATTTAGAATCTAATCATAATTCTTTTGTATTTAATCCATTGGATAAATGGGTTACAGAAGCAAACAATGAATACAATAGAGATGTTTATGGTATTACAGATCCAGAGCAAATTGTACCAAAAAGTATTGGTATATGGGATGGACATGTAGTGTTTATTGAATGGGTAGATTATGATAGTAATAATCAAGCAGAAACTGTTTATTTTACAGAGGCAAACTGGAATCATTATGGTGATATGAAAGAAGGGGTATTTTATCCAGATTATGATGGAAAAGTGAAAAAAATGCAATTCGACACGTTCTTAAAGCGTGGTGGAAAAAAATTTATTGGCTATGTTGTGGCAAAATAAATCTAAAATTCAATAGCGATATTTTTGAAAAGCAGATAAATTTATCTGCTTTTTTCATACAAAAAAAGAGGTGATTTTATGAAAAAATAGTGTGGTAAGTATCAAGATATAACAGAAAGGAGACAGAAAATGAAATTAGAAGTCACACAAAAACTCATATGTTTGACGATGGCTGGTGTGATGACTATGACCAGTGGGATAACTGCCTTTGCAAATCAAGATATAGAACCACGAGGCACAGTCTATCATAAAAACCAAAAACTAACAGTTACCAATCTAAATGTCAGAGAACCTATTATGAAAAGTAATGGTTATGTCGATTATGACAACTTTGCACCTACACAGGTGAGTTGGACCAACCCAACTACCAAACAGGTCTATCAGGCGTACTGTGTCAATCCGGCAAAACCCGGATATGGAGATACGGCTGATTACGATATTACCATCGAAAAATTTGATGGAGATTGTATTGTAGATGCCGGTGGTTCTGGCGGAAAAGGAAAACGTGCAGATTCTCCATCTTGTGCAGGCAATAAGGTTTCTGAGTTTTTAGAGGGTGCTGTCAATGCAGGATATCCTACTGTTAAGGCAGAAACGTTATTGGAAGGTAGTGCTGCATTCTATGGCGTAAGTCAAGAAAGATTAAATTATGCAGCATATTTGGCAACTAAAATGGCAATATGGTCCGGTATTCACAATAATTACGGTATCAATACTTGGTCACAAAATGAAGGAGCGAAGAATTATCCAAGGGCATTGCGAGATAAAGTAGTGGCTGCCACAAAATCTATTTATCAGAAAGCAGCCAAATATAAACCTTCTTCCGGAAAAAGCCAAGTAACTTTGACTGCTGAAGATCCAGTTAAGGTAGAAACAAACTATGAAGTGGTTATAAAAATTGGCAATACACAAAACAATGTTGCCGGTGCAGATATGTCTGTGGAAATGGCAGCAGGCGGCAAATTCACAGATGGTTTGAAAATCTGTGATATGCAAGGCGGTGAATATCCCAAAAAAACCACTTCCAGTAATAATGAACGCTATACATTACCTGCAAATATCAGGGAATTCAAAGCAATATTACCTATTCCTGAAAAAGAAGAATATAACATTACAAAAGAAATTCGGCTGTTTGCAGAACAAAACAAGAAGATATTACTGTATGGTCGTACCAGTCGCCCGGAAGCACAAAATTACATATTGGCTGGTGGTGCATATGATAACCCTACGGCATCTTTTACCATAGAGAAAGGTAATCCACCTCCCCCGCCACCGGATGAAACCGGCAAAGGCAAATTGCGTGTAATTAAATTAGATGCCACCGATGGAAAAACACCATTGGAAGGCTTTACTTTCGACTGCTATAACTCGCAAGGGCATTTGGTAGACAGTGGTACAACAGACAAGAATGGGGAATGGATACCCAACATTACAGAGTCAGGCACATATACCGTTGTGGAACGGGATACCAACAACGGCTATCAGCTGACACCACCTACCACATTGATCATTACGGTACCAAAGGATAAAGAAGCAACTGCAACATTCCAAGATTATCCGCCAACGACCATTATCACAGAAAAAGAAGATGCAGAAACCGGTGAACCAATTCCAAACGTACAGTATGAAATCATACAAATTGATGGCAAGGGTGCATGGCGTGCTACCGGAAAGACAGACGGACAAGGCAAAATTACATGGAACAACGTTTTGGACGGGACTTATTTGGTCAGAGAAGTTTCTACCGTAGAAGGCTATATTTTAGACCAGACACCGCAATATGTGACAGTCAGAAACGGACAAGCTCCCAGCTTGAAATTCCTGAACAGCAAATTTCCGGGCTTAACCATTACCAAAATAGACCAACAAACCGGAGAAACTGTAACATCACCAGCAACATTCAAAGTAGAGCAGGTAGACGGCAGCTATACCACAACCGTCACAACAAAAGATGGTGTGGCAACACTGAAAAATATTCCGGTTGGTACTTACAAAATCACAGAAGTATCTGCACTGCGTTGTCCGATTGTTCGGAAATGGTATATTTGGGCAAAGACAAAAATATCCAAGTGGTGATGAAAAACCTCAAAAAACCTATCTTAACCATAGAAAAGATTGATAAACAAACAGGGAAGCCAATTCCCGGCACAAAATTTGAAATCAAAAAGTCTGATGGTATCAAAATCGGCACAGTAACAACTGGGCCAGATGGGAAAGTCACAGTTGGTATGAAAGGCGGGGATTTGGGATATTTAGATCCAGACGTATATACCATAACAGAAGTATTTGTGCCGGAGCCGTATGTGTTATCAAAGGAACACCAAGACATTCGCTTAAATGCCGGTGATAAAAAGTCTTTGTTGTTTGCCAATTTGGAAATGCCCAGTATCATCGTAGAAAAATATGATGAACAAACGGGTGAAAAACTGCCCAATGCCCAATTTGCCATTTACGAGCAAGCAGATACCGCACGCCCTGTGGCAGAGGGTATGACAGACGAAAAAGGACAATTCACATCTGGTCATATAAAACCCGGCACATATGTCATTAAGGAGTTAAATCCACCACCGGGCTATATGTTTTCTGACAAAACAAGCCCCGACAGGGTGATTGTAGCAAAACCGGGTGATGGTGAAATTGTGGTAAAGGTAGATAACATCAAATTACCGGAATTGACCATCAAAAAAATAGACAGTGTTACAAAAAAACCAATCGCAGGCGTTGTGTTTGAAGTGCGACTGGCAGACGATACCAGCGTACAGCCTGCCACCGTTACCACAGACGAACAAGGCGTCATTTCCATACCGGGCCTGCAAGCAGGCACGTATCAAATCACAGAAATCTCTGTGCCGGAACCATATATTTTGAATAAAAAGCCGCAAGTTGTAAAGCTCAAAGACGGCGATAAAAAGACCATATTGTTTGAAAATATCAAAAGACCTACATTGATTGTAGAGAAAATAGATGGCACAACAAACAAAGGTATTCCAAATACGACATTTGAAGTGTCCCATGAAAAAACAGATGGCAGCATAGAGCAAATCGGTACATTCCGTACAGACCAAGACGGTTTGATAAAACTCCCTTTTGTAGAAGCAGGCTGGTATATCGTCAAAGAAACCATTCCGGCTCCGGGATACCAAAAACCAACCAATCCTGTCACAAGAATTCATCTGAAACCGGGTGAAAACTCTTATTTGAAAACAGATACGCAACTAGATGGCGTTGTAGGCACTTTCAAAATCACCAGTGGTGCAGATTATCAAGTCATTGGCGGGATTGTGAACTATCCATGGAATAGTTTGGTCATCAAAAAGGCAGATGCCAATACCGGTGAGATGTTGGCTGGTGCAACATTTGAAATCAAGCACGCTGACGGAACTGTGGTAGGTACCGGAAATGGTTTGTATACCACTGACGAAAGTGGCACAATTTCATTACCGGAACTGGAAAAAGGTACTTATATTATTACGGAAACAAAAGCACCCAAAGGATATGCGTTAAGTGAGAAACCATCACAAACCGTTGAAATTGACAACACAAAAACGTATACCGTTGATTTTTATAACCAGAAACAGATGGGTGTACAGATTATCAAAATTGACAGTCAAACCAAACAACCATTACAAGGTGCACAGTTCCAGATTTGGCATACAGGAGCATCTTCCAGTACATCAGTGTCAGGAGGAACACCGGCAGGTGTGCTGGTAGGCACATATACCACAGACAACAACGGTGTGATTAACGTCGTACTGAAAGCCGGCACTTATGAAATCATAGAAACAAAGGCTCCGGAAGGCTATCAAATAGACAGCCACAAACAGGATATTGTCGTAAAAGACGGTGAACAAACTTCTGTGACATTTACCAACACAAAAGTCATCGGATTGGAGATTGTCAAAGTAGATAAAGTGACACAAAAACCGTTGCAGGGTGCGACATTTGAAGTGAAAAAGCCAAATGGGGAACACATTGGGGAATATACCACAGATGCAAATGGGTATATCATGGTTTCCGGCTTAGAAAGTGGGACTTATGTCGTGTCTGAAACAAAAGCTCCAAATGGATATACGTTAAATAGCGTACCACAAACGGTAGAAGTACAGGCAGGTAAGGCAACCAGAGTCAAATTTGAAAACAGTAAATTAGGAAATATTGTCATTCAGAAATTAGACAGTGCAACGGAAAAACCGATTGAAGGTTGTGAATTCTTCATTACCACCATAGAAGGTACGGAAATTGGGACATTTACCACAGATAAAACAGGTTTGATACATTTGCCACATTTGGCAGCCGGTACATATATTGCAAAAGAAACCAAAGCCCCCAAAGGCTACAACTTGGCAAAGCCAAAAACATTTGTGGTAAAAGACCAAGACAAGCAGTATTTGGAAGGCACCGGAAATCAGCAAACAGTGGTCATCTACAATGATCCACTGGGTATGAGCCAGATTATCAAAACCGATGCTGTGACAGGGCAACCGGTGCAGGGAGCTGTGTATGTGATTGCAGCACTCAATCAAGGAACAGGAAAATATGGACAAACTGTGATGGCAGCCGGTGTCAATGCGGCAAATGCCACAATCAATGGTTTGCACACAGTCATCGGAGAATATACCACGAACGAAAATGGTATCATCAACATCAGTAATTTGCCGGAAGGCTGGTATACCGTACAGGAAAAAACAGCACCGGATGGCTATGAACGTGATGCGACCATTTATAATTTCCAAATCACAGGAAATGGTGTGCCTACCATTTTGCAATTAACCAATAAGCCGATTTTAGGCAAAATTGCACTGACGAAATTGTCCCAAGATTACAACAACAATACCGGTTGGGATAGTGGTACACCACTTGCAGGTGCAGTATACAACATCGTGGATAAAACGGGAATGGTTGTAGACCAACTTACCACAGGTGCAGATGGTACGGCAATTTCCAATCCGATTAAAATCGGTACTTATACATTGCAGGAAGTGAAAGCACCGGATTGGTATGGTATCAATCCAACACCATTGAAAGTAACCATTCAAAAACAAGGACAGGTTGTGTCTGTGGTTGCGAAAGATCCATCTATTCGTTTGGGCGTTGGCATTAAGAAAACATCAGATACCCGTACCTGCTCTTTGGGAGATACCATCAATTACTATATCACAGGTGTTGAAAACGAAAGTAATGTTGCATTGGATAAATTCACCGTACATGACAAGCTGCCGGATATAAAGGCTGCACAAGTGAAATACTTTGACACAGGGTTATGGAGTAAAAAATATAACTTCAAAGTCGCATATACCACAAATATGAATACCGCATATACCTATTTGCCGGGGGTTTATATCTCAGACAAACATCATCATATTGATTTGTATGCAAAGAATATGGGATTGCGAAACGGAGAATATGTGACACAGGTGAAACTGGAATTCCAAGATGCTGTAGCCCCCGGATTTAAGTTGATGGAAGCAATGTCTATGCAAATGACGGTTGGACGCAACTTACCGAACCAGTATCAATTCACCAATTATGCAGATGTGACAGGCAGATGGCATGACCAAGTGGTAACAGCAAACAGTCATTGGACAATCAAAATCCATGTACCATACGTGCCAAGATTGCCAAAAACAGGAAATTAAGGGAGGTATTCAAAATGAGGTGATGCATATAGAGGGAATTTGGACTTTGTAAGACCATATTTCCAAGTATTTAAGTATTTAGAAAATAGAAACATAGGCTGTTGTTCAGTGATATGTAGCAGACAAACACAATACACAAGCAAAATAAGCAAGTGCATCGTGTTCTTATAGATTGCAACTATCTTTCTCTGGAAAGGTAGTTGCATAATTTTACAGAAAAGATGAAAAAAGTGAAGAAGTGGAAAGCATTTTTTGTCACGGCATGGGTAGCAATCATGACAATGCCAATGACTGCATGGGCAAACAGCACCAACATTCAAAACGCAATTCAAGGTGCAAGCTCTGCAAATTTTAATAGTATCGAGGATTTTTTCAATGAACTGATTAAGGTTGCAACGAACTTAATTCCACCTGTTGCAACACTGGCATTACTGATTGGTGTGTTGATTTCCTTTTTATGTGCACCATTGAAAAAATATCGTGGTGTCGGATTAGGGTGTATTGTATTTTGGGTATTGTTACTGATATTGTATCTGTTCTTACCAACCATTATCAATATGTTAGCCGGTAAATAATCGGAACCATCATCAGATTTGAGGGGGGATTTCCGGTTTTTTGTGTTTGTTTGGTGTTCACTTGCTGTTTGCGTGTAGCATAGACAAAACCGGATTTCTTTCTCAAATTTTGATGTCAGAAAAGAGGTGAATGTATGTCTGCGATTGTTACAGGCATATTAAATGCGTTAATTGGGCTGATTTTGCAAATTTTGGCATCAGCATTGCAATTTTTTGCGGATACATTTTTAGAAACAGCGAAATTTGATTTCAAAACATTCGGTGAATATCTACCCTTTTTTGCCCATATCCTCTCTTTTTTCAAAGTATTTGCGGCAGGTTGGCTAACATTTGTGAGATTTTTGTTTATATTAAAGTGCTTTGGTATGGCGGCAGGACTACGCATTGAGAGAAGCCGTATTTGGCAATTCATTGTACGATATTTATTTTATGGTACATTGGCAATTTACAGTTGGGGCATTATGTCCTTTTTTTATAATTCGTTGGTGGTCGTCATACAAGATGTCATCAAAATTGATGCAGCAGGAGATTTGAAGTTATCATCGTTTTTATTGGATTTGGGAGAAAGAGCAGCCACCGGCTTGATTATCGGTGTTTCCGGGCCTGCGGGTGCGATGTTGGGGATTGTCAAAGTGTTAGTCATGTTGGTTGTGACAGTGATGTTGGTTGTCAACTTCTTCAAACTCATCAGTATCTTTTTCATTCGATATATTCGTTTGGTGAGTTTGGTGGCACTGGCTCCGGTTGCATTTGGTATGGCGATATTGGAGGAAACAAAGGACATTTTCCATACCTATGTACGCACATTTTTTGCGGATATGTTCGTATTTATCATGACAGCATTTTTTATACAAGGCTATATCAGCGTGATGTCATCGGCAGGCAGTGGCAACAAATTTGAAGCAGGTGTCGAGTTTGCAGATATTGCATATGGCGATTTGATTTGGGCATTTTTTGCATTGGCATATTCGACATTCGCAGTGCAGTTTGACCAATTTGTAGCAAGTCTTGGTGTCAATCTGAGCAGAGGTGGCAGTACCGGCAACGGTGCAGGTGTGCTTGGTGCAATCGGAGCTTCTGCGATGATGTTGCGTAGAGGCATTGGCAGAGGCAGTGCAGGTGGTGGATTGGATACGCCATTTGGCAGTGCCTTTTCTAAAAATTGGAATGCCTTAAAAAGTGCAGTGGTAGATGGCAGCCGAGCAGGGTTGCCGGTGGTAGTACAAAGGGCGAAGCCTTTGCCATGGGTGCCATGGGTGCAGCAAAAGGATTTGCGGGCAGTACCAATATCGCAAAGGCGGCCGCAATGACAAAAGACGGCAGTTCATTTGCGGAAGCACTCAATCAAAAGTTTGATAAGCGGTTTGGTGAAATGCAAGATGCAGCCAAAAGAGGAATGTCACAAAAAGATTATGATGCAACAAAAAAACGTGCAGAACAAAATGGATTTGACATCGAACAACAACGTGCCAGAGATGCGATTATCCATGATATGAAAGTAGGCAATATCACACCGCAAATGGCACAAAATCAACTGGCTGCCAATGGATTGTTGCGGGAAGATGAGCAATCTCATGCAATGGATATGGCGGAACATATGGTGGCAAACACACCTGTTACACCAAAACAACCGGAACAAGGGGAAAATATGGCACAAGCCCATAAAATGCAACACATGGACGCACAGGGAATGTATCATGCAACACAAAAGTCCGCAAACGAACAGGCAGGTGTGCAATCTTTTGCAGACGGCACAACAGCCAAAGCCGGAGAATGGCTGCGTACCCATGATGATACGAAAGCCTTTGGTGGAGAAAAGCATTTTCCGGACGGCACAAAAATGTCTGCCGATGGTACGATGCAATTTGCCAATGGTGCAGTTATGAAACAAGGCTTAAAAGATGCCAATGGTAACACATTGCCACAAGGTGCTATACAGCATGGGGATGGGATTTATACCGTCGGAAATCGTATTATCACAGCCAATGGTGTTTCCCAAGATATGACACAACCAATCAAATTACCGGATGGAAGCATTGTCAGACCGAACGGTGACAGAGAAATCCATGGTGGTGCAAATGCCGGTGGGACAACGATTGATAAAAATGGTGTTGTGACACATGAAAATGGTGCAGTTTCCAAGGGCATGGTAACCAAACATACAAATGGCAGTCAGAGTTTCTCGGACGGTTCTGTTTTGCAAAAAGATGGAAATATGCTACATATGCATGGAGAAACCACAAATGCAGATGGTATGACCACAACACCACAAGGCGACAAAGTATTCTCCGATGGTTCTGTACTGCATCACAATGGTGATATAACAGCCAAAGGTGCAACCAAGCATCAGGACGGCAGTACCACATACCCAAATCGGGTGGAACATGGAAACGGCAGTGTGACATACAACGATGGTCATGTATTGTATGCCGATGGTACGACAGTAGATGGCAAAGGGAATATTTCTTTTGATAACGGAAAGTCGTATCAAGCAATCAAAGATATGCCAAACGGAAGATATGTCCACCCCTCGACCGGAGATATTGCCTATGCAGATGGTAGTGTTTCTCATGTGGCTTCGGGTGCTGTCAGCAATGCAGACGGCTATACAGGGCGTGTGAACCATGCAGATGGCAGAAATGGCACAGAAGGCACATTTTCATTGGGTGGCAGTGTTTATTGGGCAAATGGTACCACAGCCAATGCAGATGGGAGCATAGAATTTGACACACACAACAGTGGCATTGTGGTAAAAGGGCAGACCGTCTTGCATCAAACCGGTACGAAAACAACCACACAAGATGGCACAACGCAAATCAAAAGAACAGATGGATATACAACATTTGGACAAGCACAAACACAACATCGTACCGGTACAAAATTTCGAGGATTTGGTATACGTTCCCATAGAAAGTAAGCGTGCCATAATCGGAAGGGGGTAATACATGGATACAAACGAGCAAAAAGGGTTTTTGGATACGGCAACCTCTTTGGGACAAGGAGCATATCAGGTGACAAAGGCGATTGCACACGCCATGTCCGGAGATTTTGTCGGGGCTGCTGTAACAGCAGCAAAAAACCCTATCATTCGTAAAATTATCTTGGGCGTATGTGTGTTCTTCTTTCTCTTTGTTTTTATCATTGGCAGTTTACCGTCCATGATACTCAATTCTATTATCAGTGGTGGAACGATTGGAGAACAAACAGAATTGCAGTTGCAAATTTTGAATATGGCAGCACAAATCAATGGTGTTTTTTTGGATGATTATAATATTGAGCAAGAAGAACTCAAACAAATGGGCGTATCTGTGGAGGATATTACTACAAAAGAACCTGTGCCTCCCATCAGTGCTTATAAAATCATGTCCTATTTTTGTGCAACATTGTTAACCACAGATGGAAAAGAACCAAATCCAGATATAGAAGATGCCCCACAGGAATTGCCGGAAGTCATAGAGGGCGGTATTCATTTGGGCACAAAGCCATTGAGCCAAGATGCCGAACGGTATCGAACAGATGTAGAGATGGCTGCTGAAAAGTATCAAGTTTCCCAGTATGTCAATATGATTATGGCAATCCTGATGCAAGAGTCAGGTGGCAGGGGACAAGATGTGATGCAATCCGCAGGCTCCGGTCATGTGCATGGTACTGTAACACCACAATCCTCCATAGATGGTGGTGTCCGTTATTTTGCAAAATGTTTGCAAAAAGCAGGCTGTAAAAGCCCGCAAGATTGGAGCAGACTGGAAGTTGCTGTACAAGCATATAACTTTGGACCGGGGTATATTTCATGGCTATCCAAACGAGGCTATACCGGCTGGACAGCTACAAATGCAAAACAATTCAGTCAATATATGATTGATGAATACCATAAAAATGGACAAAACATTCGTATTTATGGGGATACGCAGTACATCAGTCATGTGTTTCGGTACTATCATGCAGGTGGTAGTACAGAGGGGAGCTTGGTAGAGAAAATTGATATTGTGCATTTGCTCAGTATGCTGCGTAATTTTGAAGGTAACTATTATTATCATGAAGCAGATGCACAGCAGTATGAAATTAAATTTGTTACACGTCAGAAAGAAGATTACTTTACAAAAACCGTATTCAAACTGACAGATGCCCAAATAGAGATGGCAAAATCTTATGAAGCCATATTCGAGCAGTTGGGCAATACAGAGCTATCCAATGGTGGCAACATATTAGGACAAGCTTCTAATCTGGACACACTCCCTTTGACAGATGCACAAGTCACAAAATATTTGGCAATCGCATATAAAGCAGATCCAAGCATATCGCCAGAAAGAGCCCAAGTTTTGACAGTGGGACTGTCCATTGTTGGAAAAGTCGGTTATTTTTGGGGCGGAAAGTACAGTGGCACAGGCTGGAACCCGGAATGGGGCAAGTTAAAGAAAGTAACCGCAGCAGGAGACCGTACCACAGGTACCTACCAACCATTTGGATTGGATTGCAGTGGTTTTGCAGATTGGGCATATCGTACTGCCGGTGTGACAGACAAATTGCAAGCAGGTGGTACATGGCACCAGTACCAGACAACAAAGCCCATTTCTGCCTCACAGTTACAGCCGGGGGATTTAGGCTTTATGCTCTCCAACGGCAGAACCACACACGTGGGAATTTATCTTGGCTTAGATGCTTCCGGAAAACGGCTTTGGGTGCATTGTCAAGGTGGAAATGGTGTTGTGGTTGGTACTTGTGCGTTTTCGCAATTTCGTGAAGTGGTCAAGTAGAGCTATGATGCTCACAAAACGGCATATTTCCATAGAAAGCCTGTCATTTTCAAAAAAATTGGCAGGTTTTCTTTTCAAAAAAAGCAAAAAATGAAAGAAAGGAAGGACGATATATGAGCCAAAACAACGAAAATCAACATCAGATATATGGTATTCCCAGAAACTTAAAAAGTGCCGGAAAAGTTGCAGAAGTCATAGAAGTTACCAGTTTGTTGCAAGGTGTCATCATGGCACTGGTATTGTTTATCATTTGCTTGAAGGTATTTCATATGCCTTTACGATATACCTTTATCTTAACCAGTGCAATGGTATTGTTCAGTGTATTGCCGTATGGAAAAAACAACGATACATTTTTCAAATACATCTATTTGCTGGCATATAACTTCTTTGTGCGAAAAACATATCGCAGATATGTCAGACACAGAAGCTCCCTGCAAAAAAAGATTGTAAAACAGCGTTTACAACGGGAACAATCACAGGCAAAACAACAGGAAAACGAAGTGGAAGGCGGTGATTTTGATTGAAATTTCGCAGAGAAAAAAAGGAAGAAAAGCAAGAGAAAAACAAGAAAAAAACACAGAGAAAACCTCGCCCCAATACCAGATACCGTACACAGAGCTTTCTCAATATCCGAGATGTATCAGATGGCATTATCATCACCAAAGATGAGCGATATATTCGGATTGTAGAGGTGTTGCCAACCAATTTTTTCAATAAAGACGCATTGGAACAAGAGCGTATCGTGTATCAGTTTGCACAATATCTCAGCCATGCACCACGCACCATGCAAGTCAAAGTCATGTCTGTACCGGAAACAGCACAGGATTATTTACAGACATTGTATGCATATAAAACACTGCCAAATGCAACCAAACAAACCAGAGAAATGATAGACGACTTGGCAAAAGAAATCGAAGATACCGTAGAGATTTACAGATTGAAAAACAATCGGTTTTTTGTCATTTATGCGTTTGAGGAGTTTCAAATGTCACCGGATTTTGACTATATTCGCAAAGTATTATTGGGGCATGAGCTTGCATTGGCAGAGTGTATGAGCAAATGCGGTTGTAAAGTTGTCAGTCCACATTTGGCCAACAATCAGTATCTCAATACCGTATTGTATGAGTATATTCTCATGCATTTTGACAGAATGACACCGGATTTTGAAACGCATATGTTCCAAATATATCAAGAAATTGCGGAACAAAACCCTTTGAAAAAAGACTCGTTGACCATAGAAGACTATTTGTCACCGCAGGAAGTATCTTTTTATGCACGTGATTTTTGTGAAGTCAACGGAAAATATGTGTCATATCACTATATCAGTGACTATCGCCACTATGTCACCGCAGGCTGGCTCAATCCACTTTTGAGTAGTTCGTATGGTGTAGATGTAGATATTTTCTTTGTACGTCAAGACAGGGCATCTGCCAAAAAGATGATACGAAAATCTGTGGATATGCAGGAGTTGGTGTTGGAAAATTTGAGTGGGAATACCAGCGTTGCACAAGAGTCCAGACAGAATATGCAAGACGCTATTTTACTGCGGGAAAAGATGTATAACGAAAGTGTGGATATGTATGATATGTCTATTTTGATTACCATTGGTGCAGACAGTTTAGAAGAATTGGACGACAAAATCAGAGAAGTTTACAGCTTGATGGACCATAAAGATATGCCGTTGCTACCATTGGAACTACGACAGGAAAAGGCATTTCGCTCTACATTACCGTTTGTAAAATTAGACAAAGATATCCTCAAAATTTCTTCCCGAAACATTTTGTGTGGTGAATTGGCATCTGTTTTTCCGTTTCATGAGCCCTCTATATTCGATGAGGGCGGTATCTTCATTGGCAAAAATAAAGCCGGCAGGCTTTGTGCAATCAACTATTTTGATACGACAAAATATGATAAACCACACATGATGATGATTGGTTCCACAGGGAGTGGGAAAACATATGCCAGCCAGCTATTGGTTGGTCGCAGCCGCATAGAGGGTGCAAAATGTTTTGTGATTGCACCACTCAAAGGCGAAGAATATCGAAGATTTTGTGAAAATATTGGTGGGAGATTTATCAAGTTTACAACGGATGGAAACAACCATGTCAACATTTTTGATATTCGTATTCCGGATACGGCATATGCAGACAATGAAACAGGAGATGAAAATAGTTACTTGGGACAGAAAAGTTATCTGTCAAGAAAATTGATTGTGGTATCTGCATATTTTGAAATTTTAATGCCATATTTGACACCATTACAACAGTCTTTATTGAATGTGGCGATTGTCAATGCATATCGGGAAAAGGGCATTACCATGGATAATGGCAGTATCAAAAATGCCGATGGCAGCTATAAAGAAATGCCCATCATCAGTGATGTTTGTGTGGCGTTAAATCATATGTTGGAACCACAACAACCGGATGCCACAGTACAAGATTTGTTTCATGTTACGATGCCGGACACACAACAATTCAAACAAACTATTTATGAATTGATTGGTATCATGCAGCAATTTGTATCCGGTACATACAGCTTCTTAAATCAGCACACCAACATCACGGATTTGGAAAATGATTATCTGGTGTTTGATATTTCGGATTTGGATAGCTCCGGAGACAAAATTATCGGAGCAATGATGTTTACCATCATCAACCATATCATGAACATCATGTCAGAGAATATCACACAAAGAAAAGTAATTTTGATTGATGAATTGTGGAAGTTGGTCGGCGAAGGCAGTGGACAAACCGCAGCATTTGTGAAGGAGTTGTATAAAATCATTCGTGCATATAATGGGCAAATCATCACAGCATCACAGGATATTCAGGACTGGAAATCAAAAGACAACGAGTCCGTATTGAGTACCATCATCAACAACTCACAGTTTCAAATATTGCTGAAAATGCAGCAATACACGCTGGGAGTTGTCAGCGAGATGTTGTACTTAAACCAAGAAACACGCAATCAAATTTCCATGTTTTCACAACGTGGTGATGCCATGCTGATTTGTGAAAACAATGCATTTGAAATCCGATTTAGTGGTACGTCGGCAGAGCATATGGCAATCACAACCGATCCGAATGAACAGATGCGTATGGAGGCAAACCGTCGTGTAGGAGGTGTCACAAGTGCATTACAGTAACCAAGAATTATATGACTTTACCGGAGATAGAACGCAACAAATTTTGGATTTTCTTTCTTCCGGCTGGGGTTGTATTCGCAAACAAGACATATTATCCATGTTTCGCATAACCAAAGCAGACTTCCAACATGTCATACGATATCTGCAATCCAACCATATCACACTGATAGAAAAAGATGATTTTTGTTATATCGAATTTTATCCGCAGTATCAACCACCGACAAAATATATGAATGCATTTAGTGTCCTTACAAGCATTGCCCAGAAACATCAACAGTGCAAAATTACCATTGTAGATGATGTGTACAGCAACTTATTTGTGGCAAAAATGTTTCTGCATACGCCAAATACAGAAGAACTTCGAACCTATTATGTATTGGATACGGCTCTGGTTTCCATGCCGTTTTATGCACTACAAGAAGTATTGCTTGCAGAGATTTCAGACAATGGATTTCAACAGACAAACAAGATTGTGATGGTGGTATATGAGGATACCAATGTGGAATATATCGACATACCTTGCCCATTATTTTATGCACTGTTATTACAGAAAGAACATGGGGTATATACAGAGTTTTACAACAACAAACAACTCAAAGAGGACTAAAAAGAAAGGAGTGTCTGTGATGTATACCTTATCGGAACGGGCAAACATCGTAAGAGAAAAACTGGAACTGTTTACAGCAAAACCATCTGATTATGAAACGGTTATGAAAGAATTACCAAACCTAATTGGGTTGATTGAAGAGATGGAATATATGGCGGTATTGTGTCGAAAACGTATTGCCGGATATGAAAAGGAGTTACCGTACTATACCGGATTGATAGATAGAAATTGTGGGTATGATGCACTGCAAGGAAAGAGCATTTGCGAAATTATACAGAAAAATATCAACATAGAGATGGATAAAAATATCCTGAAACTGACCATGTTTCCGTTGATAAAGAACTTAACTTCTAAAACAAAAGAGTATCTTTCGATGTTGATTTGCAATGAAATCAAAGCATATTTTGCAGATACACCAAAACCGGATTTTGCTCATAGCACTTGCGTTTTGGTGATACATAGTTTGTATGCCAAACCAGAATGGATTCGGGATAATGACAGCGTAGAAGTAGCAGCCGTTGTCAATGCCATCAAGACGCATTTTTTGACAGATGATGATGGATTACATTTATCCATTTATCGTATGGGCAGTCTTTCCCAACGACATGAAACAGAGATTTATTTGATGAAAGAACATGATTTTATCACATGGTTGTCCGATAGAAAGCCTACCTGATGTATCAAACAAAAGCCGTTATGGCAGTCATGAAAACACACATCAAGGTGGTATGTCTGTAAAAAAATACACAAAAAATCACGCACCCAAAAATGCAGAAAAAATGACAGATAGGATAGGTGTATGCTTGTAAAAAATGGGTGTATTTTTGCGATAATTTTTGCACGGATATGTAGGAGTATCTGCAAAGTGAACAATGTTCAAACTGCATTTTTGGCGTGCCAAATCGCCAACCCCCATTTTGGCACGCCTTTGGCATTTTTTGATAGGGAACTTTTGTTGAAAAATCAATGTTTTTTCCATAAATGCAAAAACTTCTGAAATCCACCTATTAAAAAGGGGGGATTTTATCCTTTTGAGAACATGAAAAAAAATAGAAGGCTGACTGCCATTCTTGGAAAAATATTTGATGTGAAAAAGAAACGATTTGGTGTGGTGTTATGACAAAAAAGATGTAACAAAAAGAAACCATTATTTTTTACACAAAAAACGAAAAAGAAAATAGAATGATGAGGCTTTGAATAAAAATGAAAAGCAAAAAAATAAAAACAAAACAGCATCGAATGCCAACACTAAAATCTGGAACAACTGGAAATGAAATTTTATCTGTATTAAAAGAGTGTGGTTGTTATCCAGAAGAAAAATTACCACTACTGATACCATATAAAAAACAAAGTACTATTCGGAAATCATTAAGAAATTTAGAAACAGCAGGATATGTTATCAGAAGAAAAGGATTAGATGGGGAAGTGATTGTTAGTTTAAGTAAGTTTGGGAAAGAAGTATTGAAAATAAAAAGAGATTATATTGCAAATACACCACAAAAGGTCACACGTATGGCAAACCTTTCTATGGTTATCATGATGTTTCAAAGAAGTATGCCAAGTGGAGAGAATTTGGAAACAGAAACATTCTACCAATCCAAACAGGAAATGATAAGAATATATCCCGGTTGTGAAAAGGTGCTGACTGCTTCAAGGTTAGCAGGCGTATATCACCATTATGGTATGATGCTGCCTGTATTCAAACTTGGGAACACCATGTTTTGGATGGACAATGCAGAACGACAAGTCAAGGAGTATTTAGAAGAACGGATTTTTCATACGAAAATAAACAGAGCGATATTCTTTGTGGATACATACGAAAAAGAAGCTGTTAAATTTTTATACCAAGATGAAACGATAAGAAAAAACTTAGGAAAGTCATTGAGAGACTCCTTGGAGTTATCTTCGTGCTATGAAAAAGTTTTTTTATTTGGCACAGACCAAACCGGCATACAACAACTCAAACTGTTTCGTTCCATTGCTCGCACAGAAGAAATGTTTTTGGAAGCAGTCTTTGAAAAAGACCAGATGGTATCGACACCTGACAGTATCGTAGATGGTTATATTGATGACGTGAAGTGCATTGTGCTGTTTACGGGTGATATTGTGCAAATCAAAAAAATCTGTCGTATGTTAGATGCAGGTATGTTAGAAAAAATCCATATCTTTTGTTATGACTTTCAGGAGCCGTTCTTGCGTGTTGCATTTTCCGCATGGGCAGAACGTGTGTTGTACAGCAGTTATACCTTAGCAGAATGAAAAACGGTGTTTTACTTGGAATGAAAATGGAACGAACACAGAAACAGAAGCAGAACAAAAACGGAATAAGGAGGTGTTTCCTCATTTATGTCGCAAAAACAAAACAAGAAAAAACGCACTGGATATACATATATCCGTAAGATTGCGAAAAAAATCATTGCATTTGAAAAAACGATTTCGATATGGCTCCAAGATATTGCATCAACTTTTGGATTTAGAAAAGAGGGTATCCAAAATCACGATGTTTACCAGACCAATGATGATTGGTTTATTTTGTGGTTGTGTTTTGGTTAGTGGCACGTTGGTTTCTTTATGCAAACGGTCCTCTTTTTTACCACCACCGATTTCTTGGGTGATACATGGTATTTTTTCATTTACGGGCTTATTTCTTTCCCTTATGTTTTTTGTTGGTATTCTATTCTTTTTGTATGTATCAAACAGATATGAAAAAAGATTTCAAAATGAATACGATGAGGAACGTAACATGACAAAGTCAGCATATGGTACACATGGTACGGCATCTTTTATGGAGGGTGATGAAATTCCAAAGGTCTACGGTTTGCATCATAAAGATGATATGCAGGGTATCAATGGGTTTCTGATTGGAAAAGTCCCCAACATTGCACAAAACGTAGGATATATTGGTGATACCGTAACCAGAGATGAAGATTTGATGCGTAAAAACTTTTTATCCAACAGAAATACGGTAATTTTGGGTTCTCCGGGAACCGGAAAATCTGCCTCGATTATGATACCGAACCTTATGGAGTCAGCCCGTCGGGGAGAAAGCGTATTTGTGACAGATCCAAAAGGGGAATTATGCGATAAAACATACGGCATATTCAAAGCATTTGGATATGATGTCAAAGTGTTTAACTTGATTTACCCATGGCATTCTGACCGATGGAATTTTATGGAGTGGCTATCTACATTGGGAGCCGAACGAGAAAAATGGATTACAACCATCAGTTCCATGATTATCAAAAATACATCTGGTGAAAAACAAGATGCGTTTTGGGCAAGCACTGCGGACAAGCTCTTAAAAGCACTGATGTCTATATTGCTGGAAGTGGCAACACCAAAGGCAAACATACAGGACGAACAACTGGATATCTATGCAAAAAAATTAAAACAGCTACGACAGGAACGGGAACAGAGTGAAACCATCAACGAAAAAAATGCATATCACGCAAGCATTGAACAGCTTATCAAAGAAAAATATCAATATTTGGGAAAACGGCTGAAACAATTACAGGAAAAGATAGATGCCTGCCATGCACCAAAAGAAAAAGAACGGTTGCTGCAATTATATCAAAAAATCAAAGCATATCAGCAAGATGAAATGTTATTGCCGTTGTTGGATAAAGCAAATCCACCGAAGGACTATGAGCCTTTAATGTTTGCCGAAGCGAAACATCGCATACTCAATATCAGCACTTGTGTGCGGTTGTTACAATTACGCATTTCCCCCACGAAAGAAGAGCAGGCAGAATTGGCAGGGTTCAACAAATCTCCCCTGATAGATAAAACCAATCGTTTTTTATATGAATTGGTATTTCAGGTGCCACAAGAACATCGCTCTTACAAAGCCTTGATGCAGGTCTTTTCACTCAGCAACCCCAATGATAGCCTTGCATTCAGTTATTGGAGTTCTTTTACAGAGTCCAGTGAAACCGTTTGTACGTCGGTAAAGGGTGGGCTGGATACCAGATTGTCTGCCTTCAATCAACACTATATCCAACAAATGGTTTCCAAAAATGAAATTGACTTAGAGAAACCGGGGCGTGAAAAATGTGCTTATTTTTGCATTATCTCAGACCAAGAAACATCGTTGTCTTATGTTTCCTCATTATTCATCACCATTGCATTTGCCACACTGCAATCACAAGCAGATGCCAATCCGGAACGAAAGCTACATGTGCGGACGATGTTTTATTTGGACGAGTTTGCAAATATTGGTGTTTTGCCGGATTACACGAAAAAATTGTCCACGCTGCGTTCCAGAGATATTCACATCATTATGGCAATACAAAATTTACCGCAGTTGCTGCAAAGATATGACGAAAATCTTTGTTTGGAAATGTTTGGGGATTGTGACTTGATGTTATTCTTGGGTTGTGGAAATGAGGCGAAAACACCAGAGTTTGTATCCAAACTGATGGGGCAGATGACCACCAGTACATTGGTAAAACGAGAAAGCAAAAATATCCTTTCGCCTATCAAAGATTTTGAGGTTGGCTTGGTAGAACAGCAAGGACAACGTGATTTGATGTACATCAATGAAATCAGAGAGTTAAAGCAAGACCGTTTGATTGCATTGACACGAGGGCAGAAGCCAATGATTGTTGAGAAATATATGTATTTCCATCGACCGGATTATGATGAGATAAAACGGATTGTAGACAAAGCTCCCATCATTTCCGGACACCCACTGCCAAGAGAAGCTCAAATCAATCTGGATACCTTGTTGATGATAGAGCAAAAAGAATGGCTGCAAGAAAAAGAAGAAGGCACACAAAAAGAATGCCAGCAAGTGCAGAAAAACAGCCACTCAGAGCCGCAGAATGGCTCACAAAGGGATTTTGATGTAGAACCAGAACGAACGTATCAAAACAGCTCAAAAGAGCCACAGAACGGCTCACAGGGGTATCCACATAAGAAACAGGAGGAAACAAGCCAATATGGCTCTGATAAGTCACAGAACGGCTCACAAAGGGATTTTGATGTAGAACCAGAACAAGCGTATCAAAACAGCTCAAAAGAGCCACAGAACGGCTCACAAGGATATTCTTACCACAATACACAAAAAGGAGTGCAACATACCCAATCGGGTGATGCAAACATAGAGCATGGTTCTACCACATCTGAACCATCACAGAAAGGAGAAGTGACCATCAAAACAAAGTTAAAAATAAAAATAGATCCGAAAGACTTATAAGCCAATAGCAAAAAAACAAACAAAAAGGAGAAATGAAATATGAGTGAACAAAAAAATTTTGATGTAACAGAAGAAGAAAGACAAATCAAAGAAGAAATTGGGAAGTTGTCAGAACAAGATATCGCAACCATCATGTTTGCAGAACCCACCACATCACCGGCAGAACCAGAATATGATGATGAGATGCTGGAACAGGGTGAAACAGTATATGCAAAGACATTACCAAATGCCTTATATGAGGAGCAGGAAGAAGCATATCCGAACATTCGTCAGGAGAAATACGTAAGTGGTAATCGGAAAAGAATCAGTTATGGAAGTGAAAATGAGCAAAGTATCGAAGAACGCAGATACAGAGCATTGGAGGCTGCAAAAGCTACCAAAAAAATTATCAATGGGGTGGTTGTAGCTGCCAGAATGGTTGCATTACCCAATAACATGGAAGACGTGTTATTTACCGTTATCATCACAGATGATGCAATGCGTGGTGCACAGGCATATATCAAAGGAGAAGATATGAGCAATATCCTGCTTTGGAACAAACAAGAAGATACCAAATCTTATACAGTCAGCCTCAGAAGATGGTTCGCCAAAGGACGCATCAATGCAGAAATTCAGTTCTGTATTTCACATATTGCAGTGACAAATCCAGATGTAGCAATAGAAGATAGGGAATACTTTGTTTTCGGTAGCCGTATGCAAGCAAATGAAAGACTGAAACGTCGATATTTTGATGAAAGCAATCCAAATGCAATTGTAGAAGACGATATTGTCAACGGCAGAGTGTTGGCTGCATTTACCAATCGCTTGGTATACACTGTTGCAGGCGCCTGTATTTATACTATACCATTCCCTATGTGACAGGTATGTCTCGTATTGTTCCGGGGACTTCCGGAAAACAATTATTTACCGTAAACGAAAACAAAGACTGCTTGATAGAACGGATACATCGAGAACAGGAAAACCATGAAGTCACAAAACTGAGAGTGTCTTTCTATGAACCTTTGAAAAGAGAATTGATGCAAAAGATTGATACCATGCAGGAAAATGCGATGTATGCCGATACTGTCATTCGCTACCTGCCGCCAAAAGAAAACGGAAAAACCGCCTATATTGTCGTCAAAACAGATATTGGTGTGGAAGTTTTGTGTTTATTGCCAAATTGGAAAAAACCGCCCATGGAATTGGATAGTGTCAAAGTCAAGATTATGTCTGTACGCCCCCATCAGCAGGAAACATTGGTGCTTGGACATATCAAAAGATAAAAGAGGTGATACATATGAGTAATAAAATCAATATAGAAACCAGAAAATTAAAGCTGGAAATAGAAATTCCATATATCTATTATGAGGCGTTGATTGCCAATCCCTCGTTGGAAGAAGATATGGTGATGCAAAAAGTCAAGAAATCCGTATTTCACACACTTTCCAAAGCGTATCATAATCCCAGAATACTGCCTGCTCCTGTAAAAAAATATTTGGAGGACAAATACGGAAAACCAATCCTCACAGAAGAAAAAAAGGGACCTTTCTTGTTGGAAGAACAAGATGGTTCTGAGAAA
>JAHHTU010000027.1 GCA_020024455.1 Anaerotignum sp. | reverse complement strand
TGCGTCCCTTGAACTGGAAATCTCCAAAAGAAACTCTAGAAGATTATTTTTGTAGACTGTAACATATGTTTGACAAACCTACAAGTTTCCAAACAAAATCCCCCTAATTATTTTAGGGGGATTTCTTTTTTGTATTAAATCAATTCATCATCTACATAGATGTTGTCATCTTGATACCCATTATCCTGTTTATCTTGTTCTGTTTCCAGCTCAATATTGCGATAACGGGACATACCGGTACCGGCAGGAATGAGTTTCCCGATGATAACGTTTTCTTTCAAACCAATCAGAGGGTCAATTTTACCTTTGATTGCCGCTTCTGTCAATACTCTTGTTGTTTCTTGGAAAGAAGCTGCGGACAAGAAAGAGTCTGTTGCCAAAGATGCCTTCGTAATACCCAACAGAACACGAGAACCAACCGCAGGTTCTTTGCCTTCTGCTTCTAATGCTGCATTGGTATTTTCAAATGTCAACCAATCCACCAAGCTGCCGGGTAAGAAATCGGTGTCACCATTTTCTTCGATTTTCACACGTTTGAGCATTTGACGCACAATAACCTCAATATGCTTATCGTTGATTTCTACCCCTTGCAAACGGTATACACGTTGCACTTCTTGTATCATATAATCCTGTACGCCACGCAAGCCTTTGATTTTCAGAATATCATGTGGATTCACACTACCTTCTGTAATTTCGTTACCGGCTTCCACCATGTCGCCATCGTATACTTTGATACGAGAGCCGTAAGGAATCAAATAATCTTTTGTTTCGCCTGTTTCAGGGTTTGTGATAATCACTTCACGTTTTTTCTTGGTATCGCTCAGTGTCACTCTACCGCCAAATTCCGCAATGATTGCCAAACCTTTGGGTTTTCTTGCTTCAAACAATTCTTCGACACGAGGCAAACCTTGTGTGATGTCATCGCCGGCAATACCGCCTGTATGGAAGGTACGCATGGTCAACTGTGTACCGGGTTCCCCGATGGACTGTGCCGCAATGATACCAACAGACTCCCCAATACGTACATAACGACCGCTTGCCATATTCGCACCATAACATTTTGCACAAATACCGATATTGGAACGGCAAGTCAAAACGGTACGAATGAGTACTTTTTTAATACCTGCTTTTTCCACAGCTTCTGCTTGGTCAGGTGTAATCATGGTATCCGCAGGCACTAAAATTTCGCCTGTTTCCGGGTGAATGATATCCAGTACAGACCATCTGCCACGGATACGGTCTTGCAGACCTTCGATAACTTCGTTGCCGTCCATGAACGCAGATACCCACAAGCCGGGAGCTTCTCTGTCCTGACCTTCGCAGCAATCCCATTCTCTGATGATGATATCCTGAGAAACGTCAACCAAACGACGTGTCAAGTAACCGGAGTCGGCTGTACGCAAAGCAGTATCGGTCAAACCTTTTCTTGCACCATGGGCAGAAATGAAGTATTCCAATACGGACAAACCTTCACGGAAGTTGGATTTGATAGGCAATTCGATGATACCACCGGAAGGGTTTGCCATCAAACCACGCATACCAGCCAACTGTTTAATCTGGCTGTTGGAACCACGGGCACCGGAGTTTGCCATCATATAGATATTGTTGTATTTTCCCAAACCTGCCAACAAAGCAGTTGTAATTTTGTCATTGGCAATGTTCCATGCTTCGATAACTTTGTTATGACGTTCTTCATCTGTCATCAAACCACGTCTAAATTTTCTGGTAATCAATTCTACCTGTTCTTCTGCTTCTTGCAAATACTCTTGTTTTTCTTTTGGAATTTCCATATCGGATACGGAAACTGTCAAAGCTGCTCTTGTAGAGAATTTGTAACCCAAGGATTTGATTTTATCCAATACAGATGCAGTTTCTGTTGCACCACATTTGTTGATACAACGGTTGATGATTTTACCAATGCCCTTTTTGTCTACCAAGAAGTCGATTTCATAACGGAATTTTTCGTCTTCATTTGTTCTGTCCACATAACCCAAGTTTTGTGGAATTGCCTCGTTGAATATGATACGTCCCACAGTGGTTTGCACCATTCTGGTTTCTGGCACACCGTTAAATTCCAAAGTACGTCTGACTTTGATGACTTCCTGCAAAGCAATTTCATGGTTATCATATGCCAACATTGCTTCTTTTTCATCTTTGAAAGATTTGATAATGGGTGTACCTTGTTCCACAACCACATGACCGTCTGCATCTTTGACATCTTCTTCATATACCTTATTCAAGTCAATTCTTTCCAATGTCAAGTAGTACATACCTAAAATCATATCCTGAGAAGGTACGGTTACAGGTGCACCATCGGAAGGTTTCAACAAGTTATTTGGTGCCAACAGCAAGAAACGGCATTCCGCTTGTGCTTCCACAGACAAAGGTACGTGAACCGCCATCTGGTCACCGTCAAAGTCGGCATTGTATGCAGTACATACCAAGGGGTGCAATTTGATTGCACGGCCTTCTACCAATACAGGTTCAAATGCCTGAATACCCAATCTGTGCAATGTTGGGGCACGGTTCAACATCACAGGGTGTTCTTTGATGACATCTTCCAAGATGTCCCAAACCTCTGTTTGCAGTCTTTCGACCATTCTTTTTGCAGATTTGATATTGTGTGCCAAACCATCTTCCACCAATTTTTTCATCACAAATGGTTTGAACAATTCGATAGCCATCTCTTTTGGCAACCCACATTGATAAATTTTCAATTCAGGGCCAACCACGATAACAGAACGTCCGGAGTAGTCAACACGTTTGCCCAGCAAGTTCTGACGGAAACGACCTTGTTTGCCTTTGAGCATATCGGAAAGAGATTTCAAAGCTCTGTTGCCGGGGCCGGTTACCGGTCTGCCACGTCTGCCGTTGTCAATCAAAGCGTCAACTGCTTCTTGCAACATTCTTTTTTCGTTTCTGACGATGATATCAGGCGCACCCAAATCCAACAATCTTTTCAAACGGTTGTTTCTGTTGATAACCCTTCTATACAAATCATTCAAGTCACTGGTTGCAAAACGTCCACCATCTAACTGTACCATTGGACGAATATCGGGCGGAATGACAGGAATTGCGTCCAAAATCATCCATTCCGGTTTGTTGCCGGACACACGGAAACTTTCCACAACTTCCAGTTTTTTGATGATACGCACTCTTTTTTGTCCTGTGGTGTCGATGAGCTGTCTTTTCAGCTCATCGGCTTCTTTTTCCAAGTCAATATCCATCAAAAGCTGTTTGATGGCTTCTGCACCCATTGCCGCAACAAAGCGGTTGCCGTATTTGTCATATGCTTCTCTGAATTCTCTTTCACTCAAAAGCTGTTTGTATTGCAATTCTGTATCCCCTGCATCTAATACGATATAAGATGCAAAATACAATACTTTTTCCAACGCTCTTGGGGACATGGAAAGAATTAACCCCATTCTGGAAGGGATACCCTTGAAGTACCAAATATGAGAAACGGGTGCAGCCAATTCGATATGGCCCATTCTTTCTCTTCTGACTTTTGCTTTTGTTACTTCAACGCCACAACGGTCACAAACCACACCTTTGTAACGAATTCTTTTATATTTTCCACAATGGCATTCCCAGTCCTTTGTGGGCCCGAATATTCTTTCACAGAACAAACCGTCTTTTTCTGGTTTCAATGTTCTGTAATTGATTGTTTCGGGTTTTTTTACTTCACCTTTTGACCACTCATGGATTTTTTCAGGAGATGCCAATCCGATTTTAATGGAATCAAAAACAATTCCCTGTTCTGTATTTTGTGTATGCATGGGCTTGTTCTCCTTTCTTATTCTTCATCATAATCTTCCAGCAAATCGTCGCCCATATCAAACGCATCGGACAACAAATCACTGTTATCATGCACAGTGCCTTCTTCATCATCAAATAAGAAGTCCACCAATTCTTCTTCGGCTGTCATAGGTCTTTGACGACGGAAATTGTCATCTTCCCCTTCAAAGCCGTCTATATTTACATTCAAATCATCTACATCTTCAATAGATTCTTTGATTTCCACTTCTGTCTGGTCTTCTCTCAACACACGAATGTCAAGTGCCAAAGACTGCAATTCTTTGAGCAATACTTTGAAGGACTCAGGCACACCTGGTTCGGGGATATTTTCCCCTTTGACGATGGATTCGTATGTTTTCACACGACCAACAATATCGTCAGATTTCACAGTCAGGATTTCCTGCAATGTATAAGCGGCACCATAAGCTTCCAATGCCCAAACTTCCATTTCCCCGAAACGCTGCCCACCGAATTGTGCTTTACCACCCAAAGGCTGTTGTGTAACCAAAGAGTAAGGGCCGGTAGAACGTGCGTGGATTTTATCATCAACCAAGTGGTGCAGTTTCAAGTAATGCATATAACCAATGGTAACTCTGTTGTCAAAGAATTCCCCTGTTCTGCCATCTCTCAATGAAACTTTACCGTCACGATTGATTGCAACACCTTTCCATTCTTCTCTGTGGTCTCTGTTTGCATACAATTCGTCATAAATGTCACCTTCCAACAAAGGTTTCCATTTTTCGGAGAATGTTTCCCAATCTGTATTGACATAATCGTTTGCCATTTCCAAAGTATCCATGATATCAATTTCGTTTGCACCATCGAATACAGGGGTACTGATTTTCCAATCCAGTACTTTTGCAGCCAAGGACAAGTGTGTTTCCAATACCTGCCCGATATTCATACGAGAAGGAATACCCAATGGGTTCAATACGATGTCCAGTGGACGGCCGTTTGGCAAGAATGGCATATCTTCCACAGGCAGTACACGGGACACAACCCCTTTGTTCCCGTGACGACCTGCCATTTTGTCACCAACGGAAATTTTACGTTTTTGTGCAATATATACACGTACCAACTGGTTGACACCGGGGCCGACATCGTCACCGTTTTCTCTTGTAAATATTTTGACATCAACAATGATACCGGTTTCCCCATGTGGCACTCTCAAAGAAGTATCTCTGACTTCTCTTGCTTTTTCACCGAAAATTGCTCTGAGCAATCTTTCTTCTGCGGTCAATTCTGTTTCACCTTTTGGTGTCACTTTCCCAACCAGAATATCATTGGGGTGTACTTCCGCACCAATACGCACAATCCCTCTTTCGTCCAAATCACGCAAAGCATCTTCCCCTACGTTAGGAATATCTCTTGTGATTTCTTCGGGACCTAATTTGGTATCTCTTGCGTCTGCCTCAAATTCGTTGATATGCACAGATGTATAAACATCGTCTTGCACCAATTTTTCGCTCAACAAAACAGCATCTTCGTAGTTGTAACCTTCCCAAGTCATGAAACCAATCAGCGGGTTTTTCCCCAATGCCAATTCGCCCTGACAAGTAGATGCACCGTCTGCGATAATCTGCCCTGCTTCCACTCTGTCCCCAACGTTGATAATTGGTTTCTGGTTTAAGCAGGTACTTTGGTTACTTCTTTGATATTTAATCAATCTGTAAACATCTCGCATAGAATCATCGTTGCGGATAACAATTTCGTTTGCCGCAACACGTTCTACGATACCGCCTTTTTTGGCAATCACACAAATACCGGAGTCTTTTGCTGTTTTGTACTCCATACCTGTACCAACGATAGGAGAATCTGTTATCATCAAAGGCACAGCCTGACGCTGCATATTGGAACCCATCAACGCACGGTTTGCGTCATCGTTTTCCAAGAATGGAATCAAAGCCGTTGCTACGGATACCATCTGTTTCGGAGAAACGTCCATCAAATGGATTTGACTTCTGTCTACTTCTATAATATCTTCTTTATGTCTGCCGGTAACTTTTTTATGCACAAAATGCCCTTGTTCGTCCAAAGGTTCGTTTGCCTGTGCAACGTTGTAATTTTCTTCTTCGTCTGCGGTCACATAGATAAATTCATCTGTCACACGAGGTTCGTCACCGCTTTGGTCTACTTTTCTGTATGGTGCTTCAATGAAACCGTATTCATTGATGCGTGCAAATGTTGCCAATGTGTTAATCAAACCGATGTTAGGACCTTCCGGTGTTTCAATGGGACACATTCTGCCATAGTGAGAATGGTGAACGTCACGCACTTCAAAGCCTGCTCTTTCTCTGGACAAACCGCCGGGACCCAATGCAGACAAACGTCTTTTGTGTGTCAATTCGCTCAAAGGGTTGTTTTGGTCCATGAACTGTGACAACTGAGAAGAACCAAAGAATTCTTTGATTGCCGCTGTCACAGGACGCACGTTAATCAATGCCTGCGGTGTCACAACTGCCAAATCCTGTGTGGTCATTCTTTCACGAACCACTCTTTCCATTCTGGATAAACCGATACGGAATTGGTTTTGCAACAATTCACCCACAGAACGAATACGTCTGTTGCCCAAATGGTCAATATCGTCCACATTGCCATAATCATAATCCAAATGCAAAACATAGTTGATAGACGCCATAATATCGTCCAATGTGATATGTTTTGGCAGCAATTCATGCATATTTTCTTTGATTGCCACTTTCAATTCGTCTGCTGTGGTGTATTCTTCCAAAAGCTGTTCCAACACAGGGTAGTAAACGCTTTCTTTGATACCCAATTCGTCTGCTGTCAGACCAAACTCTTCCAAATATGCATCAATTTCCACGCAACGGTTTGTCAGAATTTTTACATTTCTTTCTTCTGTTTCAACAAACAGGTGGTCTGTACCGCTATTCTGGATAACATCACACAATTGTGCTGTCAGGATTTCGCCTGCTTCTGCCAACACTTCGCCTGTCATCGGGTCAACCACGTTTTGTGCCAGTTTTGCACCACGAATTCTGTTTTTCAGTGCCAATTTTTTATTAAATTTATAACGTCCCACTTTTGCCAAATCATAACGTTTGGGGTCAAAGAACATTCCTCTGAGCAAAGATTCTGAGCTTTCCACAGTAGGCGGTTCACCAGGACGCAATTTTTTATAAATTTCAATCAAACCTTCTTCATAAGATTTGGAAACGTCTTTATCCAATGTAGCCAAAATTTTGGGTTCATCACCGAACAAATCCAAAATTTCCGCATCTGTACCAATGCCCAAAGCACGGATTAAAACGGTCACAGGTACTTTTCTTGTTCTGTCCACTCTTACATAAAATACATCGTTGGAATCTGTTTCATATTCCAACCAAGCACCTCTGTTTGGAATGACCGTTGCAGACAGCAATTTTTTACCAACTTTATCAAAATCAGATGCATAGTAAATACCGGGAGAACGTACCAGCTGGCTGACAATGACACGTTCTGCACCATTGATGATAAATGTACCGGTTTCTGTCATCAATGGGAAATCACCCATAAAAATTTCTTGTTCTTTCAGTTCGTCCAGTTCTCTGTTGTACAATCTTGCTTTCACTTTCAATGCAGCTGCATATGTTGCATCACGTTCTTTGCATTCTTCAATAGAGAATTTAGGTTCGGAGTCTAATGTGAAGTCAATGAGTTCCAATACCAAATTTCCGCTAAAATCGGTAATTGGAGAAACATCTTCAAAAACTTCTTTCAAACCTTCTTTCAAAAACCACTGGTAACTGTCTTTTTGCACCTCAATCAGATTGGGCATATCCAGAACTTCGTTGATTCTGGAATAGCTCATTCGTGTTGTGTCGCCAAAACGGAGTGCGTGAATTCTGTTTTTTTCCATCTTGTCACCTCTCGAATTTATCTATCACACTGACATCTGCACGAAACATTCTTCCGTACAAAAATTTAGAATTGCCTAAACAAAGCTAGACCTTTGCCTGCACTACCTTTGATCAGTAGCCATGACAAAAGCCTCCTTCATCTAAGAAATTCTAAATCACTCTTTGAACAGTTTGTCTGTTCTTCTGTATCTACACTAACATTTTTCTGTGCAAACCATGCATTTCTCTTTGTGCCGTCGTCAAAAACCTTGATTTCATCAACTTTCCTGACATTCACAAAAAAAGGATTGAAATTTATCAAACCCTATGCTATACTGCATTTATGCAATATGGGTTGATATGCTTGTTTGCCAATGTGTCTGATATTTTATCACAACAAAGGCAGTATGTCAAGCCTTTTTCTTGTTTTCTGCGGTTTTTCCGCTTTTTTTATTGCATTTTTTTCTCTCTCATTTGCACAATGGCTATCCCCTCTTTTCTGCTTTTTTCCCACTTGCTTTTTCCTGTTCTCAACATATTGTATAAAAAAATATCATTTTACTATGAAAATTTCATATTGTTTTTTCATCATTACAAAATGATTTTTCCTCATTTTTGTGATATTTTTTTGTACTTTTTTTTGTACATTTCATTTTTCGCTGTTTTTTGCCAAATTATTTGATACACTATTTGCAAATCATATAGAAAGGAACACCTTTATGCAAAAACAAAATTATCAAATTTTATTAGAACAGACATTACAAAATATCACAAAACAACACCAACGCCCAAAATTATTGCTGCATAGTTGTTGTGCCCCTTGTTCCTCCTATGTATTGGAATACCTGACACAATATTTTTCCATCACCATTGATTACTACAATCCCAATATTGCCCCTGCCGAGGAATTTCATAGACGAGCAAACGAACAACAACATCTCATCGAACAAATGGGACTGGAAGATGTCACCTGCATGATTGCGGAATTTGACCCAACACCGTTTTTGGAAATAGCAAAAGGCAGAGAACAAGAAAAAGAAGGCGGTTCTCGTTGTTTCGATTGTTACCGCCTGCGTTTGGAACACGCCGCAAAAATGGCAAAAAACAATGGGTATGATTACTTTACCACCACATTGTCCATCAGTCCACACAAAAATGCACAAGTGCTAAATGCCATTGGACAGGAACTTTCCACCATATACGACATACCTTATTTATATGCAGACTTCAAAAAGAAAAATGGGTATCAGCGTTCCTGTACATTGTCCGAAACATACCACTTATACCGCCAAGACTATTGCGGTTGTGCATTTTCCAAAGCCGAAGCGATGGCACGCAGACAACAACAGCCATAATCAAAAATTTTTCTCTTTTCTTTTTTGAAAAATAAAGATATAATAAATGCCGTGCATTTTTCAGAAAGGAGATTTTATATGATAACACAAAAACACAAAGGCATTTTTCTCATTACTGCATCATCATTTTTCTTTGCATTGATGAATTTATTTGTCCGTCTTTCCGGTGATTTGCCGGCAATCCAAAAAAGCTTTTTCCGTAATTTTATTGCGTTGCTTTTTGCAGCATTCGTATTGTTGCAAGAACGCCCTGTGTTGACATTTACACCAAAAGCCAAACGGCATTTATTTTTGCGTGCCTTGTTTGGCACAGTTGGTATTCTTTGCAACTTTTATGCGGTTGACCATCTGCTTTTGGCAGATGCCTCCATGCTCAATAAAATGTCACCATTTTGTGCTGTGATATTCGGTGCATTTTTATTGAAAGAAAAACCAAACCGCTTTCAAACCATATCCATATTGATTGCATTTGTGGGTGTGCTTTTCATCGTCAAACCAACAGGGAATTGGAACTTACTTCCTGCATGTATCGGTTTGATGGGTGGTGTTATGGCAGGTGCCGCATACACATATGTACGCTCTTTGGGACAACAACACATTGCAGGCCCATTTATTGTATTTTTCTTTTCCGCATTTTCTTGTGTGGTTACATTGCCGTATTTGCTCTTGCATTTCCACCCTATGACAGGTATGCAAATTTTATTTTTGTTTTTGGCAGGTTTGGCAGCAGCCGGTGGACAATTCACCATCACATCAGCCTACTGCTATGCACCTGCAAGAGAAATTTCGGTGTATGATTATGCACAAATCCCATTTTCCGCTTTATTGGGATTTGTTATATTCGGACAAATTCCGGATTGGTTGAGTTGGGTTGGTTATTTGATTATCTGTGGCACAGCGGTTGCCATGTTCTTATATACCACCGGAAAACAAGCAACAACATAAAAAGGAGTATGCTCATGCTATTGGAACGTGTTACAACAACTTTACAAAAAATCGGCAATGAACGCTTGCAATTACCCATTTTTTACGAAAGTCCCATTGCCTTGCGTTTTGAAATCGGTGACCCTGCACTTCCCACAGCCGGCTCTGTATATTTTCGGGCAGCGTATTTACGTGCAGCATATATTTACCACCAAGCCGCTCCTTTTGATACATTGCTTTGGGTTTTGTATCGTTGTGCGGATACCGAAACCGAAGTCCAAACATTGTGTCAGCAATTTTGTGAAATCACGCATTTGCCTATGCCCGCAGAAGTTTATGCTCAAGAAACCATAGCTATGGATAATGAACCCTTTACCCGTATTTTTTTGTTATGGGATATCGAAACCACAGTCCCTCATATGGATAAATTATTGCAAGCCATTATCCATACAGATTTTCATGGATTTCGGGAGCTATCCTCTGCGGTATTTTTTCTAAATACCACAGACCACATTTTATACCATCTTTATGATGACCGTGGACTGGACGTTGTTGCAGAAACAAAAGAAAGCATATTGCCCCTCTATCAGCAATTTCAAAACTGGTTGCTTGATTATGACAAAAAGCGTATGCAAACCATATTTTCATAAAACAAGAAAGCGTGTGGTATATGCCACACGCTTTTTATTACACAGGTTCTTTTTCCGTTGTAATTTGGTATACAAAATCTGCTTTTTGCACAATACCATCTGGTACACTGCTACCTGTTAATATCATATCCATATATGCAGGGCGTTTTTCCATCACGTCCAGCAATTCCTGTTCTGTCAAATATCCTTCTTTGATACATTCCAGTATACCATCTAACATGAGCATATCACATTCTCCTGTATCAATGATTTTTTTGACAAAATTAAATCCGTTTCTGACTTCTGATGTAATTTCTTTTTTCATTTCTTCCGTCATTTCTTGGGTATCCCGATATTTTTCAAATCGAAACACACGAAAATCCGGCTCCATATTTTCCAATAATGCAATTTCTTTATGGTCACAATAAGACAAAAATTGTATCATCACCACACGCAAATCATCAGCCAGTGCCAAAATTCCCTTTCCCAGTGAAACGCTTGTTTTTCCTTTTCCGACACCGTAATAAATTGCAATATTTCCGTTTTTCAATATTCATTCACTCCCGTTTTTGTTCAGAAAATTAAACTTTCGCTTTTTCTTCTGTTTCTGTTTGTTCTGCACAAATCAATATCTTGGAAACCGATACTTCGTAAGCAACACGTTCTTCTATTTGTACATCATGTTTCTTTTGATAGACTCTGCTTTGTATTCTGCCCCATATTTTGACTTCTGTTCCCACAGGTAATGTTGCAACATATCTTGCATTTCTGCCCCATGTAATGCATGGGATATAATCCGATTTGTTATATGCACGATTGACCGCAACCAAAATATCGGATATTTCTCTGCCAAATGGTGTTTTTCGATATATGGCAGGCTTACAGATAAAACCGTTTAATATAATTTCATTTTCATTTTTCTTTTCAGCCGGTTCCAATACCGTCACTTCTCTTGCAAACACCGTCAGCACCAATCGGCTTTTATTGCCCGTATAATTATTATAACTACGTAGTTGACCTACGATATGCACACAAACCCCCATTTTGATTTCTTGGTTTACCAACAATCTTTCTGATATGGTAATGGGTAAAATATCTTCCTGCTCACTCAACCGTTCCGATGAAATACGAAATGTATAAAACCCCTCTCCATACACCTCATGGCTAAATACGCCTTCTTCCACCACAACACCTGTAATTTGTACGAAATTGTTTTTCGGTAAACTGTTCATCTGCATTTCTCCCCTTTTCTATGCCAAAATCCATACCGATTTTAGCAATCGTTTTTCTGTACCATTCTATGCTATTTGATACTTGTTTAGAATAAAAACAAAAAAACATCTACCTGCATCATCTTTTGTTTTTTATGACAGCACAATATTCTTATGATTTTGAAATATAAACCCAATTTTGACACAATCAATAGCAACCACCATGGTATATGCCTGTGTTTGGTAAACCATCGGCTTTCCGCCCCGTTTTACAACCACGGCATCTGTTTTTTTCCCTTCCGCTGTCCAGTAAGACAAAAAATGAAAATCATCTTCTTCTTTTATTGCCCATTCCAAATTCAACAATGGTTTTATAAAAAAATCCCCATCACAACCGAAGTATTCTGCCACTTGTTTTTGACACTCTGCAAACGCCAACACTGGCTCATTTTTTATCATTACCGCTCCTCCAAAAATTTACTCAAACTACTTGTTTCTATGGTACTGATAAATTGTTGATTTGTCAATAACAACACCTGTTTATGCACGTTGTTCTTATGCTAAAAAACACCATTTTTATCATAAATGACATCTTATGACAAAATACTTCCATCAGATTGTGATATCTTTTTTTATTTTCCTTTTTCCAAAACAGGCAATAAATATTTTCCGGTATAAGAATGAGGAACTTTACAAATTTCTTCCGGTGTTCCGGTTGCCACAATCATACCACCGCCTGTGCCGCCTTCCGGCCCCAAATCAATGATATAATCTGCGGTTTTGATAACGTCCAAATTATGTTCAATCACAACCACACTGTTTCCACCCTCTGTCAACCTTTGCAGGATATGCACCAACTTATGCACATCTGCCATGTGTAACCCTGTGGTTGGCTCGTCCAAAATATACATGGTGCGTCCGGTGCTTCGTTTGCTCAATTCCGTTGCCAATTTCACCCTTTGTGCCTCCCCACCGGAAAGTGTTGTGGAAGATTGTCCCAGCTGTACATAAGAAAGCCCCACATCGTAGAGTGTTTGCAATTTTGTTTTGATTTTGGGAATATTTTCAAAAAACAGCAATGCTTCTTCCACTGTCATTTGTAATACATCTGCTATGGTTTTTCCTTTGTATTTGACTTCCAATGTTTCCCTGTTGTACCGCTTGCCTTGGCACACTTCACATGGCACATAAATATCAGGCAAAAAGTGCATTTCAATTTTGATAATCCCATCACCGGCACACGCTTCACAACGTCCTCCTTTGACATTAAAGCTAAATCTGCCTTTTTGATATCCTCTCATTTTTGCCTCTGTGGTTTGTGCAAACACATCACGAATCAAGTCGAACACACCTGTATATGTTGCCGGATTGCTTCGTGGCGTTCTGCCAATCGGAGATTGGTCAATGTTGATGACTTTGTCTAACTGCTCTTGTCCTGTCATATCCTCATGTTTGCCTGTACGCACCTTTGCTCTGTTCAAATCTTTTGCCAATCTTTTATACAGTATTTCATTGACCAAAGAACTTTTCCCCGAACCACTCACACCTGTCACACAGGTAAATACCCCTAATGGAATATCCACATCTAAATTTTTCAAATTGTTCTCTGCGGCTTTTTTGATGTGTAACATGGCATCTGTACGAATGGGACGGCGTTCTTTCGGCACTTCTATTTTCTTTCTGCCACTCAAATAATCACCTGTCACAGACGCTGTACAGGCTTTTATGGTTTCCACATCACCGGCACAAATGATAGAGCCACCCTCTTTGCCTGCCCCCGGTCCAACATCTACAATGTAATCTGCCGCATACATCGTATCCTCATCATGTTCCACCACAATCAAGGAATTGCCAATATCTCGCAAATGCTCCAATGTTTTCAACAATTTATCATTATCCCTTTGGTGCAGTCCGATACTTGGCTCGTCCAAAATATATACAACCCCCACCAAACCGGAGCCGATTTGTGTTGCCAGACGAATTCGCTGTGCCTCTCCACCGGATAAAGTACCTGCGGCTCTGGATAAAGTCAGATATTCCAGTCCCACATCTGCCAAAAATCCAATTCTTGCGTCAATTTCTTTCAGAATCCGTTCTGCAATCATCAACTCTCTGTCTGTCAATTTCAGTTGTGCAAAAAATTGCTGTATCTGTGCCACAGAAAGCTCTGTCACTTCGGAAATATTTTTGCCGCCTACGGTGATTGCCAGCACTTCCGGACGCAAGCGTTTCCCATGACAGGACGGACATTCAATATTTGTCATATATTCTTCATATTCATTACGCATGGACTCCGATGTTTCATTGTATCGTCTTTGTAAATTGTTTATCAGTCCTGAAAAATCATAGTCATATGTTCCTGTACCTCTTTGGTTTTTATATGTGACACGTAACATCTTTCCATTTGTACCATAAAATATGATTTGTTTGATTTCTTCGGGCAAATCACAAAATGGTGTATCCAATGAAAAATGGTAATTTTCTGCCAATGCATCAAACAATACACGGTGCATACTGTCCCGATTGGATAAAGAGTTATATCCCGGTGCAACAATCGCCCCTTGTGCGATGGACAATTTGTTGTTAGGCACGATTAACTGTTCATCAAACTTCATCTGCATACCCAAACCGGTACAGGTTGGGCAAGCCCCGCTCGGATTATTAAAAGAAAACAAACGTGGTTCAATCTCCATCAAATCAATTCCGCAATCTGGGCAGGAAAAATTTTGACTAAACACCAATTCCTGTTCTCCTTGGTTGACATCTACCACCAATAAGCCGCCTGTCAATGCTGTAACCGTTTCGATAGACTCCGTCAAACGCTTTTGTATTCCTTCTTTTATCACCAAACGGTCTACAATGATTTCAATCGTATGTTTTTTGTTTTTTTCCAATTTGATTTCTTCCGATAAATCATATGTCATGCCATCAATACGCACACGCACATACCCGCTTTTTTTGGCATCTTGCAACAACTTTATGTGCTCACCTTTTCTGCCTCTAACCACAGGTGCCAACAGTTGTATTTTACTGCGTTCCGGCAATCCCACAATCCTATCCACAATTTGGTCAATGGTCTGTTTTTTGATTTCTTTTCCACATTTCGGACAATGCGGGATACCAATTCTTGCATACAACAAACGCAAATAATCATATATCTCCGTTACCGTTCCCACTGTCGAACGTGGATTATGGCTTGTTGTTTTCTGGTCGATAGAGATTGCTGGGGAAAGCCCTTCTATTTGGTCTACATCTGGCTTTTCCATCTGCCCCAAAAACTGTCTTGCATAGGCAGACAAAGATTCCACATATCTTCTTTGTCCCTCTGCATACAATGTATCAAACGCCAAAGAACTTTTTCCGGAACCGCTCACACCTGTAAATACAACCAATTTATCTCTTGGTATTGCCAAATCAATATTTTTTAGATTGTGCTCTCTTGCACCTCTCACCACAATTTCATTTTTCATGTCTTCTCCTTTTGTGTATGCTCGCTACAACTCCAACTTTCTCAATGCTTGCACTTTATCCCGCAACTGTGCCGCCCGTTCAAATTGCAGGTCTGCCGCCGCTTGTTTCATCTCTTTGTCTAATTTTCGTATCCATGTTTCCAATTCTTTTTTACTCATAGATTCCGGGTCTTTATCCAAACCGAATTTTTGTTTTTCGGTTGCTGTTTTTGTAATCTGTATCACATCATGCACTTTTTTGACAATCGTTTTGGGTGTAATGCCATGCATTTCGTTATATGCCTGCTGTATGGCTCTACGACGTTCTGTTTCCCGAATGGCTTTTGCCATACTTTCCGTCATCACATCTGCATACATCACCACACGTCCTTGTGCATTTCTTGCCGCACGCCCAATCGTCTGTATCAAAGAAGTTTCGGAACGCAAAAATCCCTCTTTGTCTGCATCTAATATGGCAACCAAACTGACCTCCGGAATATCCAAACCTTCTCGCAATAAGTTAATCCCAATCAAAACATCAAACACATTCATACGCAAATCCCGTATGATTTCCAATCGTTCCAATGTATCAATGTCCGAATGTAAATATCGTACACGCACACCTGCCTCTTTCATATAATCCGTCAAGCGTTCTGCCATCTTTTTTGTCAATGTTGTAACCAGTACTTTTTGCCCTTTTTCCGTAGTCACATGGACTTCATGTAACAAATCATCAATTTGCCCTTCAATGGGACGCACAGAAATTTCAGGGTCCAATAATCCTGTTGGACGAATGATTTGCTCTACAATTTGTTCTGTATGTTCTTTTTCGTATACAGATGGCGTTGCGGATACAAACAGCATTTGATTGATTTTGCTTTCAAATTCTGCAAATTGCAATGGTCTGTTATCCAATGCAGACGGCAAACGAAATCCGAAATCCACCAGAGTGGTTTTTCTGGAACGGTCTCCCTCATACATTCCCCGAATTTGCGGAATAGATACATGGGACTCATCAGCAATGATGAAAAAATCATCAGGGAAGAAGTCAATCAATGTAAAGGGGGTGCTGCCTGCTTCTCGCAAAGACAGATGACGGGAATAGTTTTCAATGCCCGTACAAAATCCCATTTCTTTGAGCATTTCAATATCATAATTTGTCCGTTGTTCCAAACGCTGTGCTTCCAGCAGTTTGTCTTCCCGCCGTAGTTCTTCCAACCGTTCCTGTAATTCCTGTTCAATACGCAATACCGCCTGTTTCATGCGTTCCGGTGCAGTCACATAATGTGATGCAGGAAAAATGGAAATATGATTTCTTGTGCCAATCACTTCTCCTGTTACCACATCAATTTCTGTAATACGGTCGATTTCATCACCGAAAAATTCCACACGCACTGCATATTTTTCAGATGCTACCGGAAAAATCTCCACCACATCACCTCTGACACGAAACGTACCCCGTTCAAAACTCATATCGTTTCTGTCGTACTGCATTTCAATCAAGCTGTGCAATACCTCATCTCTGTCTTTTTCCATGCCGGGGCGTAAAGAAAGCATCATACCATAATATTCTTCCGGGTCACCCAAGCCATATATACAAGACACACTTGCCACCACAATCACATCTTGACGCTCCACCAAAGCCGCTGTTGCGGAGTGACGCAGTTTGTCAATTTCATCATTGACAGAGGAATCTTTTTCAATATACGTATCTGAACTTGGAACATATGCTTCGGGTTGATAATAATCATAATATGACACAAAATATTCCACCGCATTGTTTGGAAAAAACTCTTTTAATTCATTGTATAATTGTGCTGCCAATGTTTTGTTATGTGCAATGACAAGTGTTGGTTTTTGCAATTTCTCAATGATATTTGCCATTGTAAATGTTTTTCCTGACCCTGTTACGCCCAACAATGTCTGGAATTTTTTACCATTCAAAAATCCGTCTGCCAATGTTGCAATCGCCTGCGGCTGGTCACCGGTTGGTGCATATTGGCTTACGACTTCAAACTTTTGCATATACTTCCCTCCTATTACAAGAATATATGTTCCCTATTATGTCATATTATGTCACATTTTATAATCTCTGTCAATGCAGACTGAAAAATTCCCAGTAATTCACTCTGAAAAAAACAGATGATTTCAAGAGGAATATTTCCTCACAAAATCATCTGTTTTTTATATCTTTTTCATACATACAATCGCAGCATTTGCAGCATTTTGTTCTGCCTCTTTTTTGCTTTTTCCGCTGCCTTGCCCCAATGTTTTGCCTTCATGCAACACCTCTGCCACAAATATTTTGTTATGGTCAGGGCCTTTTTCGTCTACAATCACATATTGCAATGGGACTTTGCTGATTTTCTGTATCATTTCTTGCAAGTGTGTTTTGCAGTCCAAATTGCGGAAATTTGTTTTTGTTTGTGCAATACAACTTTCCATAAATTGCATTACATATTTGCTTGCTGCATCAATATTGCCATCAATGCAAACTGCTCCAATGATTGCCTCAAATGCATCTGCCAGTATCGAGTCACGGTTTCTGCCGCCTGTACTTTCTTCCCCTTTTCCCAAGAGCAAGTTTCTACCGACACCCAATTTTCTCGACAAATCTGCCAACGATGCCTCACACACCACAGCCGCACGTAATTTTGTCAATTCACCCTCTGGCATTTCCGGAAATTTGCGATACATATATTCGCTTACCACCATATCCAGTACTGCATCGCCCAAAAATTCCAATCTTTCGTTATTTTCGTGACTGCACTTTTTATTTTCGTTCGCATACGAACTGTGTGTCAACGCCAACAACAACAAATTTTTATCTGTGAACCGATAGCCCAATCTTTTTTCAAATTCTTCCAAATTTAAGTAATTCATATTAATTCCCCACCGATTTCCTAATATACGCCATAGCATCACCAATGGTCTTTATGTTTTCCGCTCCAACTGTATCAAATTCTATATGATATGCTTCTTCCAATGCAGAAATAATCTGAAACACATCTAAGGAATCTGCACCTAATGCTCGAAAGGAAGTTTCTTCCCGCAATGTATCTGCTGCAATACCTAACTGCTTTGCCACAATATTTTTTACAACTGCCTCCTCCATACTTGCAACCTCCTTTTGCTTCTTTCAATACTATACTCTATTTCCATCATTTTGTCAGCAATATTTCCAAAAAAAAATTGAAAAAGGTAGATTCGCTATATTTTTACAAATCTACCTTGTTTTTCATGGCTGTCAAACCATATCTCTAAAAAATAAATTTTTGTTTCTGATGATATGCTTTGTAGCATCTCTGAAAATATACATCAAATTTTATCCTGAATTTTTCCAATGATATCATTTTCTTTGAATATCACACATTGTTTGATGGCATTTTTAAATGCCCTTGCGTTAGAGCTACCATGTGCTTTGACAACTAAGGATTTCAGTCCGATAAAAGGTGCACCACCCACTTCATCGGCATCTAAGAACAATTTTACATTCTGAAATGGTTTTTTGAGCATGGCTGCCGCAAATTTATATGCCCCTGCCGTGATTTCTTTTTTGATGACATCTATCATGGTTTTACTCAAACCTTCGCTCAATTTCAATATCGTATTGCCCACAAAGCCATCACACACCACAACATCTGCATCACCAAACGGGATATTTCTTGGCTCAATATTCCCGATAAAATTTAAATCTGTTTGTTCCAACAATTCATATGCTTCTTTTGTCAAAGTATTGCCTTTTTCTTTTTCTGCACCAATATTCACCAGTGCCACAGTTGGATTTTTTCTGCCGAATACGTTTTCCACGTATACAGAACCCATTTTCCCAAACTGTTCCAAATACTTTGCCTTACAATCCACATTTGCCCCGCTATCTACCAAAAACACAGATTTTCCGGTTTTGGTTGGCAAACAAGTACCCAATACCGGACGCTCCACACCCGACAATCTGCCCACAATCAGCAAAGAGCCTGTCAACAACGCCCCTGTACTGCCTGCGGAAACAAATGCATCTGCGTCCCCATTTTTGACCAACTGCATACCTACCACCATAGAGGAGTCTTTTTTCTTGCGAATGGCTACGGTAGGCACTTCATCTGTACCAATGACTTCGGACGCAGGTACAATTTCAATTTTCTCTTTTGGGTAATCATATTTTTGCAATTCTGCCTGCAATATTTCTGCATTCCCAACCAATTTTACAAACACAGGGCTTTCTTTTACTGCTTCCACTGCACCTTTTACATTTTCAAAAGGGGCATTGTCGCCACCCATCGCATCAAATGCCACGACCACTTGTTTTTCCATATACTTCTTCCTTTCTATATCAAATCTCTTATATGCGTCTATATTCGTATTATTCTATCACAAATCTTTTTTTTCGTCTATCTGCCCAAAATTCCAAATATAAATACTGATATGGTATTCGTCCCCGCTATCTATATCCACATCTTTGATTTTTTGTGCTTCCATATCCACCAACAAAAAGCCCGGTTCGTTTTCCCATAGTTGTTTGACTGCCGCCTGTACATCTGTGAATACCACCAACGCCCAACCCACAATACCCTTGACATAATAGGGTTTGTTTTTTTGCAAATCCATTTTCTTAACAATTTCTTGATATCGTTGTTCCCCTTTGATGGAAAGTGCAATTTTTTCTGTGGGTGTCATTGTTTTCCATGCTTGTAAATATATTGGATATATATTGTCCAAACAGGGGATTTTTTCATATATTTCCTGTATTTGCATACTATTTTTATCATAGTTTTTCCATTTGTTTTTGCTTGCCTGCCATGCAAGTTTTTGTTGTAATATTTGCTTTCTGATTTCTTTTTCGGATAGCTTATCAATTTTTTTCATATTATGTCACCTATTTTTTTATTGAAAGACATTTGTATTTATGATACGATGTTACAAGATATATAATTTTTCTACAAATAAAGGAGGTTCTTTTATGTACCAAATCAGAAACTTAACAGAAAATGATGATATCAATGTATTGGAAAGTTTAGGTGCTTTCACAACCATCGAGTACCTGCGTGATTTGAGTGTCACACCAAACAGTGCCGCCGCTGCATATTTTGCAAGCCAAATGAATGTACGCAGACGTCAAGTCATCTGTGATTTGAGCAAATCCCATGTTGTTGTGCAAGCAGGTGCTATGCAATGGACAGTCGGAAATGTGAATGCAACCACAGGCTTGAAAGGTGTTGGCGATTTGTTCGGCAAAGCACTGCGTGGAAAAGTAACCGGCGAGTCTGCAATCAAACCAGAATACACCGGTGATGGTGTCATGGTACTGGAACCTACTTACAAATATATTTTATTGGAAGATTTATCCAGCTGGAATGGCTCTATTGTATTAGATGATGGCTTGTTCTTGGCGTGTGAAGCCTCTTTGCAACAAAAAGCTGTCATGCGTTCCAACCTGTCCTCAGCCGTAGCAGGTGGTGAAGGCTTGTTCAACCTGGGTATTGTCGGTAATGGTGTTGTTTGTTTGGAAAGCCCCTGCCCCCGTGAGGAGTTAATTGAAATCACATTGCAAAACGATGTACTGAAAGTAGATGGCAATATGGCAATCGCATGGAGTGGCAGTTTGGAATTCACTGTCGAACGCTCCGGCAAAACACTGATTGGTTCTGCGGCATCTGGCGAAGGTCTGGTCAACGTGTATCGTGGTACCGGTAAAGTATTGTTGGCACCTGTGACCGGCTAATGCCCAAAAGGATATACGCTGCTTTGCCTACATATTCTTTTGCACAAGCAATCGAAATTGCAAAACGATGTGATGATACAGAAGATTGTTTACTGCTCCCACTCTCTGTTGGTGCATACTGGAATAACTGGAAAGAGGCACAAACCGTTTGTATTCGATTGTTTGCACATACCAATCCTGCTGTGCGAGCCAATGCAGCATTAGGACTTGCTTATATTGCACGCAATCATGGCAAACTTGACAAACATATTGTCAAACCGTATCTATTACAAGAACTACGACAAAATGAACCGTATCGTTGGCGTATCCTAGACGCTTTACAAGATATCCATGTATTTTTGGATTGGCATATTGCAGAAAAAGCCATGCAAAAATATGAATAAAAAAAGACAGCAAGTACATTGCTGTCTTTTTTATTTGACATATTAGTCAACTTTGATGATTGTTTTTTTGTTATAAGCACCACAAGATTTGCATACTTGGTGGGGTGCCATCAATTCGCCACATTTGCTGCATTTCACCAAACTAGGTGTTGCGATTTTCCAGCTCTGTGCTTTTCTTTTATCTCTTTTAGATTTTGATACTCGACCCTTAGGTACAGCCATTTCTACACCTCCTCATCAACATTGAAAAGAGCCCTTAAACTTTCAAACATCGGATTGAATTCCGTTGTGTCACACGCACACGGACCTTCATTCAAATCCTTGCCGCAGACAGGACAGAGTCCTTTGCAGTCCTCCCTACAAACTGTCTTCATAGGCAGTGCTTCCAGGATAGCTCTTTTGACATAGTCCGCAAGACCGATTTGGTCTCCCGAAAAAGTTTCTGTCTCTTCATTCTCTCTGCCTGTATGGGAAAAACGCTCCTCAATATTGAAGTAAATCTCTGTTTCGACCGGCTTCAAACAACGGTCGCACGCAAGGCTGACTTTTGTTTCACCCTTTGCCTCCAAAATGAAAATTTCATCTTCATTTGTGAGAGTTCCTTCTATTTTTACAGGCTCTATAAAACCCACAACATCGGGATATGGTGAAGTATCTTCCATATGCTCTATGATATCTACCGCCATAGAAGCACCATTTTTACCATATAACTGAGCCATTTCCAATATCATTCATATCACCCCGTAGTCGTACCTAAAACATTATACTGAAAGGATGCTTATTTGTCAAGCAATTCCTTTGTATCTCTTGCAATTACCAATTCTTCGTTTGTAGGAATGACAAAAACTCTGACTCTGGAATCAGGAGTTGTGATTTCGATTGCCTTTCCTCTCAAAGAGTTGTGGTAAGAATCCACATGAATACCCAAGTAACCCAAGTAGTCACAAATCAATCTTCTTGTGGAAGCAGAGTTTTCACCCAAACCGGCAGTAAATACGATGCAATCTACGCCGTTCATGGCAGCTGCATATGCACCAATTCTTTTTGCTACTTTGTAAGCGAATACGTCCAAAGCAATTTCTGCTCTTTCGTTACCATGTTCGCTTGCTTCTTCGATATCTCTGAAATCGCTGGAAACACCGGAAAGACCCAATACACCGGATTTTTTATTCAAGATGTTATCCATTTCCTGTGGTGTCAAGTTTTCTTTTTCCATCAAGAATGTAACAACAGCAGCGTCAACGTCACCGGCTCTTGTACCCATTACCAAACCTTCCAAAGGTGTGAAGCCCATTGTGGTATCAATGGATTTTCCGTTTCTGACTGCACAAATGGAACCACCGTTACCCAAGTGGCAAGTGATTGTTTTTGTCTGGTCATAAGGTCTGTCCATCATTTTTGCTGCTTCTTCGGAAACATATCTGTGGCTTGTACCATGGAAACCATATCTTCTGATTTTGTATTTTTCATAGTATTCGTAAGGAATTGCATACAAATATGCTCTTTCAGGCATTGTCTGGTGGAATGCTGTATCAAATACACCTACCTGAGGTACGCCCGGCATGATTTTTTCACACGCTTCAATACCAATCAAGTTTGCAGGGTTGTGCAAAGGTGCCAATTCGCAGCATTTTTGCAATGCTTCTTTTACGGAATCATCAATGATAACAGAGCTTGCGAAATATTCGCCGCCATGTACCACACGGTGACCAACTGCATTGATTTCTTGCATAGATGCCACCACACCGTGGTCTTTATCTGTCAATGCGTCCAATACCATTTGCACAGCTACGCTGTGGTCTTGCATATAATCATTGAATACAACATCATCTTTGCCGCTTGGTTGATGTTTCAATCTGGAACCTTCGATACCGATTCTTTCGCAAAGACCTTTTGCCATTACTTCTTCTGTGTCCATATCAATCAACTGATATTTCAAAGAAGAACTACCACAGTTTAATACAAGAATTTTCATTGTTTTCTCTCCTTATATATAATTAGTTATTTTTTGCCATTACTTGTGCCTGTACAGATGTCAATGCAACCACTGCCACGATATCATTTGCAGAGCAACCTCTGGACAAATCGTTGACAGGTTTTGCAATCCCCTGCAATACAGGGCCAAATGCTTCTGCCTGACCAAATCTTTGTACCAATTTGTAACCGATATTACCTGCATCAATATCAGGGAATACCAATACGTTTGCTTTGCCGGCAACTGTGCTGTTTGGTGCTTTCAATTCACCAACTTCTTTTACGATTGCAGCGTCCAACTGAATTTCACCGTCTAATTTGATGTTGGGGTATTTTTCTTTTGCAATGTTCACAGCATCTACAACTTTTGTAACATCAGCGTGTTTTGCGGAACCCATTGTGGAGTGGCTCAACATCGCAACTCTTGCTTCTTTGCCAATGAATGCTTCATAAGATTTTGCGGAATCACCGGCAATGCAAGCCAATTCTTGGGAAGTTGGATTTTGGTTCAATGCACAGTCTGCAAACAACAAAATACCGTCATCACCATATTGTGGTGTATTTGTTACCATGATGAAGAAAGAGGAAACCAGTTCTGTACCAGGTGCTGTTTTCAAAATTTGCAGTGCGGGACGCAATGTATCTGCTGTGGAATGAATTGCACCGGAAACCATACCGTCTGCAATATCCATTTTTACCAACATCACACCCATGAACATAGGGTCGTCCAAAAGCAGTTTTCTTGCTTCTTCCAAAGTCATGCCTTTGCTTTTTCTTGCTTCTGCCAAACCGGCAACCACTTCGTCCATTCTTTCGTAGTTTTCAGGGTCTACAAAAATTGCTTTGGATACATCAAAGCTGCCTGCTGCTTCCATGATTTTTTCTTTGTTACCGATTAACACGATATCTGCCAAATCATCTTTTAGGCATTCTGCTGCTGCTTCCAAATTTCTTTTTTCAAAAGATTCGGGTAGTACAATTACTTTTTTGTCTGCTTTTGCTTTTGCTTTTACTTGTGATAAAAAGTCCACTGTAAAAACCTCCCATACATATAAATTTTTGTTTTACACCGAATTTTCATTCAATGTCCTATATACTGTTTCCAAATTCGCCTTTTTCAAGCGAACAGCATATTTATTATAATCAAATTTTCGCTTGTATACAAGCCTATCTACAAAAAAATCCCATTATTTTGTGGTTTCCGTCATAATTGTTTGCCACATTTGGAACAAAATTGGGCATTTTCATCGACTTTTGTACCGCAATATGGGCAGTACTGTTTTTCACTGCCTTCTTTTGTTGTGTGATTGCCTAACTTTTTTTCAAAAATATCCGGCTCATCTTCCACAATATCATAGGAAGAGAGTCGATTGCTTGCCTTTGCGTTATAAAATCCCAAAAATGCGTTCAGCACACCAATGAGTATAAACAGACCACCAAATAGCAACATACTGGTTGGAGCATCTCTTTTGACTGCATGGGATAGCCATACAATCCCAACAACCACCGCAACCAATCCGGCAATGCCATGCTCCAAAGAACTTCCTCTGCTTGGTTTGACACTTTTCATTCTATATCCTCCTTTTTTTGTCATGATTGTTCCCATGCAAACTCCATAAAAAATGTTGTACCCATACATATCGTGCTTTCAATGCGAATACTGCCACCCAATGCCGAAACGGCAGCATTCACCACATCTAACCCAACGCCACGCCCCGAAAACAACGTTGCTTTTTGCTTTGTGGTAAACCCTGGGCGTAACAAAAATGCATACACCTCATTATCTTCATACTCCATTTCCGGCTTTTTGAGCCACCCTTTTGCTTTTGCCGCTTTGAGTATGCGTTCTCTATCCAACCCTTGTCCATCATCTCGAAATACCACAAATATTTGTGTACCTGTTTTCTGTACTTCCAATGAAATAGTACCAACCGATGTTTTGCCCAGTTTTTCTCTGACTTCGGTTTGTTCCAGACCATGGTCCATACTGTTTTTTGTCATTTGCAACACTGCCATGGATATTTTTTCGTAAATATCTTGTGGCACTTCAATTTCTTCTCCTTCGATATGCAAACAAAATGCTTTGTCCAATGTACGTCCCATCACCGTTGCCAAGCGTTTCATTTGCAATACCAAACCCGTAAAATTGGTATATGGGATACGCTTTTTGCCTTTTCTGGTATATGCAATCTGATAACTGGGGCCTTCCGGTTCGTTTTCACAATCTATATGTGCCAAAAAGTTTTTAATCCGCTTGACCACTGCCCAACCAAAGTCCGTGACTTCATCATTGGTTTCCATGCGGCGTAATTCTCTTTTCAAATATCCCGACACCATACGCAACAGTTGTAAAATGCTTTGTAAGTCTGCTTGTGCAGGCTGTTCCTCTTCCCGCAAATACGAAAACAAATCTTCTGCACTGTGTGCCGTTTCCGAAAATGCAGGATACCCCATCATAGACGCACTGCCTTTCATGCTATGCATGGTACGAAAGAGACGGTCAATTTCTTCTTTGGTAATCAAAAGCTCTGTTTCTGCCATCTTTGTTTCAATAAATGTATCCAATTTATCTATGTTTTTCCATGTTTCTTCTATAAAAAGTTCCTGCAAAAAATCTGCGTCCTGCTCCAACCGTTCCATGCTATCATCCTTCTATCATATTCTACCTTTTAGTATAGACTGAATTCCTCAAATTTTCCATAGAAAAATGATATAAATGTTGAAAAATATGTTATACTGCTTTTAGAAACTATTTCAGCAAAGGACGTGACCGTTTTTGAAAACCGTAGGCATTATTGCAGAATATAACCCTTTTCATAAAGGACATCAATACATGATAGAAAAATCCAAAGTACATACCAATGCACAAAGAGCTGTTGTTGTCATGAGCGGGAGCTTTATACAACGTGGAGAACCTGCTATTTTTGACAAATGGACAAGAGCAACCTGTGCCTTACAAAACGGTGCGGATATGGTGTTGGAATTGCCTGTATTGTTTGCTACGGCAAACGCAGAAACATTTGCAAGGGGCAGTATCAAAGTCTTGCAAGATGCCAATATGATAGACGCACTTTGTTTTGGCTCTGAAAGCGGCGATTTAGCTGCCATGCAGGAAGCCGCAAAAATTATGATGAACGAAACCGAAGAATTTCAACGCTTATTAAAACAATATCTCGATGAAGGGGTATCCTACCCCACAGCAAGGGCAAAAGCATTGGAAACCGTTTCCAACATCAGCAGTGAAATCCTTTCCCGCCCCAATCATATATTGGGACTGGAATACTTGAAAGCATTGGACTATTATCACAGCAACATAGAACCCTTTACCATACAACGCAAAGGCGGGCAATATGACGATACCACATTGCAGGGCGAATATGCCTCTGCCTCTGCCATTCGCACAGCCATTTTCTCCGAAAACACCGCAGAAGCTTTCTTGCAACTGCCCGAAAACACCAGAGATTTATTGACAAAAGAACTCTCTTTGGGTTGTGCCCCTGCATCTATGGAGCATTTGACTTCCGCCCTGCATTATAAGCTGCGTACCACTTGTGCAGAAGATTTACAGGAAATTTTTGAAGTGACAGAAGGATTGGAAAATCGTATTTTGCGTGCGGTTGAAAACGGTTATTTTGCAGAAGATTTGATTACATTCATCAAAAGCAAACGCTATACACGCACCAAAATACAGCGGATTTTGATACATATTTTGCTCGATATCCGCACCAAAGAAGTGGATTACTTTTTGCGTCGCAACCACTTACCTTATATTCGTGTGCTTGGGTTTCAAAAAGACCATGCCGAAATATTGGGTGACCTGACAGAACAAGCAAAATGCCCTGTATTGACCAATCTGAAAAAAGCTCCCGCATTGCTGGACGAGGACGGCTTGCATCTGCTGGCATTGGAAAAATTGGCAACCGATTTACAGGCTTTGGCAGTCCCCAATCCCTTATATCGTACACCAAACAAAGATTTTACCACCCCCATGGCAATTTTATAATCTATTTTATATACACAAAAAACATGATTTTACACATACAGACATACATTAGTATAACCAAATCAAAAAGGACGGTTTTCCATGATAAAAAATATGCTTTTGACAGTGTGTGTCTGTATATTGCTTTTGGCATTATTATGTTTTCCCGATGAAATGCTTTTGACATCTTCCCAAAGCTTTTCGCTTTGGTTTTCTACGGTATTACCCTCTTTATTTCCTTTTTTAACCGCCTGCGGTATTTTGTTTCGCTTGGGATTTGCACAACAGCTTGGGCATCTCTTACAACCCATTATGAAACCCTTATTTGGTTTATCGGGTGTGTGTGCATTTCCATTGGTAGCGGGGTTTCTTTCCGGTTATCCCATGGGAGCAAAAACCACTGCCATGTTATACGAAAACAAACAAATTTCACATTCGGAAGCACAAAAAATATTTTGCTTTTGCAACAATCCCGGACCATTGTTTGTAATTGGGACAGTCGGCACAGGTTTTTTTGGCAATGCTCATGTTGGATATGCCTTTTTGTTCTCCATATTTGGCGGGGCAATACTAACCGGTATGTTTTGTCGTTTTTATAAAAGCACACCCCTTGGTACATACGATTGCCCACACATCGAAAAGCAGCCTTTTTCCGATATATTATCTAACTGCATATCTGACGCATTGCTTACCGTTGCACAAATTGGGGGATATCTGGTGTTTTTTTCCGTTTTTACAAAAGCATTGGACGTATTTGGCGTATTTTCTTTTTTGGCAAAACTATGTTCCGGTTCTGCCTGTTCCGAAACAATGCTAAAAGGGATATGCAGCGGTATTTTTGAAATGACAAACGGTACCTATCAAATCAGCACAGCAAGTGAACCTTTTTGGATAAGAGGTTGTTTTTGTGTTGCTTTGCTTTGCTTTGGCGGCTTTTCCATATTAGGGCAGACATTTGGTGTTTGCGGCAACCTACCCATCAGCTTTCCAAAATACATATTGGCAAAACTCATACATATTCTGTTTGCCTGTTTATTGTTTTTATGGATTTGCCCTTTCTTTTTTTCGGACATACAAAAAGCAGTTCCTGTATGTTCCCTACATACAGCAACCGCCTTTTCTCCATTTTTTGCTTTCTGTGCTTTGTTTTTGTTATATATTGCAATTTTGGGCAAATAAGCCATCATTTGCTCATACGCAATTCTTGAATATTTTCGCTCAAAATATCCAATGTCTGTGCGAAATATTCATCTGTTTTGATACTTTCGCTATATACCACGGCTTTTAACTCTTTCAATTTGCTTTCTGCCTCAGAGAGCATATTTTCAGAGTATTCCACAGCACCCAAACGCATTTCTTTTGCTGTCTTTTTCGCAGAATCAATGATGGCAGCCGCTTGGTCATATGCTTTTTTTGTCACTTCGTTATCTTCCACCAAGCGCACCATTCTGTTTTCTGCACTTTTGACGATTTCATCTGCTTCCTTTTGTGCATCAATCAATATTTTATTGCGTTCTTCCACAACCCATTTGGACTGCTTCAATTCGTTTGGCAAGCGTACACGAATTTCACTGATAATATCATAAATTTCTTCTTTATCTACCGAAACTTTATTGCTAAATGGCACAGCACGGCTATTATCCAATATTTCTTCCAATTCATCTAATAGTTGCAATACAGACTCCATGCTTTCTCCCTCCCCATTCCATTTATTTTTGATATTTCTTTACAACAAAAGGCTGTATTTCTTTTGGCACCATAAAATCAATATTACCGCCGAATACAGCAACCTCTTTTGCATTGGTGGAACTTAACGCCAAATGCTCCTCATCTGCCGCCAAAAAGATGGTTTCAATTTCTTTTCCCAATTTTCGGTTAATCAAATACATTTGATATTCTGCGGCAAAATCCACAGCATTTCGCAGACCACGCACAGCCACAGATGCACCGATTTTGGTTGCAAAATCTGCCAGCAATCCGCAAAATGAGTCAACTTGCACATTTTCAATATGTTTTGTAACCATTTCCAGATGGATTTTTCGTTCTTCTACGGTAAACAGTGTCTTTTTATTTGGATTTTCCAAAACCGCCACCACCAAAACATCTACTAATTTTGCAGCTCTTTCGATAATATCCAAATGCCCCAATGTGACAGGGTCAAAACTTCCTGCATAAATTGCTTTTTTCATACTTCTGTTTCCTCCACACACAAAAAAGAAATTGTCGTTGTTTTATAATCTTTTTTGCGATACACACACCAACCATTTGGTGGTATGATTTGATTTTTTGTGCTGTGTTCCACAATGATAATCCCGTCTTTTGCCAGCAAATGCTTATCCACAATGGTTTGTATGGCTGCTGTTGTCAAATCTGCTGCATAGGGTGGGTCCATAAATATCATATCAAATTGTTTTTTTTGTTGGGATAGCTTGTCCAAAGCCACTTCCACCGACAACCCCATCACCAGTGCATGGTCTTGCAATCTGGTATGTATTAAATTTTGTGTAATGATTTGTTGACATTGTGCAGACTGTTCCACAAAAACAGCCTCTGCCGCTCCACGGCTCAATGCTTCAATGCCGATTGCACCACTGCCGGAAAACAAATCCAAAAACCGACATTGTGGCAAATCAAATGCAATGATATTAAACAATGTTTCTTTGATTCTGTCTGTTGTGGGTCTTGTTTCCAAGCCCTCTATCGTTTGCAGTTTATGCCCCTTTGCAGAGCCTGCGATGACACGCATACTTCAATCACCTTATTCAATCAATTTTTTTACATATACGCATTAAGTATACCAAAGAACATTTGAAAACACAACAAGAACCTGTCTACAATTCCAAATTTTTACCATCAAACCATGTCGAAATATAATTTTTTAACAGCATATGTTCTTTTTGTTCTAATAAATTGTCTGTCTCCAACAATTCTTTTGCAGCTTTTTGTGCGGCTTTTAATATTTGTGTATCTTGGTACAAATTTGCAATTTTTAATTCGGGCAATCCATGCTGTCTTGTGCCGAAAAAATCACCGGGTCCACGCAATTTCAAATCCTGCTCCGAAATCACAAAACCATCTGTCGTTTTTGTCATCGTTTGCAACCGTTGTTTTGCAATTTTATTTTTTGCATCACTGACCAGTATACAATATGATTTTTCTGCACCACGTCCCACACGTCCACGCAGTTGGTGCAACTGTGCCAACCCAAAACGCTCTGCATTTTCAATCAGCATCACGGTTGCATTTGGGACATTGATACCCACTTCAATAACCGTTGTGGAAACCAATACATCTGTATTGCCTGCCACAAAATCGTCCATAATTTCTTGTTTTTGTTTGGCTTTCATTTTCCCATGTACACACACCACACGACAGTTTGACAATGTCTGTTGCAATGTTTCTGTGTAAGAAAGTACATTTTCCACTTCCAGCTTTTCATTTTCTTCAATCATAGGACAAATGACATACACTTGTCTGCCTGCACCGACTTCTTTTTCCAAAAATTGATATATCCGTTGCCGATAAGAAGTATTGACCGCCAGCGTATCCACCGGTTTTCTGCCCGGTGGTAATGTATCAATGATAGAAATATCCAAATCCCCATATAAAATTAATGCCAACGTCCGTGGAATTGGTGTTGCTGTCATGACCAATATATGTGGGGAAACGCCTTTTTCTGCCAACATTCCTCTTTGTTTCACCCCAAAGCGATGCTGTTCATCTGTAATCACAATCCCCACCCGATGATATACCACACTTTGTTGTATGACTGCGTGTGTACCAATAATCATATTTGCAGTACCATCTGCAATTTTTGCCAATGCCTCTCTTTTTTGTTTTGCAGTCATACTGCCTGTCAAAAGCACAACGGAAATCCCCAATGGTGCAAACAAATCCGTAAAGGATTTGCCGTGTTGCTCTGCCAACACTTCTGTGGGTGCCATCAAAACGGCTTGATATCCATTTTGTATCACCCAATAGGAAACTGCCATTGCCACAGCTGTTTTCCCACTTCCTACGTCCCCTTGCACCAATCGGTTCATGACACCGCCTGCTGTCAAATCCGCTTTGATTTCTTCCAACACCTTTTTTTGTGCATCTGTCATTTCAAATGGGAGTTGCTTTTGAAACATACTCAAAGCCTCCGACTGTTGCATCACAATACCATCTTCTTTGTGTTTCCAAATTTCCCGTAAAGAAAACAAAGCCGTTTGCAGCAAAAAAAATTCTTCAAACACCAAACGGTATCTTGCATCATAAAATGCCTGTTCCGTATGTGGAAAATGAATATTTTGTACTGCAAAATTACGTTCTGCCAAATGATATTTCGTGCGTAACCATAGCGGCAAATATTCTTCCAATGTCCCATGCATTTCTGACAATGCCGTTTCCAAATACCCTCGCAACATTTTTTGAGAAATGCCTTTTACAGTTGGATAAATTGGTACAATACGGCCGCCCGCAAAATGTTCCCCAATTTTTTCATATTCCGGAGAAACCACTTCTTTTGTGCGATATTTTTTTTGCAAAACACCTGTAAACAAATATGCCTCTCCCATTTGCAATGCCGTTTTCATATATGGTTGATTGTACCATACCAATGTCATTTCTCCGGTTTCGTCAAATACTTTCAACCGTGTCACAACCAGCTTGCCGTTTCTTGCTACTTTGCCCTGCCCTCGCACATAGGCAATGAATGTATTTTCCTCTGTTTCTGATAAATCGGCTATTTTCACCAATCGACTGCGGTCTTTGTATTCCCTTGGATAATGCGTCAACAAATCACCAATGGTTGCAATCCCCATTTGATTTAATTTTTTTAATCGTTGTTCTCCGACCTGTTTCAATACAGAAACCGATTGTTTTTGCTCCATATGCTTTCCCCTTTATACGATACAAAATAAAAGAGGAAACATCTTTATACATAAAGAAATTTCCCCTTTGTCATTTGTTTTTTATGTTATTCCACAGAAATGATATAATAATACAGTGGTTGTCCACCGGATTGTAATTCTACTTCACAATCCGGATATGTTTCTTCGATATATGCCACCATTTCTGCCGCTTCTTGTTCAGACACATCAGCACCATAATATACACCAATCATTTCGCTGTCCTCTGTGACTGCCTTTGCTAAAAGGTCTTTGGTGGTTTGTGCCATATCTTGCCCTACCACAGCAATGCTGTCTTCCAACATTCCCAACAAATCGCCTTCTTGGATTTGTTTTTCACCAATGGTTGTTTCTCTGACTGCAAATGTCACAGATGCGGTTGTTACAGTTTTGATAGCTTCTTTCATTGCCTCTTCCAATTCCTGTGCATCTGCACCACTTTCATAACAGAACATCGCTGTAATCCCTTGCGGTACAGATTTTGTCGGAATAACGTGCAATTTTTTATCTTCGGATAATATCGCTGCCTGTTCTGCCGCCAATATGATATTTTTATTATTGGGGAATATAAATACATGGTCTGCATTTACTTTTTCTACCGCATTCAAAATATCTTCTGTACTGGGGTTCATGGTTTGTCCACCTTCGATGACTTCATCTACGCCCAAATTGCGGAAAATTGCTGTCAATCCTTCTCCTGCGGATATTGCCACAAAGCCAATCTCTTTTTTTGGTGTATTTTGTTTTTCTGCCGGTTTGATTGTGGTAGATTGTGCTGGCTTTGCCGGTGCATCAAAATCAATGATATTATTGTGTTGTTCTCTCATATTATCAATTTTCAATCCACTCAAACTACCAATCGTCAACGCTTTTTCCAGAGCCAGTCCGGGGTGGTCTGTATGCACATGAATTTTGATGATTTCATCATCACTCACACACACCACAGAGTCGCCAATCGTTCCCAAATAAGATTTTAACTGTTGTATGGTTGTATCATCTGGCTGTTTTACATTGATAAAAAATTCTGTACAATATCCAAATGTAATACTTTGATTATCCACAGACACCAATGCTGCATATGTTTGTTTGTTTTCTTGTGTTGGTTCTGCCAATGCAATTTCTTCTTCGGTATGGATATGCTCCAATGCCCCTTCCAAAACATACAATAAGCCTCTGCCACCGGCGTCTACCACACCGGCTTCTTTGAGTACAGGCAGCATATCAGGTGTTTGATTTAACACAATATGCCCATGCTCCAACACTTTTTTCAAGAACAACTCAATATCATCTATTTCATGACAAGCCTGTTCTGCGGCTTCCGCACAAGCTCTGGCAACGGTCAAAATCGTACCTTCTTTTGGTTTCATAACCGCTTTATATGCTGTTTTCACGCCTTGTTCCATCGCCGCAGCCAATTCTTTTACGCCTGCTTCTTCCAGCCCTTCCAAGCCTTTTGCAAACCCACGAAACAACTGTGATGTAATGACACCAGAGTTTCCTCTTGCCCCACGCAAAGCACCACTTGCTGCACGTTTTGTTACTTCATCTACACGCAACGCATCGCCTTTTTCCGCTTCTTTTGCTGCCGCCAAAACAGTCAAAGACATATTTGTTCCTGTATCGCCATCTGGCACAGGAAACACATTCATTGCATCTACCGTTTGTTTATTTGCAATCAAGGCATTTGCACCTGCAATAATCATCTTTTGCAAACGGTATCCATTCAATTTTGTCACACTCAACGTTTGTTCCTCCTTGTTCTTAGCCGTCCACACGCACGCCATCTACAAAGATGTTTACATCTTCTACGGCAAGCCCTGTATATTCTTCCACAGAATATTTTACAGTACTGATAATATTGTCTGCGATGGCGGAAAAATTGGTACCGTATTCCACAATAATGTGTAAATCCAAACTGATTTTATTTGCATGTATCTGCATTTTAATACCTTTTGTCAAACTTTCCAATTTCAAAAGTTGTACCAAACCATCTTTGACATTTTTTGCAGCCATGCCCACAATGCCATAACATTCAATGGCAGCATATCCTGCAATTCTAGCAATCACCTCATGGTCAATACTAATTACGCCATATTCATTTTCCAGTTTCGCTGTCATATATGATAACCTCCAATCTGATATTTTGGAATGTTCCTATCAATTTATTGCATATAGATATCCTTATTATATCATCTTTTAATTTTTTTTGAAATGTTTTTTTGCATACAAATGCATTTTCCTTATTTTTCCGAAAAATATTATACAAAACAAAAAAAGCCTGTTTGATACAGACTTCCGAAAGCTAGGGTAGCAGGATTCGAACCTGCGAATGACGGAATCAGAATCCGTTGCCTTAC